>JAJUIC010000054.1 GCA_029265595.1 Flavobacteriaceae bacterium
AAGAAAATAAATGTAGTGAAACTCATACCGCTGGGTATCGTGCAACTTGAGCGTCTCGGGCAGTAGCATTTCCGCCCCTCCCCGCCCAAGAGATTTAATGATATGTAGAATTTTGATTTTTTCCATAAATTGGTTTTGACAGCTATGGTACCTGGGTCATTTCTCGCTCCCTGGTCTTGTGGAGTCTCTGTTGAGGGTTTCTCAGTTTTTGAACCTGGTGGTACGCCTGGGTAAATCTTCGGGCAATTTGGTCGTTCATATATTTATTGGTAACCAGTTGTTTGGCTTTATTTGCGCGTTTTCGGGCTTCTTCTCCGTTTTTAAGCACTTCCTCCAGAGCCGCTTCAAATCCGGCTTCATTGTTTTTCTCAATTAGCCAGCCTGTCTCGCCACTGCGGACCACTTCTCCAATTCCACCCACCTGATACGCAATCACAGGGGTCTGGCAGTACATTGCCTCCAGAATCACTGCCGGCAGGCCTTCAATCAAACTGGGCATTACAAAAGCCGTGGAATGGGTCAGGATATTTAGAACATCCTGGCGGTAATCCAGAAAGTGAATATTTTCATTCAGCCCCAGCTCCTTGGCCTGCTGCCAGGTGGCACCCTGCAGTTTTCCCTTTCCAATTAGAATTAACTGAAGGTCCGGAAAATCACGGGAAACTTTACTGAAAATCCGAAGCAGTCCCTGATGGTTCTTCTCCGGAACAAAACCTCCGATATGAGTCAGGACCCGACCTTTTCTAAAGATCTTTTCCAGGTCCCTGGGAACCCGTCCGGTCCGCTTCTGCTCTACTCCAATCTCCACGGTGGTCAAACGCTGGTCCGGAAAATTGAAAGTCTTTTTAAAATCCAGCCGGCACTGCTCACTGACCGAAACCACATAATCCACCTTGGACAGGTAAAACCGGTTGAGATACCACTTGAGTCTGGTATCGATAAAGTCTCCCATTTTATTGGCATTTCTAAATACAATAGGCGCCTTCCAGCGGTAAAGGAGTTTGGAACTCACCGCATATTTTAAAGTGTCTGCTGCATTTGCCTGCACCACATCCGGGTCAAATTCCTGTATGATCAGGCCCAGTTCGCGCCAGGCTCTGCGATCGTAAAAACGTTTGGCGGGAGAGCGTCCCAGATGCACGATTTTTCCGTAAAATGGCAGGTCAGCATCCCCTTTGAATAGCGTGACGACCAATACCTCATGCCCCTGCTGTCGCAGATGTTCGGATAATTGGCAGGCAAATATCTCTGCTCCCCGCAGTTGTGGTTTTTGTAGTATTTGGATGATCTTTAAAGCCATAATTTTATGTTTCAATTCCTGCATATCGCAGTGTCATCCTTTTAATAACTAATCTTCAGGATGTCACATACTTTCTTTAATTCATGGACCCAGGCTCCTTCATTTTTAAACCAGTTCTTTGCATTTTCCTGCAGCTGCCGATGCTTGGCAGGATCCTCAATCAGCATTAGAATCTTCTCGGCCAGACTTCGTGGATTCCCCGCCTCATAAAGCAACAGGTCTTCCCCATCGGTAAAAATATCCGGCAGATCCCCTGCATTGGGGGCCACCACGGGTTTTCCGGCAGCCATGTATTCCCGGAGTTTCAAAGGAGAGTAATGGAATCCTTCTGCGGAGCGCGCACTGACAATGGAGATGTCGAAATTGGCTACAAAATCCGGGATTTCATTAAATTTCTTGCGCCCGGGCATAATGACAGCATCATCCAGCTTGCGTTCGGCAATCATGGCTTTGACGGGCTCAAATTCCAGCCCGTCGCCCACCAGCATCAGCACCGTTTGCGGGTACTTGCGATGAATCATATCAAAGGCGGAAATCACATTATCCAGGGCATGGAATCCGCGGAAGCTTCCGGTCCAACCCAGAACGATTTTGTCCTGAAGTTGGTATTTGTTGCTCACGGGGCTGCCATCGATATCTGGATTAAAGAGCGTGGAATCAACCCGGTTCGGAGTAATAATCACTTTTTCTTCCGGGATCCCCAGAGATATTACCTTGTCCTTTACTTCCTGGGAAACACAGCAAATCAGATCGGATTCCATGAGGGCTTTGGCCTCTACCCGATCTTCCAGCAAACGACCCCAGATGGGTCTTTTCACTCCCCATTTACGGGCTTCCCAAACAGCCAGGGCCTCTACGGAAGTCACCAGAGGAACCTGAAATTTATCCGCCAACTTTCTTCCCGGTCCCGGGAACAAGTCGTGCCGCTGCCATATCATTTTCACTTCCTTTCCCTTGAGGGTCCCATTGCGCTCGATGGGCCACTGCCTGGGTTTGGATTTCTTGAGGTTGTAATCTTTTAAAGCGGTAATAGCTACTTCCGGTACGAAATGTCGCAGCACTCTGTAGCGGCTTTTCTTGGGTGCGTTTTCCGATTTTTGAGGAAACAACATAGCCTTCTGAGGGCTGAATACGCCGTCGGTGGTGGTCACGATAGCCTCCCCCCACAACTGCTGGCCTGCGGAGGCCCAGCCTGCTGTAGTAATCCATCCTGCCTCATTCCCTTTCCATTCGTAACTGGAACGAGGTACAATGAAGATTCCACATTTACTCTGCCGCAATGGTGCTTCTTGATCCATAGTGTGTGTTGACAATGTCTTTTAAAGCATCATCAAGCTTGACAAAAGATTGACGAGGCTGGTAGTTTTTTATGAATTCGCTTAGTTCAAGGTCGGGATTGTGCATTCCGTGGTCCTTTATATGCTTTTGGTTGGTGTCTACATCTTTTAAATGATCCCTGTAATCACTCATATAGGGGGTCTTGAAAAAGGTAAACCCGGTGATGTATACTTCTTTTGCCCCGGAGTGCAGCGCAGTATAGAGCGCTGAATATCCGACCGTAGGAACATAGTCTGCGAAATTCTTTCGCAACCGGTGGTAGAAGTTCCAGGGTAATAAATAGGTCTGATCGTCATAGGTGTTGCGTTTGAAATACGCCAGGTGCGCCCGGAGTCCAAATACGCAGTTGTTGGGGTTGATCAGAAACTTCACCCCTTGCTGGTGATAAAGGTCGAAATCAATGGGGCCGCCACCGGTTTCGTTGTTTTCAAAAAAGGAATGGAACAAAATATCTGTCCGATTCCCGATATAGGGCATTTTAGATTCCGAAAGCGAATGCGGAGCTTTGTTGATCCGTATCACATAATCAAAACCATTGATATAATCTCCTTTTGGCTTTTCAAAGGCAGAATCGGCTGGCCCCACCACCGCAATGCGTTTTCCGCCCAGGTGCAGTTGTGGGTGAAAGATGCGAGAGGCCGTGGCCATCCGCCGCATGGCACTAATATTTTCCAGAACCTTCATCTTATCCGAATTTTTGAATATACTGTTTGCTCACTTCCTTTAATTGGTGGTTATTATATCCGTAAAAACCGATATTATTGGCCACTGCCGCATCGTAATCGTTGATGGAATCCCCAATCAATATAGTCTCCCTGGGTTGGTAGGAGTTATTTTCCAATACCTGTTTTACCAGCTGAGTTTTGGGTGTCGGAGAGCCGTGAATGGACCGGAAATAGGTTGCAATTTCCAGATTGCGGCAGATTTGACGCAGCTCCTTCTGATCCGAACCCGATACAATGTGCATTCGGTATTTACTGTGATGCCGCCTGACGAATTCCACGGCATCGGCAATAAGCAGCCCCCTGTCCATCATTTTTTCCAGCATGACCTGTGAAAAAGCATCCGCGTATTCTTGTACCTGCTGATCGGTGATGCTTTCTTTTTGTATTTCCTCGAAGAAATACCGGAATTTGACATAGCGGGACAATCCTCCATTGGCCCGGTGAAATTTCATCAAGGCATCCACATCCTTTTTTGGATAATCTTTCAGCACCTCTACAAATCCCTGGTCGCGGATATCCATGGAATCCATCAGAACCCCATCGAAATCCCACAGAATATTTTTGATATGTTCCCCTACTTCAAACACGCTTACTAAATATTTTCCAAAGGACTGAAGGTCTTTTGATACATGAACTCAGCGAATTCAAAATCCAGCTGCGTATCAATATCAATGGCCTCTTCCTGGGTTATTTTATAGAACAACGGATTTTTTCCGATGTAGCTTCTGTTCTCCAGCATTGCATCGCGCTTTACGATGACCAGCCCGAAGGTAGGAACCACGTATTCCGGAAGATCCTGAGAGTTGGGCATGTGATCTCTGGAATAGTTCAGGGGCTCTCCCTGGTACCAGATGAATTCCTTCAGCACGCGAACAGACATCAGACTGTCACAATCCGACTGCATGAACTCATCAATAGCCTGCAAGTAACTCTCCTTTTTAATCAGCGGGGCGGTCACCTGAGCCACCAGAATGTTCTGGGCCGGTGTGACCTGGGCCAGGTAGTGGTGAAATTCACTATTGCTACATTCGGAACTGGCGTAATAAGGCTCTCTTTTGTGAAAGGAAACTCCCTCGCGTTTGGCAATTTCAATGGCTTCTTCACTGTCGGTGTTGACAATGATGTCTTCCACAGGGAGCTGTTTGACCGTTTCAATCTTATGCTCCAACAGCGATTTTCCGGCAAAGGCCCTGATGTTTTTGTCTTTGACCCGTTGCGATCCTGCCCGCACCGGAATAACGGCTACTAATTTTTTCATTGCTTCTATTGATTAATTCGATAATGCTTCTTTAATTTTTTTTGCGGCCTCCAAAAAGATGTTGACATCCACCGAGTAGGCCAGGTACTGGAATCCTGCCTTTTGCAGGGCTTTGGCGCTATCCAGAGAATCGGCAAAGGTTCCCAGTTGTTTTCCCTTGCTCTGGGCCTTGCTGGCTACTGCTGCCATGGTCTGGTTCATTTTGGGATGATCAATCTGCCCGGGAATCCCCAGCGATTGGGAGAGATCATACGGTCCCACAAACAGAATGTCGTATCCCTCCACTTCCAGAATCGCATCCAGATTGGCAATCCCCTCTTTTCCTTCCACCTGTAGTATCACCAGTTTGGTGTTGGCCTCCGTGAAATATTCTTCCTTGGGCACCGATCCGAAGTGAGCTGCTTTTACAAACCGGCAGACCCCTCGCTGTCCCATAGGATGAAACCGGGCAGCCGCTACCGCCTCCCTGGCCTGCTGTGGGGTGCTGATATTGGGGACCTGTACCCCATCCGCACCCGTATCCAGAGCCGATCCTATCGCATTGGCATCCACTCCCCGAACGCGTACCACCGATTTGAGTCGTCCACATTTGGCGGCCCGAACGTGGTTGTGAAGGGTCTCCAGGGTAATGGGCCCGTGTTCCTGATCCAGGATGACAAAATCCAGTCCAGCGGGTCCCAGGGCCTCAATGAAATTACTGTCTATGGTTTTTGAAAATATACCTATCATGACTTTTCGATCATTGAATAAACAGAGCTTTTGGCCAGACCTTCATACAAAGAAGAGGTCAGGCTCACCAGTGGAATGGAGTACTTCTTCCTAAAGCGTTCAAAAAGGTATTCGTTTTCCAGAAATAGTTCCTGTTCTTTTTTACCAATACTGTCTCCGGAGTATCCATCGTATCCGGTAACGTATATTTTGGAGGCGCCAAGCTCAATGGCCGTCTGTAGGGCAATGGCGGTATGGGAGTCCTGATATTTGTTGGTAAAGGTCACCTCCTCCAATTCATAGGAACAATCGGATAAAGCGCTGGGAATATAGGTTCCCATCTTGCGGGGATAAGGTGGTAACACGCAGCGGCCTTCAATCTTGGTATCAAAGTCAAAAACTTCCTCCAGGCGGTGTCCCTCATTCCCCACCAGACAGAATACCTGATTGTTTTTGACCTCGTCATAACTGCGGGCATTTTTAGAACTGGCATGTACCACCGCCACGTTGGGATTTTTATCCAGAAATTCCCCAATGGCGCGGGAGTGTTTCACGGCATTGGGCCCGCCTCCTACCAGTAAGACTTCCTCGTGTTTCTGAGCCGATGAGAATTCCAGTTTTTTAAGCTCCTTATTGTCCTTAATTCCTTTAGACTGGTTGGACAGGGCGCGTATTATGCTGTTTAAAGAGTAGTAGCGTTTGGTGACCCACTCCATGACTTCCTTTTGTGGCAGGGAATGAGCCCCGGAAACCATATAAGGAAGGGTCGTTCCCCAGCCATAGTCCTGTTGCATCCTGGCAAAGGGATCCACCACTTTACTCAGGGCATTAAAATCCAGGTCGCCCTGAAGTTGTCCGCGTCCCTGCAGTGCGGTGAGCAGCAGTTCGGTGCGAAGGTTTCCGGCTCCCCGCCCCATTCCGGTTACGGTGGCATCCACCATTTCGGCTCCGCATTCCAGGGCGGTCAGGGTGTTGATCAGTCCCATTTGCAGGTTGTTGTGGCCATGGAATCCAATGGCCACATCGGTCTGGCTGCGAACGGTATCATAGATGCGCCGGACTTCCTCGGGGTAGACGCCCCCGAAGGAATCCACCATATAGAAATAATCCGCGATTCCGGTGACCTCCTTGATCTGCTCCAGAAATTCTCGGTGCTGCTCCCAGGTGGACATGTACATTACGTTGAATCCAACTTCAAAGCCCATGGCCTTGACCGCCTCGGCCAGTTTCAAGGCTCGGCTGAAGTTTTTGGGATCAATAGCCATGCGAACCATGTCGATATAGCCTTTGCAAGGTTCCAGTAAAGCCTGTGCATGTTCCGCCCGCACGTCCTTCTCATTGAGAATAATGACGAGTTTTTTATCACTCATACGCCGGACCTCTTCCAGTAAATAAGGAGGACAATAGAAATACTCCCCCAGATAATTGTCCATGGGATTGGAACGGTACCCGATTTCCAGATAATCCACAGGAAGTTTGTTGAAGGAATCAAAATAATTCCTCACCAGATCCTGGTCGAAATCCCAATTCGTGTAATACCCGCCATCTCTAAGCGTACAATCCAGTATTTTCATTGACTTTTATTTTATTTAAATGTGCTACCAGTTTGGTAAAATTGTGCTCGTTTGGCTTTGATCGACTGATGAGAAACAGCACGGCAAAAAAATACAGCGCCCTCACCTGCTGTGGTTTGTCAAATCCCATCAAAGCAATCTCTTCCAAAATATCTTGAGGAGAGACCTGAGTTTTCCCCTGCAGTTTATAAAAGGCCAGGATGAGTCCCAGGTCGTACCCGAAGGGATACAAGCCCATGCGGTCCCAGTCTATCACGTATGAGCTGGAAAAATTGTCCCAGAACAAATCCCCATGCTGCAGCACCCTTTCCCCTTCTTTGAGGTCCTGTAAAAACTCCTGGATCAATTTCTTGAGCGCCTTGCGCCCAGAGGAATCCTCCATGCCGGCCTCCCTGAATTCTGCTTTGAGCTTCTTATTAAGCAGGCGTAGTCTTTTCTTCACCATCGGGTCGCTTTCAAAATCCAGCAGAAAAGCTTTTTTCGATCCTACATCCTGAATTTCAATTTCCGAAAGTGCCCTACTTATGGCCAGTGCCCGATGCATATCATGCGGTTTGTGGGGTTCGTTTTCCAGATCGATGTACTGGAAGTACATCAGGGCTAGTTTCTTTCCTTCCCGCACGCACAACAGCTCAGGAGCCTGAATACCCTTTTCTTCAAGCGTATTGCGGATATGGTCATAGAAATACTTGCACTTTTTATAATCGGGGTATTTCTTAAAATACACCTTCTCAAAAGCCGGCTCCCCTTCCAGCAGGACTTTTCTATAGGTATTGAGGGTATTGGCTCCATACCCTCTTCCTATAAAGGACTTTCCACTATTCCAGAGATGCTCTGGAAAATGCAGTTCCTCGTCATATTCCTGGATGACGCGCTCATACAACCTGTGCCATCCATTAAGGCCCAGGTGTGCCGTAAGCAACTTCAGATTCTTCCTGCTGAGTTTATTACCAAACAAGAAGAAGCCCAGGTAATCATGTCCGTGTAGTAGAAGTTTTTTCATACCTGGTTATTTATTTGTTCCGGTGCCATGCCCTGCAGGCGCACCATTTCTTCAAATCGTTCCGAGGTGGCTACCAGCTCGGCAAAGGTTCCGATGGCCTCCACTCTTCCATTGTTGAGCAGCACGATCCGGTCGGCATTTTTAATGGTTGCCAGTCTGTGGGCGATCATCAGGATGGTATATTCCCCTTTAAGCTCATCCATATTTTGCTGAATCTCTTTCTCAGTCTCTCCATCCAGGGCCGAGGTGGCTTCGTCCATGAACAGGAAATCTACGTCCTTGTAGAGCTCCCGGGCAATGGAGAGCCGCTGCTTCTGACCTCCACTGATATTAATTCCGTTATTGCCCAGGTATTCATCTTCCTTTGCCGGTAACTGATCCACGAAGGACGCAATGGCTGCTTTTTGAATGGCATGGCGGAAACGCGCCATGGTTTCCGGGGTTTTCTCCGCCCAGAAGGTGACATTATTAAAAATCGTGTCATTGAAAATGGGCGCTTCCTGGGCGATATAACCTATTTTTTTGCGGTAGGAATACTGATCTATCTCCGTGATATCGACCCCGTCAATCAGCATTCTACCCTGGGTGGGTTGTAAGAGCCCGGAGAGCAAATTCATCAGGGTGGATTTCCCGGATCCGCTCTCTCCTACTATAGCGATGGTTTCGTTTTTATAAATTTCCAGATCGATTCCCTGAATCACCACGTAATCATCATAGTGGAAATGAACATTCTCCAACTGGATGGTACGACTAAATCCTTCAAAGGCAATCTTTCCGTTCCGCTCCTTGTCCCTTCCCAGTTCCTGGGTGAAGGCCGCCAGATTCTCCAAAGATCCCGAAACCCCCAAAAAGCGGTTCCACTGTTCCTGCAGGGCCATCAAAAAGGTGAGCGAGCGGTAGAGGAACAACAGACTCAGGATAATCAGGCCAATGTCTGGATTGAAATAGGTGATTTGAATCAGGATGCCCACCACCACCACAAAAATGGTCACCGGTTCCCTCAGGGCCCTCAACAGGGAATCCACAATCCCAATGTTGCGCTGGAGGTACTCCAGCCTGGTAATATTTGATTTTAATTTTTCTCCGTAAAACTTATTTCGGCCTGTGGCCTTAAGGTATTTATAGGTGGCCACCAGCTGGATGAGCAGCCCCTGAAAGCTGTGAGCGCTGGAGGTGTATTTTTTAGAGAGTTGCTTGGTTTTCTTAAACAGCCACTTAAACAAAATGTTGCTCAGGACGCCCCCTACGGCCACAATGAGGGCGAAACGGGCATTGGCAGAAAAAGCCATCAGTACGTATACCAGAACCAACACTCCGTATTCAATGGATTTAAAATAACTCTTATAGGCTACATTTACCCGCTCCACCTCTCCACTGAAGGTATTCTGGATCTTCCCCACATCCGACTTTACAAAGCTTCTGAAGTTGAAGGAGTTGAGCAGGTTGATATTGGATATTCGAATTTGCCTCATGAACCGCTGCTGATATAAAACCTGGACGTAGCCTTCAATAAAAGTGACCACTCCTTTCATACAGAAGAAGAAAAGAATGATCAGCAGCACATTGACCAGGTTCATATCAATGCCTATGGCCTCGAGGGATTCAGGAAGAAAACTGAGATTCCCCAGCTCATCCGATCCTGCGTCCGCCTGCTCCTGCTCGCTGGAGACCTTCAACAAAGGGATGAACATGGCCAGCCCAAAACCATCCAGTAGTCCTTTCGTAAAACTCAATCCAAAGGCTACAAAAATGCGGTAGCGAAGGTATCTGAAGAAGTAGAAGAAGTACTGAAAATTGTCCTTAATTCTTTGTTTAATATCCATTGAAAAGCTAGGGTCACAGTTGGTTTAACAAAGCTAAATATATCTCACACTGATGCAATTTTATGCACTTCATTTAATTCTCATTTAACAGCAATGCTCAATAAAAGGTTAAAAACAAAGTCAGAATTTGTAGAATCGGAAAAAATGTTAGAATTCGTGCACATAGCCTGAAATTCTTGCTGATTGTTTCACGGATTCCTATTGTAATGGTGCGGAGTGAAGGTATATGTGGGGATTTGATTTTCATACGCTCCTGAGCTTCTGGTTTTTATAGGGAATTTAGCCTGCAGGCCTTTTCGGGGCATTATAGCGGTAGGACCGTGACCAAAAAGCATGTTAAAAGACTTTTTTGCCAATCTTGCTATTGCTTATCTTCGTTGGACAGGGAAAAATTCGCGCTTCCCCAACCACTAGATTCACAGAAAAATATGGACCACAGTCAAAACAATTTACCACACCAGGTGCTCCTGGAATTAAAACAAGCCCAACGCATACTGGAAAATCCGAGTCTGGCGGCCCGCATTACCAATGCCATCGGCAGGCCGATTGAAAAGGGATTTGGATTGTTGCCGGATAACTGGAACAGCCAAATTGAAAAAGTCACCCAATCGGCCCTTATAAAAGCATCGGATGCTGCTATTTTTAGTGTCAACGGACGCCGCAGTGGGAAAGCTTCTAATAATTTGCATAAACTGGGGGTCGCCATCACCGGAGGTGTGGGAGGATTTTTCGGGCTGGCCGGACTGGCCCTGGAACTCCCCGCCTCTACCACTATTATGCTCCGGTCCATTGCCGATGTAGCGCGTTCTCAGGGGGAGGCACTAGAAGGAAAAGAAGCCAAGCAGGCCTGTCTGGAGGTGCTGGCTTTGGGAGGACCCTCCACGGCCGATGATTCCACTGACAGCGGGTACTATGCTGTACGAGCCATGATGGCGCATTCCATATCTTCGGCATCCAGGCACGTGGCCACCAGAGGCCTCAGTGAAGAGGGTGCTCCGGCTGTGCTGAAATTAATTACTGCAGTGGCCCCTCGATTCGGGATTCAGGTGACAGAAAAGGCTGCAGCACAGGCCCTGCCTTTTATAGGGGCTGCCAGCGGCGCCCTTATCAATACCATCTTTATCGACCATTTTCAACAAACGGCCAAAGGTCATTTTACCGTCCGCAGATTGGAGCGTCAGTACGGACAGGACACCATTCGGGAAGCCTATGCCCGAATTAAAGCCGGAAATTTTTAAAGACTCGATCCGGGAAGGCCTTTTCTATTGGATAAGGAATGCCAGGTTGCTAATTGAAATCAATCCAGAAGTGCTTCCAGGGTGGCCTGATCCAGGGGTTTCATAAGATTTCCCCGAACGCCATTTGCCATGGCTTGTTTCTTTTCCACGTCCTGATCACAGGCTGACAGCACATAAATATTAAAATGTGAAAGGATCTTTGGATGGCGCTTTCCTAGTTGTCCCAGAAATTCAGATCCGCTCATCCCAGGCATATTCCAATCGGTCAGCAGATAAACCACTTCCCTTGCAAGATCCCTCCAGTGATGGTCAATATATTCCAGGGCCCGGGGAGCCTCTTTAAAAGAGTGAATGCGGGCCTGGGGCAGTTTTTTTCTAATGTTGTAGGTTGTAATCAGGTTGCTGGTGGGATCATCGTCCACCAATAAAAAAGTAATTTTTTCCATACGCTCAGAGCCCGTTTTTAAT
>JAJUIC010000170.1 GCA_029265595.1 Flavobacteriaceae bacterium
CTTTGATTCACCAGCTAAAAAACCAGGACCATTACCTGGGAGCTCATTCCGACCAGCATCTGCTCTATTGCGATTGGACCCACCGTGATAGTCTACTGGTGGATCAGGCTACTTTTACCAAAGACCTTTGGGACAACTACCAGGAAATGGAACGCTTCGGAATTTTTCCTGAGGATGCACCCCTGTTTCTTCCACCCTATGAATGGTACAACGACAGTATCAGTCAGTGGACGGCAGATCAGGGCCTGTACTTGATTAACATCACCTATGGCACGTTGTCCCACGCGGACTACACTTCACCCGATATGCCCAACTACCGTAGCAGTCAGACCATTTACGAGAGTATATTGGAATATGAGGAAAAATCAGCGCATGGCCTTAATGGATTTCTGCTCCTGATTCACATTGGCGTAGGATCGGACCGGGAGGATAAATTCTATCCCTACCTTGAAAAACTAATTCCGGAACTCCGTTCCCGGGGCTATCAGTTTAAGCGCGTGGATCAACTTATTGACCCTCTGCAGGTATCCGCAGCTTCCTCCTGAGCCCGAATAAAATGAATTCAGAATTAAGAAGCTCTTTACAGAAATGGTGCTTTAAAGTCCGGTTCAGTAAAGGGTTTACAGAACTTTTTTATCTTTACCAGTATTACACATTCAACTTCTTTATAATGAAATTAAATCGGATACAAAGGTACCTGCTCCTTTTTTTAATAGCAGTACTGCCCGGACTGGGTTTTGCCCAGACCAAAGCTCCCGGAAAAGGTCTTTCATCAAAACAAATTGATGCGCTTGTGGAGCGTACCATGGAAACTTTCAACGTGCCGGGGATGGCCGTTGCAGTCCTTAAAGATGGGGAGGTCATCCATTCGAAAGGATATGGCGTTCGTTCAGTGGAAAAAGGAGGTGAGGTTGATCAAAACACTTTGTTCGGAGTGGCCTCCAACACCAAAGCTGTGACGGCCGCTGCGCTAGCCCAATTAGTTGATGAGGGAAAGATGGAATGGGACACCAAAGTGGTGGATGTGATTCCTCACTTTAAGCTATACAACCATTATGTGACAGGAGAATTCACCGTTCGGGATCTGCTGACCCACCGCAGTGGTCTGGGACTGGGCGCAGGAGATTTGATGGTTTTTCCTGCCTCCAATGTCACCACCAGGGACGAATTAATTCACAATCTTCGATACCTAAAACCAGTTTCTTCCTTCCGGTCCAAGTACGATTATGACAACCTGCTTTATATCGTGGCGGGAGAAGTCGTGGCACGCATCTCCGGACAAAGCTTTGAGGATTACGTAGAGCAGCATATTCTCCAGCCCTTAGGAATGGACAATACTTATATGTCATGGCATGAGATTGAGGATTACTCCAATGTCATTGACGGTCATGCCCCTGTGGATGGAGAGCTTAGAACGGTAGGACTTAGCTTTACCGAGGCTGCTAATGCTGCTGCCGGAATATACTCCTCTGTCAAGGACTGGAGTAAATGGGTTCAGGTGCAACTCAATGAAGGACGTTATGGAGAGGATCTTGAACAGGAACTTTTCAGCAAGGAGCAGCACAAGGAAATGTGGACTCCACAAACCTTAATCCGTGCGGGAAAAGGCAATTACAATACTCATTTTATGGCCTATGGACTGGGATGGAACCTGAGCGATCAAAATGGTTTCTACCAGGTAACCCATACCGGAGGCCTGCTGGGAATCGTTAGTCAGGTGATCATGATTCCGGAACTGGAACTGGGAATCATCGTACTGACAAACCAGCAATCAGGCTCTGCCTTTAATGCCATTACCAGTACCATAAAAGATGCCTACTTCGGAATCAAAGGGAAGGATCGCGTGAAGCAGTATAACGAATCTCGTCTGAGAGCTCTGGAGCGCGGTAAGAAAGTAGAGGAAGAAGTCTGGGCGGAAGTAGAAGCACAACAAGGCTCGGGTGCCTCCGTTGATTTGTCTGAATATGCCGGAACGTATAAGGACCCATGGTTCGGAGAAGTAAACATTACAGAGGAAAACGGAAGTCTGCGTTTTGTGTCAGCCAATGTTTCTGATCTTGCAGGAGAAATGAGCTATTACAACGGTAATACCTTCGTTGTAAAATGGGACGACCGCACGCTAATGGCCGATGCTTTTGTTATGTTCACTCTCAACAAGGAAGGACAGGCAGATGGTTTCACTATGGAAGCAGTATCTCCCCTGACAGATTTCAGCTTTGATTTTCAGGACCTGGATTTCGAAAGGAAAAATTAAAAGCAAAGTCACAGTATAAGAACAAAAAAAGCTGTCTGACTGTTGGACAGCTTTTTTTGGCTTTGCTCACAAAAATGGAACCTCACAAGAAGGAACTGCTCGGCTCTGAGATTTTACCCTATGCCGTTATTTTCGGATGGAAAATTAAAATAACAACAAGATGGAAGTACAAAGACTAAACCCGCAAGAGGGATCTGATTACGCAGCCCTGCTTGAGATCTTTAAAACAGTCTTTGAAAATAAAGAGACCATTCCTGAAGCGACCTATTTAGAAAAGCTGCTTTCCAGTCCGGAATTTATGGTTTTTGTGGTCTAAAATAAGGGGGTTGTTATAGGCGGACTCACCTTATATGTCTAAGTGGGATATTACTCAAAAAAACCCACTGCTTTCATCTATGATGTAGGGGTTGCTTTGGAATTCCAGCCGCAGGGAATCGGGAAACTACTAATAGCAGAAACCTGCAAATTCTGCAAAGAGAACGAATTTCACCAGGCTTTTGTGGAAGCTGAAAAGGAGGATTTGGATGCTATTGAATTCTACAGAAAGACACCTGTGAGTTCCCAGATGAAGGCCATGCAGTTTACCTACGATTTTGAAAAATCACCCATTTGCCCAAGCCAAAACCAACAATCAAGAACCCCGTATTTCAGGTGAAAAAAAATGGGCAGGAAATCTCCTGCCCGCGCCTTCAGCAATGCCGCCTAAAGGCCATTTAAATGACCATTCCTGCCGCTACCGTTTCATTGGTGGCATCATCTACCAGGATGAGGCTCCCGGTACCGCGGTTATCCCTGTAAGGATCGATCATCAAAGGCCGGGTACAGCGAATGGTGACACGCGCTATGTCATTCATTTTAAGATCCTTATTGTCATTGATGCGGTCATAGGTGTTAATGTCGATTTTATACATCACATCCTTGATCATCGCTTTTTGCTCATTGGCTGCATGCATGACGGTGTATTTGGTCCTGGGTCTTGCATCCTGATTGTGAAGCCAGCATAACATCACATCA
>JAJUIC010000163.1 GCA_029265595.1 Flavobacteriaceae bacterium
GATGGGGTCTCCGCTCTGGTTCCAGACAGGCTGAAAACCTGTGGTGGCAGAATAATTGATTCGCTGCCCATTGATGTTGACCTGGTGGTTGGTGGTGTAGGCGGTATCAATTGGTACCTCTACTTTTTGTGCCAAAACAGGTGAGGAGATGACTCCCAGAAAAGTGGCAAGCAAAATAATTTTATGCATAGGTTGAAATATTTTAGTTCCTAAAAGTAGCAATATTTTCAACACTAGCCTTAATACAGAAACCAATGCTCCAGGAAGGGCGCTGGCGTTTTGGTGTAGCATTGGAAAAACTCGTTTATCCCTCAGCTGCTAAAATTGGCAGGAAAGCCTGATTCCCTGGTACTGGCGGCCCATCAGATCCGTTCCCATACTGGTGGAGAATTGGATGTCTCGATCCCTTTTTTTGTGAAGCTCAGGAATTAAAATTCCCGATGCCATTCCCACGATATAGCCCACGATGGAATCACTTAGAAAATGATGTCCCGACTCAATGCGTAAATACCCCACCCATGCCGGCACCAGTGCGGCAGCGGTCCAGATGTAAGGCCTGGCCCAATGCCCTGGATTAAAATCATGAAATACCTTTGCAAAAAAGAAAGTAGCTGCTCCGGTCGCAGCCACGTGGCCCGCAAAAAAGGACCGTTGCGCCCCTTTATTGGTGCGTTCCTCTATAGGAAGATTTTCGTTATACACGTATGGCCGGCTTTTGTCCACCAAACCGGCAGTCATGGTGAACAGGGCCCCTGTAGTGGCCATGGTCTCCAGATAAAGAACCGCGATATGACCTGCGTGGTTCCGCTCGTCCTCGCCCAATAGGAATAGTAATGGTGTGCCAAAGGCTGCATAAAAAGGAATATAGCTGATACGGTCCAATTCCTCATCATAATTGCCAGCTGCCCATCGGTCGATGGCCATGACATCATCTTTGCGCATGGTAGCCAGTTCCGACTCCGGCAGTCGATCTTTCTCCGAAATGAGATAGGTACCATAGGCCGTCAAACCTAAACCTGCACCTATCCAGGGTCCGTCAAGGGCCCAGTTCAGCTCATAGGGTGATGCGCTGGTTCCTCTCTCATGGGAAGAGGTTTGGGCGGTTATTTGAAAACTAATGAGTGCCAGTAAGAACAGAAAAATCCTCTGCATAACAATCTTGTTTTACCCAAATCTCGTTCTAATTTTCTTTTCTCAGTTAAAATTTAACCTGAGTATAAGACAAATTAAAATTATTTGGGAAGACTGTTATGCTTCTTGAGTGGCCTGACTTTCTTTATAGCTGAAAAGCTGTTTTTCTTTAATCATGGCAGCGGTCTTCTCCGGGAGCATCTGTTCCCATCCAGGCCGACCCTCTGCAATCATATGAAGGACCTCTCTGGAGAAAATGTCCAGAATTTCCGGATCATAGCCTTCAATGTCGACAAGCTTTCCGTTGTATTTGAAAAACTTGTAGAGCTCCTTGATCCGAGGATGGACTTTGAGGTTTTCGCTGGTGATAATCTCGCCTGTTTTGCGATCCTTGAATGGGTAGAGGTAAACCCTGAGGTTTTTAAAGAACAACTTTCCAAAGGCTTCCAGAATACCTCCGCTCAGGTGGCGATAATACCGTTCATCGAAAATTTCAATGAGGTTTGGTACTCCCATGGCCAGCCCCATCCGTTGCTTGGTATACTGAGAAAAGTATTCCACTACCCGGTAATATTCCTGAAAATTGGAAATCATGACGGTCTGCCCCAAGGAACAAAGCAGTTCAGCGCGATCCATAAAATCCCGTTCGTCAATTTCCCCTTCTGCCCGGAGGTTGGACAAGGTAATTTCAAAAATGACCTCAGTGTTCCTTTTAGAAACATTTTTCTCTTTCAAAAATAGCTCCAGTGATTGCTTGTACATGTCCATATTCACCTTGGTCACCGGACGAAAGCTGCCTCTGAGGGCCAGGATATTTTTTTTGTAGAGCACCTTGGCCGGCAGTACGTTCTTGGCTTCAGGCGAGAACATCACGGCTTCGGTCATTCCATTTTTTACCAGTTGCAGGCTCATCAGACGGTTGTCCACCTTCTCGAACCTGGGGCCGGAAAAATTGATGGTGTCGATCTCGATCTGATCCTTGTCCAGATGGTCGTAGAGGTACTTCAACAGGTTTTTCGGATGATCGTATTTATAGAAGGCTCCGTAAATCAGGTTGACTCCAAGGACGCCTAAGGTATGTTGTTGCAGTTTTGCATCATTTTCATGAAACCGCAAATGAAGGATGATTTCGTTGTAATCCTCCTTTGGGTGTACCTGGTAACGGATCCCTACCCAGCCGTGTCCTTTATACTGTTTGGCAAAATCTATGGTCGCCACTGTGTTGGCATAGGTGAAAAACAACTTATTGGGATGTTTCTCCCGGGAGATGCGGTCTTCAATAAGTTGCGTCTCCAGGGCCAGCATTTTTTTAAGTCGTTCTTCGGTAACATACCGGTGATCGGGTTCTACCCCATAGATCGCATCACTGAACTCCTTGTCGTAGGCACTCATGGCCTTGGCAATGGTACCGGAAGCACCCCCGGCTCTGAAGAAGTTCCGGACGGTTTCCTGTCCAGCACCGATTTCAGAAAAAGTGCCGTAAATATGTTCGTTCAGATTAATACGTAAGGCTTTACTTTGTGTGGAGGGAATGTTTTCGAACTCTCGATCGCCCATAATTGTTGTTGGCATAGCGGACACTTTTGGAATAACAACTTAAAGTAAAGTCTTTACCAAAGGTAGCTAAATGGGGACCCAAACAAAAAATATTACTTAGTTTTGTCAAAAATTTATCTTTGGAGGTAGTACTACTTGGAACAGGAACTTCTCAGGGAATCCCGGTCATTGGGAGCAACCATCCTGTGTGCCATAGCGACAATCCGAAAGATAAACGCCTAAGGGTATCAGCACTGGTTAAATACAAGGGGCTGAACCTGGTAATTGATTGCGGTCCGGATTTCAGGCAACAGATGCTGTCAAATCCGATTGACCGTCTGGATGCCATTCTTTTGACTCACGAACACAGTGATCATACAGTGGGACTGGATGATATCCGGCCATTCTTTTTCCGGCAGGGGGACATCCCCATTTACGCCCGGGACCGAGTGCTTCAGTCGCTTCGGAGAAGGTTCGATTATATTTTTCAATCGGAGAATAAATATCCCGGAGCGCCCAGTGTTCGGGAACATGAAATCAGCGGCAGAGCGTTTTTAATAGGAGACGTGCCGATTATTCCCATAGAGGCCATGCATAACAGGGTTCCTGTATATGGATTTCGAATCGGTAATTTTGCCTATCTGACGGATGTCAAAACAATTGAATCTGAGGAATTGAGGAAGCTCAGGGGAGTAGAGGTTCTGGTGGTCAACGCGCTGCGCAAAGAGCCACACCATTCTCATTTTAATCTAAAGGAGGCACTGGAGTTCATAGATAGAGTGAGTCCGAAAAAAGCTTACCTTACTCACATTAGCCACAA
>JAJUIC010000185.1 GCA_029265595.1 Flavobacteriaceae bacterium
GATGAATTCCCATTACTGATAAAGTTCATCGATGCAAAAACTGAACTATCAGTACAGTTGCACCCCGACGATGAGATTGCTCGCCAGCGGCATGATTCTTTTGGAAAAACAGAAATGTGGTACATACTGCAAGCCGATGAGGGAGCAGAGATTAATGTGGGTTTTAAAGAAAGCATCAGCAAAGAAAAATACCTTGATTATCTTAATGCAGGTAAGATTACAGACCTGCTGAATTTTGAAAAAGTAGAAAAGGGAGAGTCCTTTTTTATCCGTACCGGGAAAGTCCATGCTATTGGAGCGGGGGTGTTGCTGGCTGAGATTCAGCAAACCTCCGATATCACCTATCGTATTTATGACTGGGACCGGGTGGATGATCAGGGAAATTCTCGGGAACTTCATACCGAACTGGCTCTGGACGCCATTGATTTCGAACGGAAGGATGATTTTCGACTGACTTATAATCAAGAACCCAATACCTCGAATCAGGTAGCCAGGTGTGAATATTTCACCACCAATTACCTGCCGGTGTCAGGGGACCTGAAAAAGGATTACAGCCAATTGGATTCATTCGTTATATACATGTGTGTTTCCGGGAAGGTGACGGTTCAGGTTGGGGATTACCCGGAATCTTTGACAGCGGGGCAGACCCTGCTGATTCCGGCTGCTACCAGAGAAGTCAGTTTATCAGGTGAAAAAGCGGAACTTCTGGAAGTCTATATCTCTTAAGGTGTACCCCGTTAAAATTAAGGGGTAATCGACCAAAGAGAACCAACGAGTTAAATCCCGAAAAATAGAACATAAACTAAGAGCAGGTCATATGCGTAGCTAACGCCTTCTAACCTGCTCTTGGAATTTTTACTTTGTTCTTTCGTACAATTTGTTGTACTGTTTCTGATAGATTTCGATGACGTTTCGTCTCTTTAACTTGAGGGTGGGGGTGAGGTGGCCTCCTTCAATACTCCATACATCCGGAGTTAACTCGAACTTCTTGATCTTTTCCCACTTCCCGAAACTCTCATTAAAATGCTCTAACTCCTGGCGAATCCGATCAATGACCTCCGGGTGCTCAATGAGTTCCTGATTGGTTTCTCCAACTGCAATGTTCTTTCGGCGTGCCCATTCACGTAGAAAGTCGAAACTGGGCTGAATCAGAGCGGCTGGCATTTTTTCTCCTTCGCCCACTACCATAATCTCATCGATGAATCGGGACTGTTTCATTTTATTCTCGATGATTTGGGGAGCGATGTATTTTCCGCCAGAGGTTTTGAACATCTCTTTTTTACGATCGGTGATTTTCAGGAATCCTTCAGAATCCAGTTCTCCGATGTCTCCGGTATGGAAATAACCTTGCTCGTCTATGGCTTCCCGGGTCCGCTCTTCATCCTTATAATAACCTTTCATAAGGGAATCTCCCTTGGTCAGGATTTCTCCGTCGTGATCAATCTTGACTTCCACTCCCGGAATGGGTTTGCCTACGGTACCGATTTTAAAGTTGTTATTTCGCTGGTCGTTAACGGCTATAACCGGTGAGGTTTCAGTAAGGCCATAACCTTCCATTACCGGAATCCCGGCCGCTGCGAAAACCCTTGCCAGCCGGGGCTGAAGGGCTGCACTCCCGGAGACCACCAGTTCTATCCGGCCGCCCAGGCCTTCTTTCCATTTCGAAAATACCAGCTTCCGGGCAAGATTTAATTGGGTCTCGTACCACCATCCATTGGCGCCATAAGGTTCAAATTTGTGCCCCAGCTCCAGAGCCCAGAAAAAGAGCTTTTGTTTGATGCCTCCCACACTGGAACCCTTGGCTACAATCTTGTCGTAAACCTTCTCCAGTACTCTGGGAACGGCAGAAATCACGTGAGGCCGCACTTCTTTCAGGTTATCACTCAGCTGATCGATGGATTCTGCAAAATGAACCGAAACGCTGTAATACTGATACAGATAAAGAATCATTCGTTCAAAAATATGGCATACCGGCAGGAAGCTAAGTGCTGTAAATTCTCCAAATTCAAAAGGAACCCTATCGGAACTCGAGAGTACATTACTGACGACGTTTTTGTGGCTTAACATGACACCTTTAGGTTTTCCAGTGGTACCGGAGGTGTAGATGAGCGTGGCCATGTCATCCTCTTTAACGGCAGCCATCCGGGCTTCTACCTCCGCCTGGTTGGAATTGTCCTGTCCCGATGACAGGATTTCATTCCAGTTTTTGCAGCCCGGGAGTTCTTCAAAGGAATAGACCTCAATCAGACCTGTTTTTTCGCGGATAGTATTGATTTTGTCCAGTAATTCCTGGTCCGAAACAAAACAGTATTTGGCTTCGCTGTGATTGAGGATGTATTCATAATCCTGTTCCGAAATGGTAGGATAAATCGGAACATTTTGAGCCCCCACCTGTAACAGTCCAATATCCAATATGTGCCATTCGGTGCGATTGGTGGAAGAGATAACGGCAACTTTATCATTTGGCTGAATCCCCAACCGCAACAGACCGCGGCTCATTTTATTGGCCTGGTCGATATATTCTTTTGTGGAAGTTGCCTTCCAGGCTCCATCCCTTTTAGTTACCAGTGCTTTTTCCAGCGGCGCATTCTCCAGCTGAAAATACGGGAAGTCGAATAATCTTTTTACTGTCGTCATGGTTTAAAAGTAATTATCAGGTCTGCCAAATTAGGAATTCCAAAAAGTATTTCAAATTAAATCTTAAATATAATTAAAGTTTCGGGTTGCCTAATGTTAAATTTTCTCCCTTCCAAAGAGGTTAAAGCTTCAGTTTAAATGGATTTTGATTGAAGTCGGTTGGAGCCGGGTTCCC
>JAJUIC010000116.1 GCA_029265595.1 Flavobacteriaceae bacterium
CATGACTCCTCCCACGGCATCACTCCCGTATATTACGGACCCGGGCCCCATGATGATTTCTGTGTTTTCTACGGCTAATGGATCGATCGAAATAACGTTCTGCACATTTCCTCCTCTGAAAATTGCGGTGTTCATTCGAACCCCATCAATCGTTATGAGAAGTCGATTGGTTGCAAAGCCTCTGATCATGGGACTGCCTCCTCCTAGCTGGCTTTTCTGAACATAGATCTGACCGCTGTTTTTAAGGAGATCGGCAGAGGTCTGAGGGCTGGTAAGAAGGACATCTTTTTGACTCAGACCGATTACTTTTTGAGTCAGATCACTTTTGTTTTGTCTGAACTTCGAGGCAGAAAGCACCACCTCCTGAAGTTCGTTTTCGTCTGGAGAAAGCAATACCACGCCACCCCTTTGAAGAATTTGTCCCTTGGTGGTACTGAGAGGATGATGAGAAATATGGGTAAAGATCAGGGTTTCATCATAACTAAAAACCGACAAATCCGCCTTGCCTTCCCAATCGCTAATGGCATTTTTGGTTTTTTGCTCATTGAAAATTGCGACCTGAAATAAGGGTTTCCCACTGACCTTATCTTTAATAAAAACTTCCTGTGCCTGAGTTAGCACGCTATAGAGAAGAATAAAAAATAAGGTAATGGATCGCATTAATCAAATAATTCGTTGAGAACAGTTAGGGATTTGGGTTTCTGAAAACCATGAAGGTGAAGGCTATAATAATCCAGCAGCATGACCAGAAATTCTGACCGTTGATGCTTATTTAGTTTGATTTGGTTTAAGGCCTCAAAGTCTGTGCCTAATAGATGCCTTAGTAATGACAACTTACCACCTGAGATACAATAGTCATTCGATTCGGTAACCTGAAAGGTTCCGTCAGTCAGGTTAAATACGGGAAGATCCCTTTGAGAATCATCGGGATAGAACCCGAGATATCGTGAAAGCTTGAGCAAAAAGAGCAGGTGGAAATTCGGAGCTTTTTCCTGCTGATCAAACCACCTCAGGGAAGAGGAGAGATAATCGTAAAGATTTGGATTGGCTTCTTCCTCCTTTACGGCATTGCGAAGCACTTCCCCCAGGAAGAATATGACGGAAGACTTTCGTACATCCATATGGAGGTTGTGGTAAGGGTGAATGATTTTGGCATCTCTGAGACTCTCCAGGGTTCCTTTGTCCTTATGGCTGGCCACTATTTCCAGCTGCGTGAGCAGCAGAAACTGAGAAGCTCTGAGCTTTCCTTTCTTCGATTTCAGTACGCCTCTGACTAAGTAGGACCTCAGGCCACTACTCAGGGTGAAGGCCTTTACAATTAAATCGCTTTCACCGTATTTAAGTGTCCCCAGAACGATGGCTTTGGTGGTGATCAACATAGAGGCTAAAGTACAAAATCAACGCTTATGTCCGGTGTCCTATCAGTATTACCGTCTTACTGGAATAGAGGTATTCTTTTTCGCGCCTTCTTTGATGGATCCTAAAAAGAAAAAAGAGCCGCATCTTTTCTCACACAACCATCGGTCGCTAAGAAAAATACGGCTCCACTTAGAGAAAAAGCTTTTCGAGGCAGAATACTTTACCCCAGGGCTTGTTTTAAATCTTCAATCAAGTCTTCTTCATCTTCTATTCCCACACTCAGACGAATCAGCGAATCGACCACACCGGTTTTTTCGCGTTCTTCTTTAGGAATAGAGGCGTGGGTCATACTGGCAGGGTGGCCTGCCAGAGATTCCACTCCTCCAAGGGATTCTGCAAGAGTAAATACGCGCAGCTTTTCAACCAGTTCCACAGCGCTTTGTTTGCTGTCATCTTTTGTGGTGAAGGAAATCATTCCACCAAAACCGGTCATTTGTTTTTTGGCAGTTTCATGACCGGGATGATCTTCAAAACCTGGCCAATAAACTTTTCCTACTTTAGGATGATCTTTTAAAAATTGGGCAACAGCCGCTCCATTTTCGCAGTGGCGCTGCATGCGAAGGTGAAGGGTCTTAATTCCCCGAAGCACCAGGAAAGAATCCTGCGGTCCGGGAACTGCACCACTCGCATTTTGAATGTAGTATAAACGCTGCGCCAGTTTATCGTCCTTCACCACCAGGCTTCCCATGACCACATCACTGTGGCCGCCCAGATATTTGGTGGCACTGTGCATAACAATATCAGCTCCCAGGTCCAACGGCCGTTGAAGGTAAGGAGTGGCAAAGGTATTGTCGACTGCCAAAAGGATCTGGTTCTTCCTGGCCAATTGTGAAACTGCCTGGATATCGATGACATTCATCATCGGATTGGTAGGGGTTTCCACCCAAATTAGTTTGGTGTTGGAATTGATCTTTTCCTCAATCCTTGCGATATCATCCATTCCGACAAAGTGGAACTTTATGCCGAACTTCTCAAAAATTCCGGTGAAGAGCCTGTAGGATCCCCCGTAGAGATCATTGGTAGACACAATCTCATCTCCGGGATTGAATAGTTTCAGAACGGCATCCATGGCTGCAAGACCTGAACCAAATGCAAGACCGTGTTTCCCGTTTTCAATACTGGCCAGTGCTTTTTCCAATGCATCCCGCGTGGGATTGCCACTTCGGGAGTACTCGAATCCCTTATGCCCTCCGGGAGTGCTTTGCTTATAAGTGCTGGTTTGATAAATAGGAGGCATCACTGCTCCATAGGCCGGATCAATATTTTCCTGACCGCCATGTATAACTTTTGTATTGAATTTCATTTGAAACTATTTTACTGACAAAGATATCATTCGCGTTGTGCAATCACAAAATACCCCGTACCTTTCCATGAGTTTAACACCCGAAATCATGATAAGAAAAACGGCTTGCCTGCTTATGAGCGGGCTTCTGCTATGGGCCTGTAAACGAGACCGGGAGCAGCCCGTGGAACTGGGATTTGAACCTAAAACCTTTACTGCAAAATCCAGCGACACCTGTAGTGTGGAAAGTTATGACTGCACAATCGCTCAGCTGGAAGTTTTGGAGGTAACCGGAAATTCTCAGGTCAGCGATAAAATCAATCAGACGCTCAACCAACACCTGGCACTGGCAATATCACAGGAGGAAGACCCGAAGGTTAGAGATCCACAAAAACTGGCAGAGGATTTTATTTCCCAGCAAAAAGAGGTGGTGGAAAAGTTTGGAACGGATTTCCCTTGGAGAGCACTTGCCAATCAGAGTCTTTACCACGAGTCCGACACTCTCATTACAATTGGGGTTGAGACTGAAGTTCTGGCTGGTGGGGCACACGGCTATGGAGCTACCAGTTTTTTTAACTTTGATCCCCGCACCGGCCAGCGGTACGCCCATGGGGATTTGTTCACGGAAGATTTTACCCGATATGTGGAAGCAGTTTTTCGCCAGCAACAAAAAATACCCTCGGATGCCTCCATCAACAGTACCGGTTTTTGGTTTGAAAACGAACAATTTCACTTGCCGGTGAATATAGGTTTCGGCAAAGACCAGGTTCTGATGGTGTATAATCCCTATGAAATTGCGTCTTATGCCGATGGTGAATTCTTTTTATCATTGCCTTTAAAAGAAGTGTTGCCATATTTAAAACCCCTTTCTCAGTGAAAAAAATATACCATCTTTCCACCTGTGATACCTGCAGGAAAATACTAAAGGAGCTAAACCCGTCGGAAGCTTACGAACTTCAGGATATTAAAAAGGACCCCCTGACCGTCAACGATTTGGAAGCCCTGGTGGCCCTATCGGGAAGTTATGAAGCTTTGTTCAGTAAAAGGGCCAGGTTGTACAAAGAGCGGGAATTAAAAAATCAAAACCTGACTGAAGAAAACTACAAAGATCTTCTTTTAGAGCATTATACCTTTCTTAAACGGCCGGTGATTGTTAGTGGTGATCAGGTATTTATTGGGAATGCCAAAAAAACCGTGGAAGCCGCTAAGCAATCCATTTAAGAAATAGGTCATACGGCGGATCCCATGATCTGACTACAGGGTCCCAAAATCAAGGTCTTTTGGTTTTCGGCCGAACTTGCGGGTATCCTCTTTAGAAAGCACCTTGAAGTCATCAGTACGCTGAAGCTGCTCCAAAGGCTTTAAAAAATGTGCGGGTACAGAGGTCAGTTTTCGGGTGCGTAAATCAATCCAGGAACCCATCATTTCGCATTGGGCCACGTGCTGCCCCTTGTGGTTGTACATGTTGTGAACGAATTCAAAGAACATCCCATCCTCTGACAGACCTTTTACTTCCAGCGTTACTTTTACCGGTTTTCCCGCAAAGACCTCTTTGAAATAATAGAAGTGCTCGTAAAATACCACCGGTCCCAGATTATGGTTGATCAGTTCCCGCTGCCCCATTCCATTTTCCGTTAAAAAGCTCATACGCGTATGGCTCATAAAATTCACATAGGCGGTGTTAGCCAGGTGCCTGTTCGCATCAATATCGCTCCAACGGATTTCAAATTCCTTAAAGTACATGTTCTGTGGTTTTTAGGTAAAAATACAAAGAATTGCTATGCATGCATAATAAAAGCCTATTTTCCTGCTCCCTGTCATTTTTTAAAATCCTCCGGCAGATATGTTTTGGGCCTCTGTATGGCTTTTACTTATCTTTACGGAACTTTTAAAGACAGCACATGATTCAATCGATGACCGGGTTTGGGAAGAGTGTCATACAACTTCCTTCAAAAAAAATTACCGTCGAATTAAAATCGCTTAACAGTAAAAACTTTGATCTCAATTCCAGGATTCCGGCTCAGTATCGGGAAAAGGAACTGAAGCTTCGAAACCGCCTGTCACAGGTATTGGTGCGCGGTAAAGTAGATTTTACGGTACATGTAGAACTATCCGCAGGAGAAACTTCTTCTGTAATTAACCAGCCGGTGGTTCGAGCTTACATGGAGCAGTTGAAGCAAATTGTGGATGGAGATTCGACCGAACTGTTGAAAATGGCGGTGCGAATGCCGGATGTGTTGAAAACGGATCGAGAAGACCTGGATGAGGAGGAAATTCGTGCCCTGGAGAAAGGGGTGGAAGAAGCCTTGAAAGAAATTGTAGCTTTTAGAAATTCAGAAGGCAAGGCTCTTGAGAATGAACTGGTGCTGCGAAATGATAACATCCGCAGGCTGCTGGATCAGGTTATCGAAATGGATCCGGACCGGATTGCAGGGGTTCGTCAACGTCTTAAGAAAGGTATTGCGGAACTGAAAGAAAATGTTGATCAGAATCGCTTTGAGCAGGAACTGATCTATTATATCGAGAAGTTTGACATAACTGAGGAAAAGGTACGACTCACCAAGCACCTTGAATATTTCGAGGAAAACCTCAATTCTGATCAGTCCAATGGGAAGAAGCTCTCATTCATCTCCCAGGAAATGGGCCGGGAGATCAATACTATAGGTAGTAAATCCAATTATGCCCCGATGCAGCAATTAGTGGTGCAAATGAAGGATGAACTGGAAAAAATCAAGGAACAATTATTAAACGTACTTTAATGGATGAAGGAAAACTCATAGTCTTTTCTGCTCCATCTGGTTCTGGTAAAACTACTATTGTCCGTTACCTGCTGGCCCAGGAAGAGTTAAAACTTGATTTTTCGATTTCAGCTACTTCACGGGAGCCCCGTGATAATGAGGTTGACGGCAAAGATTATTACTTTCTGGATCTAAAGAGCTTCAAGCAGAAGATTAAAAACGATGAATTCCTTGAATGGGAAGAAGTGTACCGGGACAATTTCTACGGAACCCTGAAAAGCGAAATTGACCGGATCTGGGCTCAGGGCAAGCACGTGATTTTCGATATTGATGTAGTGGGCGGGCTGGATATAAAAAAGATTTATCCGGATCGCACGCTGGCTGTTTTTGTAAAACCACCCAGTATTGAAGAACTCAAGATCCGACTGAAGAAACGCCAGACGGAGAGCGATGACAAGATCAATATGAGAGTGGCCAAGGCTTCCATTGAGTTGGCAACTGCTCCACAATTTGATCACATCATAGAAAATAACGATTTGAACGAGGCACTCAAAGAAGCATATACTCTGGTGGCTGATTATGTCGGTGCAGCTAACAGCCCGGGATCATGA
>JAJUIC010000129.1 GCA_029265595.1 Flavobacteriaceae bacterium
CTCGCGTTCCTTATCCGAGAGTTTATCCAGGTTTAGTTCATCGTGATTGCGAACAAACACGGCCATTTGTTCTTTTTCCTGGAGTTGCGGGATTTTTTTCAGGGCTTTGGCCACCGGGGTGGCTTTCTCCTTGGCGAATCCAAGAAACAGGTAGTTGTTGACATAGAAATTAAACAGCATGTGCATCTGGTCTTCATCTCCGAAGAATTCCTGGTACCTTTCAGGCTCCAAATCCACTTCGGCTAGCAAAACGGCATCCTTTTTCTGCGTCTCCACAAATTCTCTGAAATTCCGAAAGATTTCATGCGGATCGCCCTCTATCTGTCGATCCCCTTTGTCTTTAAACATATGAGGGGCAGCATCAATCCGGAACCCGGCCACTCCCAGTCGCAACCAGAAGTGCATGATGCGGAAAACTTCCTTCTGCACCAGGGGGTTGGCAATGTTCAAATCTGGCTGGTGCTTAAAGAAGGTGTGAAAATAATAAGCCTGCGCCTCCTCATCCCATTCCCAGTGAGATCCTTCTTCGTGATCCTCGGCCATTATGTTTTGCTTGGGATCCTTTGGCTTATTTTTCGACCAGATATAAAAATCCCGGTAGCGGGAATTCTCATCTTTGCGAGCTTCTTGAAACCAAAAATGCTGCGTGGAGGTGTGATTCACCGGCAGATCAATTAAAATACGGATGCCCTTTTCTTCTGCCGATTCCAGTAACTGGGAGAAATCACCCAAATCTCCCAGTCGGGGATCCACATTAAAATAATCCTGAACATCGTACCCGTTGTCCTGGTTGGGCGTCTCGAAAATAGGCAGCAGCCAGATGCAGTTGATGCCCAGACTTGAAAGATAGGACAGGGCATTTCTCATCCCTTGCAAATCTCCTATTCCATCATTGTTGGAATCTTTGAAGGTTTCCACATCTGCGGAATATATGATGGCGTTTTTGTACCAGTATTTATC
This sequence comes from Flavobacteriaceae bacterium, assembly GCA_029265595.1. Lineage (GTDB taxonomy): Bacteria > Bacteroidota > Bacteroidia > Flavobacteriales > Flavobacteriaceae > Salinimicrobium. Next base: position 961 of record JAJUIC010000129.1, read on the forward strand.
CATTAGTTCTTTGTTGATTTATGGTAAGCCGGAAGTAGTTCTTTCTCAAAAAAATCTATGAAAGCCTCCTGGTGTTCATTTACGTTGTGGAGGATCACCGTGTCAACCCCCAGGGATTTATAAGCCCTTAGGTGCTCTAAGAAATCATCTGGATGGGAACCGATCAGCACATGCTTTTTCAGGTCCTCAGGACGCACCATGGCTCCTAAATCATCAAATTGATCCGGAGTGTGCAATTCTCCCAGGAGTTTGCTGGGAAAAATGTTGTTGCGCCATTGTTCCCATGCCAGCTCTAAGGCTTTCTCGGGAGAAGGGTCATACGACAGCTGTACTTTCAAAACCAGCGGTTTGCTTTGTCCAGCACGCTCGCGAAATGCCGAAACGACCTTTTCCAGTTCTTCGGGTGGCTTGGATACGGTAATCATTCCATCGGCCCAGTCGCCCAGCCATCGGGCCGTTTTTTCCGTCATCGCGGCTCCATAGACGCTCGGAAGCTCCCTGGGCAGGGTGTATAAGCGGGCCTTTTCTATCTGAATAAGTCCCTTGCGGGAAACATATTCGCCTTTCCAAAGCTCCCGCATGATTTCCACGGATTCTTTCAACCGCGCATTTCGCTGGTGTTTAGGTGGCCATTTTTCGCCGGTTATATTTTCATTCAGGGCCTGTCCGCTACCAGAGCACAACCAAAAGCGACCCGGGAACATCTCTTCCAGTGTGGCGACGGCCTGAGCGATAATGGCCGGATGATAGCGCTGGCCAGGAGCATTTACAATGCCAAAGTCCAGGCTGGTTGCCTGCATGGCAGCACCCAGCCAGCTCCAGGCAAATCCACTTTCCCCCTGCTCATTGCTCCAGGGATGAAAATGATCAGAGGACAGGATGGCCTGAAAACCGGCCTTTTCTGCTCGCTGCACCAGCTTTAGCAGATGGCTTGGTGTGAATTGTTCATGGGATGCGTGGAAACCTATTCTCATGCACGAAAAATTTTGAGTGGTTTCCTAAATTAATAAATGCATGGGAGTCAGGGAAATAAGAACCTGATTTAAGGTCTTAAATATTACCCAAAGTTTGGTATCAACTGTTATTTTCCCCACAGATGTGCTAAGAGAAGTATTAATTTCCTTCTATCTTACCACTTGTAAAACCAATGGATTAGCCGAACAGGGAACCATCAATTCCTTGAGAATTCATTTGTTAAAACCCCGGTCGCATTATTCCAGAAAAACCTGCTCAATTCCTATGGCATGCGGCTGATCCAGCTGATTGTTCCGAAGACCGGGCCCAATGGAAAACTGCAGACTCTCGAATTGATCCAGACTCAGACCGGCTTCCAGATCATGCTCCAGGTAATATGGCAGGAAGGTCGGGTAAGGTCTGGGCAGGGTCACGGTGGGAACGGGTTTTAAATCCTCCATCGGAATCCGATACTGCTCCAGGGTCGGCTGAAGCTTTAAAGTAACGCCATAGGCGGCTCCGTCTTTGGTCACCAGGGCTATTTGCAAAGGTCGTGGTCCTTCCATCAGGGATCGGGCCCTTATTACCAGGTCCGTTTTATCAGCCACATCTTTCCTTCGACCGGCAAGCTTGTCTCCCACATAGGAGCGGAAGCTATAGTCAAATATAGGGTCAGCCTTGGGGTTTTCAGGATCCGGAGTGAACAGTTCCATCAGCATGACCTGGTATTCGCCCTGACTGGGATCTCCGGTCGGATGCAGGCGATTCCCGGGTTTCCAGGGTCCCACAATATCTCCGGCATCCTGGTTGGCATTAAAAAGAACCACCGGCCTGTAGGAAGATAACACGCGACTCTTATAGGGAGCATCGCTTTGAAAATCCCATTGCCCGGGATTGCCTCTCTTTCCCCCTGGATAGGTGAAAGTTTCTGTGGCGGTATAAACAATGATGCGGTATTGAAGATAACCTTCCTCCAGCACCTCCTTTGGAACACGAGCTTCATACTGAAAACCCTCCGTGTGATGGAGCTGTGTCGTTGCATAAGATTGGCCATTTTCAAACCAGGCCTCCACTTTTTCAATGGGCTGATCCGACACGATTTCTGCCTGTAGCTCGGCCTCGGAACGTGCGGTGAGCTCAGGTAAGGGTTGATGAATGAGGTAGGTTTGGGTCACATCAGCCTCAGGTGCCACATAGCGCGCAAGGCGCTGGGGACCCCAACCCGGATAGGAAGTTTCTAAAAGGCCCGGCTCTCGCAGTAATAAATAAGCTCCCGGGGCGACTGAAAATCGGCTTTCTGATGCGGTAACACTGGGAACTTTTTCAGCCAGTGCCACCACCTGAAAATTTGCTTCCAGATCAGGCAAATACACTTCCATCTCCCGGTTGTTGTGTTGAATAACAGCCACTTTCCGCTTGAGACTGTTGGTCCCAAAGGGATCCGCTACCTGAATGACATCGGGCATGAGTTCCAGACGCCATACGCCATCCTGAATTTTGTCCAGAAAGTAGGCGCCGGTCCCCTGATAGCGCACCACCGGCGAATTTCCCACGCCCACCACCTGCCGTAGATCCTGAAGGGATACGGGAGAAGTGTCAGTGTCATTGGTGTAGATAAAATGCTTCGGAGTATTGTATTGGGCCAGATCCCGGGGATAACTCCAATAAAATGGTGGGGCCTCCACCTCGGATGCATAGGCCTGCTGAGGCTCGTATAAAGGGATTTCATGAAAAATCTTTCCGCTGATCATCAGAGAAAGCGCCTTTGCCGGGGTATAGGCCAGGTTCATGTAGTGGGTGTTGTACTCGGTGTTGGCGTAAGCCAGAAAGAGGGGATCATAGGCAAAATGAGTCGCTATCTGAATGCCGGCTTCCCGGAAGCTGCGTGCCATGGCAGGATAGATATAAGATTTGAGGACATCGGCCGCATCAAATTCATAAACCAGTTTTGCGCCCTTATTTTTTCGAATGGTCTTATCAAAAGGAATTTCATAGGAGGCCACATTTGGTAGAAGATTCCCTTCCAGCTCCTTTCCATACATCAGGCCGGTGGGATACCACTGGAAGGTGCCGCCATCAATTCCGGCATCGAAGTAGTTTTGGGCCAGGTGAACGCTGTGACTGATGTTATAGAAAATAGGTTTCTGCGTTCCGGTGCTTTTCATAGCCTCAACCATACCCGAAATAAAACGGGTTACCTGCTGGGGATCTTCCCGATGATGGGGTTCGTTACTGATTTCAAATGCAATAACATCCGGGTCATCTTTATAGGCGAGTTTGGTATAGGGGTTCACATGATTAAGAAACTGTGCCAGGTAGTTTTGCTGGGCTTGTATGGCATTCGGATCTGTCAGGCTCTTGTCTTTTCCATATTTATGGGAAAAGCCCGGAGTGGGCTGATCAGGCTCCGGCCATCCATTGCCCCAAAATGCGATGGGCGTGAGCACCATTTTAATATCATGGTCCTTCAGTAATTTGACCAGGTAGTCCAAGTGATCCAGATGCTCATTGTTTAGAAGGTTCCCAAGGGAATCGCTAATCTCAGTGTCCCAGATATGCATTCGAAACAGATCAAAATCCAGCCGGCTCATGTGGTATACATCCTCTTCCATGGCTTGTTTGACATCCACCCCTAAAGCCTGGGCGCTTCTATAGGCGTGCGCAAAGGGTGCGCTGTAATTCACTCCAAATCCTTTTACTTCCTCCTGATTCCCACTCCAGCGCATCACCCCCCTGTCATCCACAAAAACATGGGTATGCGGTTTGCCAGAAAGGTTCTTTGCGCGGGCGTTTGCTGGTTCTTTCAATTGGGCGCTGACCTGGTAAAAGGAAATGGCAATTAAGAACAGGCTAAGAAGCCGGGATCTCAGCCTTGACCGGAATTTTTTCATTGGAAGTTGCTTATTTTCTTAACACCTACTAGTTGGGTTTTATTAATTATGCGGGACGTGGACCCCGTTTTTTCAAATGAATTGTTTTTGCGGATTTACAATATTAACTGAAATCTTTCAGGAGTGCAATGCTGATGTTGACTTCAGTTTCTAAGGTAGCCCCGCAGGCCGAATGCATTCCCCAATGACTCGGGTAGGGAATTAGGAAGAAGCAGCATCAATTGTATCTAAGGTTCAATTCTTCCAACGAAACCTAAATTGTGTTAAGCTTTTTTTAATAGTCTTTGATAAGGTATTAATTGTCAATAAATTAGATATTTCACTCAGTTACAAACCCAAATTTTTACCTATGAAACGAGATAACAAACGGCTTTCCCCTGCCGATCAGCTGCCAGACCATAGAAAGCAACGCGTGGCAGGTCCATTCTACACCAG
>JAJUIC010000124.1 GCA_029265595.1 Flavobacteriaceae bacterium
CCGGCGGATCTTAATGAGTTAACGCAAAAGGCCAAGAAAATAAGCGACACCTCTGATTGATTTTCCCGCAGAAGAAACTGTAACCAATTAAAATCTATACTATGCTACAATGGCTCATTCACATTTTAATAGATGCTCTGGTTTTACTACTGGTAGCTAATTTCATGCCCCGGGTGGAACTCAAAGGCTTTAAGACGGCTATTATAGTGGCCCTCATTATTGGAGTCTTAAGTTTCTTTTTGAGCTGGTTACTCACAGCCATTCTCAATATTGCGACTTTGGGTATATTCTACTTCCTGGGCCTGGGATTCATTACACGTGTAATTGCCTATGCCATAATTATTGAACTGGCCGATAAATTCAGTAAAGACTTCAAGACGCGGGGGTTTTCCGCCTCTCTTTGGCTCGCGGTCATTTTGTCCGTGGTTGGGGTTATAGTGGATGCCATTATCTTCTAAACCTGGTAGAAATTCCCAGATGGAGGTACCTCAAAAATTTCCTTTCCCAGAAGTTGCAACCTGCAGCCCTGGGAAAGGAAATATCAATATCCACAAATAGATTGATTAAGAAGAAACTTCGATATTACTGCCATTGACAATTTTTCGAAGTTCATCCAGATTGAAAATCGGCTTTATAAGATAAGCAGAAACGAAAGGAGATTTCTCGGCTCGAATTCGATCGGATTTTTCAATCGAAGATGTCACTACTGCCACATCTATACGGAAAGGAAAGTCTTTCTGTTCCAATTTTTCCAGAAACTCCCAGCCATCCATTACGGGCATAGCCAAATCCAGCAATACCAGAAAAGAGTCCTGGTTTCCTTCATAAGCTTCAAGAAATTCTAATGCTTCCTCTCCATTGAGGAATTGGTCCGGATTCGCACACAGCCCACTTTTTACAATAAGAGACTGGTGCAAAAATAAACTGGTGGGATCGTCATCAACAATAAGAATCTTACACGCCATAGCCACTTGGAATTGGATTAAAACTGCATTGACTCCGGAGGTTTGTAGTATTCCGGGTAGAGGGCGGTAACTTCAGTGTTAGAAGGCTCAAAATGCCAGTTCTCACCGGCAAGCCCGAGACAAAGGTGGAAAGACGTAGCTGTTGTACGAATTCCAAAATAAGTTTGGCCAGCGTATTACGCTCCGGCCCAGTCGTATCCATTACAAAAACGTTTAAAAAACTTTGGTTAAAAATACGCAAATATACGCTAGGAAAAAATTTTGGAGGTATTTTAAGTTGTTAAACATCTCATTCCTTGACAGTTATACTACAACCACAGTTTGTAGGGCAAACATACATCCTTTTCTTAACGGAACCTTTCCCAGCAGCTGCCGGAGCTGTAGGAAAGGGATATGAGGAACCCATTTTATTTAAGAAAGATTCAACATAATTTGCATTCACTCATAATTTTATTTTATATTTAACAATCCATTAATCAAATACCTTTTCCAATGAAAAATCACGTTTTAAGAACCTTGTTGTTTTTGCTACTTCCCTTGATGGTAATAGGAGTGAGCTCCTGTGATAACATGACGGGGAAAGAAAAAGACAATGAAGATCCAGGCCTTTCAGTGGCCTATGAAAAGTATGAACTGGAGAACGGACTAAATGTAGTTCTGCACCAGGACAAGTCGGATCCCATAGTAGCAGTTGCCATTCAATACGGTGTGGGATCCAATAGAGAAGTTAAAGGTCGGACCGGATTTGCACACCTCTTCGAGCACATGCTCTTCCAGGAATCGGAAAATGTCGGACAAGATCAATTCTTTAAGAAGATTCAGGATGTGGGTGGCACCCTCAATGGCGGAACCTGGACGGACGGAACCGTTTATTATGAAGTAGTTCCTAAGAATGCACTGGAAATGGTCATGTGGCTGGAATCCGATCGGATGGGCTATTTTATCAATACCGTCACCGAGTCCGCATTCGCCAACCAACAGGAAGTTGTACAGAATGAAAAACGTCAGCGCGTTGACAACAACCCCTACGGTCATACCAACTGGGTGATCTCAAAGAATTTATATCCAGATGGACATCCTTATAGTTGGCAGGTCATCGGAGAACTGGAAGATTTACAAAGCGCCACGGTCGAGGATGTAAAAGAATTCTATGATAAGTTCTACGGGCCCAACAACGCGACTCTGGTGATAGCGGGAGATTTTGAAACTCAGGAGGCTAAAGACCTGGTGGAGAAATATTTTGGAGAAATTAAAAGGCGGCAGGAAGTGGAGCCGCTAGAAGTTCAGACTGTTACTCTTGACCAGACTAAACGTCTTTACCACGAGGATAACTTTGCAACAGCACCTCAGTTAAACATGGTTTGGCCGGCCGTAGAACAATTCTCTCCAGATGCCTATGCCCTGGATTTTCTGGCACAAATTCTTGCTGATGGAAAGAAGGCGCCCCTTTACCGGGTATTAGTAGAAGATAAGGAGCTCACATCGCAACCTTATTCTTTCAACAGTGCTTCAGAAATTGCAGGTTCTTTCCGAATTATGATCACCGCCAATGCGGGAGTAGATCTGGATGATGTCGAACAAGGAATTTATGAAGCCTTTGCCCTTTTTGAAGAGGAAGGTGTGACTGATAAAGACGTAGAGCGCATTAAAGCGAGTCTTGAGACCGATTTCTACAATGGCATCAGCAGTGTTCTGGGAAAGTCCTTTCAACTGGCCCAATATGATGTCTTTACGGATAATCCTGGTTTTATCGAACAGGATATAGAGAACATTAAAGCAGTTACAAAAGAGGATGTCAAAAGGGTTTATGAAACCTATATAAAAGACAAGCCTTTTGTTCTTACCAGCTTTGTACCCAAAGGGCAGATTGAGCTAATTGCTGAAAACTCTGAAAAGGCAGCAGTAGTGGAAGAAGAAATTACCGAAAATGTGCAATCTGAAATTGCTGAGGCTGCACCCGAGGAGATTGAGAAAACACCTTCTTTAATTGACCGTTCTGTAGAACCGGCCCTAGGGGAGGCTCCAAGTCTGGATATTCCAGAATCCTGGACCGCGGAACTTGACAACCAGCTTTCAGTGTACGGCATCGAACACCACGAACTGCCGTTGGTTAATTTCAGTCTGGTAATTGAAGGAGGGCACTTGTTAGACGATTTGTCGAAAAATGGTGTAGCCAATCTCATGACGGATATTATGATGGAGGGAACAGCCAACCGCACTCCTGCTGAACTTGAAGAAGCAATCGACCTGCTTGGAGCCAATATCAATATGTACACAACATCAGAGTCTATCGTCATTCGTGGCAACACCCTCAAGCGAAACTTTGAAGAAACCATGGATCTGGTTGAGGAGATTCTATTGGAGCCACGATGGGATCAGAACGAGTTGCCGCGAATTAAGACCAGCACTATCAATAGGATCAAGCGTTCCGAGGCGGACCCCAATACCATATCGTCTCAAGTGTTTAATAAACTACTGTATGGAGAAAACCATCCTTTTGCGCATCCCGTATCCGGAACGGTTGAGTCGGTTGAGGCCATTAGCATGGAGGATCTGAAATCCTTCTACCAGAAGAACTTTTCGCCAACGGTAAGTAACTTCCACATCGTAGGAGCCATCACAAAAGATGAAGCCCTGGCGGTACTTGAAGATTTAAATACCCGTTGGCAGCCAAAAGAGGTAGTAATTCCTCAATATGAGCTGGCCGATACCAGAGATAAAGCTTCCCTGTATTTTGTGGATGTTCCAAATGCCAAACAGTCCGTCATCCGCATCGGGTATCTTGGAATGCCACGAACAAGCGAAGACTTCTTTCCGGCAACGGTGATGAATTACAAACTGGGTGGATCGTTCTCGGGGAATGTCAACCTCATCTTAAGAGAGGAAAAAGGATATACCTATGGTGCCCGGACCGGATTCAGTGGCAGTAAAATCCCCGGTACCTTCAGTGCCTCCTCCAGTGTCCGAACCAATGCAACAGGAGAATCCGTCGAGATTTTCAGAAATGAAATTGCCAACTACAAAAAAGGCATCAGTCAGGAAGATCTGGAATTCACCAAAAATGCACTGATAAAATCCAATGCTCTGCGTTTTGAAGACCAGTACTCCCTTTTGGGGATGCTTCAGACCATTAGCACCTATGATTTGGACCCTGATTACATCGAAAAAGAAGAAGAAATCATCGGCAATATGACTCTGGAACAGCACAGAGAGCTCGCAAACAAGTATCTGGACGAAGGTCGGATGGCGTACCTGGTTGTAGGAGATGCTGCTACCCAGTTCGAGCAGTTCCAGGAGATGGATTTCGATGAGGTCAAACTTCTGGACAAAAACGGCAAAGAGGTAGCCCTGGAAGAAGTCAAACTGTAAAAGGCTCGTTCGTTCCTGGAGGTGTTCATCCGGAAAAGAACCCAAAAAAAGACCCTCGGAATTGCAGTTATCAGCTGCTGTCCGAGGGTTTTCATTAATATTAAAGTCCCTTGATCAGGAAAAAGTTTTTACAGCCCCTCTCGAAGCCATTCGGGACGGTCGGTAGTAATGGCATCCACCTTCAGATCCCGTAGAATTCGGGCCACCTCCCGATCGTTGACGGTGTATACAATAATTTCAAGTTCCGCCTCGCGCATAGCTTTTACAAAGCTGGGGTTAACCAGGTTATAGTTTACATCCAGGCCTTCAAAATTATTTTCCTTAGCGATTTTCACTGCCTCTGCAATGCTGTATTGATTAAAAGATCCCAGCAACCAGTAAGTGGGCATAAAGGGCATCCGTTGTTTTCCCTCCTTAACGACATCCAAATTAAAACTGATCAGTACCAGTTGATCTCTTATGGAACTTTTCGTTACTAATTCTTCCAAATATGGTAGGATTTCAGGGCCTGACTTTACTTCAATAACAAGCTTTCGTCCTTCCGGTACCACTTCAAAAATCTCTTCCAGAAAAGGCATTTTTTCACCAGCATACTTCGGGTCTTTCCAGCTGCCTACATCAAGACCTCTTAAAACGTCCGAGTCTGTTTCTGCTACTGCATACTCAGCACCTCCGGTACGTTTGGTGGTCCGGTCGTGCAGTGCAATAATTTTTTGGTCCTTAGTTAAATAAACATCGACCTCAACGGCTTCTGCTCCCAGTTCAAATCCGAGTTCTACCGCTGCGAGGGTATTTTCCGGGGCTATATAAGAGGCGCCTCTGTGAGCAACAATTTCCTGGGCCATCCCTATGGTAGTATTACAAACCATGATACCGATTAAAAGCAACGTTTGGTGTTTCAGCATATCGAAGGTATTTTCTTTTAAAGTAGCGAGCTAATTTAGATTAAAAATTCTTTTAACAGAAATTCGACCCTGCAAAAGTAAGGGGAGTTTTAGAACTAACCACTTTTATAAGATTACCACTTCATTAAGTTCCGTGGTTAAATCCTGATCATTCGCTATTGCAACGTCCCCGCCGGCATAGTTTAACCCTAGAAAATAGGGGCATTTCTCTTTTTTGAAGTAAAAAATACAACATTCAACCCTCTTACGATAGCGGTATCGTGTAAAGTTTGTATTTTTAATTTTTGTTTTCCTTTAAGGTTAACACA
>JAJUIC010000027.1 GCA_029265595.1 Flavobacteriaceae bacterium
AATCTCCATCACCACATTTTTGGCATCTTCCGGATCTTTTGGAATCAGCATCATTCTGATTTTCTCTTCCAACTCCGGAACCTCACTTTTGGCCTCTTCCAGCTGAAGCTTGGCCATCTCGGTCATTTCCGGATCACTCCCATCAGCAATGATTTCTTCCGCCTCTGAAATATTTTCCAACAATTCCAGATAACGAGCGCGCTCCTCCATCAAAGCCCTCAAATCCTTGTATTCCTTATTGAGCTCCACATAGCGCTTCTGATCCGCAATGACATCTGGTTGAATTATCAGATCATTGATTTCGTCGAAACGCTGTTTTATTATATTCAATTTATCAATCATATGCCCGTTTTCTTACTCGGCAAATTTAGAACAAAATGACTAAAAAGTTACCTCCATCCCGAATCATTCTTACCTGGCGGTTATTTTATGACGTGGTCCACCCAGGTCCTGTCATCTCCCTCAGGAGCTTATCCTGGAATCGCATCCCTGAGACTGTCATTTTCAGCCCCACTGAATCAATTGGAACCGAACAGCATCTTCAGGACTTTTTCCCGGGGAAGCGCCTCCACTTTATTCCCATCGCGTCCTTCCATATCCGCCGCCGTGAATAAGGAATTTAAAATGGCTTCCTCTGAAGCCTCTATGGTAGCAAGAAACAGAGGGGTGACGGCATCATTGTTAAGAAATTCTCCTTTTGTTGTAAGTTCTTGATCAGCATAATGAACCCGATTCTGTACGGCGGTAGAAACGGCTATGACATAATCTCCGCTTCCATTGGATGCGATTCCGCCGGTTCTACCCAGTCCCAGCATCGCGCGTTTAGCAAGTCTTTCAAGGTTCCGGGAATCTAAAGGAGCGTCGGTCATGATGACAATCACGATGGATCCATCGGCACTTCCACCTGCATACGGATGGTTCTGCAGTTCTTTACCCACCGGAAAGCCTGCTACTTTGAGGACTCCTCCAAAATTTGACTGTACTAACACCCCGACGGTAAATCCTCCGGAGCTTTTTGGCAGTACTCTGGATGCCGTTCCAATCCCCCCTTTATAACCAAAACTGATCGTACCTGTCCCTGCTCCTACCGACCCTTCCTCAACGGGGCCGGACCGTGCATTGGCTATTGCAGAAAGCACATGATCCGGTTGGATGTGCCTACCCCGGATATCGTTTAGCCATCCATCATTGGTCTCCCCCACCACGGCATTAACAGAGCGAACCGCTTCATTCCCGGGTTGCATCAGGGTATAAGAAATCAGCGCATCCATTGCCACAGGAACGCTCAGGGTGTTGGTTAGAACAATCGGAGTTTCAATATTCCCCAGTTCTTTAACCTGCGTATAACCTGAAAGTTTTCCAAACCCATTTCCAACATATATAGCGGCAGGTACCTTCTTTTGAAAAACATTTCCCTGATGGGGAACTATGGCGGTGACCCCCGTTCTTATATCGGTCCCCTTTACGAGGGTAAAATGACCTACACTCACACCCGCCACATCGGTAATGGCATTGTACTTGCCTGGCGTGAGCACCCCCAGCTCAATCCCATAATCCCGCAACCTTTCCTGCCCGTTGATTCCCAAGACATATCCGAAAACACAGACTAAAAGGAAAACTGTCGTTGTTATAGAATTTGAGTACGGTGGGGTATCCATTCCATTTAGAGATTATAGACTCGAAGAAGCTCCGTGAGACTTTTTTCAATTCCCTGATGATAATCCCGGGTTTTAAAACTGGGAATAAGCAAGTCATTAATGACCCGCTGATAGACACTGTCCTCCACGATTTTACGAGCTTCCATTTCAGTGTTCAGATGAATCTTTCGAAGGCCGCCACTAAAAATCAGGACCAGACCGTTGTTGTCTATTTTCTCGCGAAAATCATACCTGTCCAAAATATGCAAGGCGTATTGATCGAAATCTGAAAAATCCTCGGTGTTTCCCACACTGACAATGAACAACTTGCTTTTAGTCTGTCGTTCAAACTCTTTCAGAGATTCCCTAAGAGCCTGTTCTTCCTCGCGCTCAAAGACCTCCTCCATATCTAATATCAATCCTGTTTCCTGTTGCGACGAATCATTTAGCTGGGCCAGGGAAGTTCCGCCAGTAAAGAAGAATATTAATAAAAGATGCCATCCCATTCTCATAGTGCGCTGAAATTTTCAGTGTAAGTAATTCCCCCTGAGTTCCACCAGGGAATCCTTTTAAACCAAAAATAGTGTTTTTCTACTGATAAGAGGGGAAAACCATGACAACCTTAGCGACCTTTAAATTCAGTGCAGAAAAACTGGAGCCGTAATTAATTTGAGGTGGATTCGGGATTGGTTTTCAACAAACCAATGGTCAAAAAAAAGTCTCACAAGGACTGTGAGACTAAAGAGCGGGAGACCGGGTTCGAACCGGCGACATTCAGCTTGGAAGGCTGACGCTCTACCAACTGAGCTACTCCCGCCTGGATGCTGCAAATATAGAACCTAAGTTTTTATTTTTCCAAAAATATCTTCTTCTTTTTTCTCCTCTTTTTCCAAATGCCGACTTTGTCTTTGTTTTATAGGGTTCCATGTATGGCAGCTTTCATCGCTCCTTTTCCCTATTTTTTACAGCTATTTTCAAAACAACTACGTATTGGCTAAACTCCTGTTAAATACATTCCGTCATTTATCCCGGGCAGGAAAAATTACTCTATTTTTAACCAAAATTCCGTCACTAAATAAACTTTGGGAAAATGGATTACAACATAAAGCAAACAGAGGAAAAAGGAAAGGGAATGTTCTATATCGAACTTGAAGAAGAGATGGCTGCCCAACTACAGTACAGTGTAGAAGACCATGGAATAATGACCCTGGATCACACAGAGACACATCCGGAAATGACAGGAAAAGGATTAGCCAAAGATCTGGTGCGCCATGCGGTGGAATACGCCAGAGAAAACAATCTGAAGATCGACCCTCTTTGTTCCTATGCCGCACGTCAGTTTGACCGACACCAGGAATACCAGGATGTCCGCGTTGATTAACACAAAAGCATTTTAGGGCTAATTCACCAACAATCTGAACGCCATTATCTTATGATACAATTCAACAAAATCCGCCAGGGAACCTATTTTTATATCCTGCTTATCTGTTTCACCTTCCTGCTTTCGTGTAAAGGAGAGAACGATAGCTCCGATACGGGAGGCGGTTTTTTGAGCAACCTCTTTTCGTCAGAGTCTCTCCCGGTATTGGATCCGTCAGAGGTTGTCCAGGCCCTGGATGAATTAAAAGCCGCTGGAGATCTTTCTATGGAAGATGAAGTGCAATCCTTTTATGCAGCCCGGGGTGGAAAAGCTTTTTGGACCACTGATGAGCTTAGAAAGGTTTATCTGGATAAACTATCGGAGATTGAGCGGGAGGGACTCCATCCAGAGGATTACCGCCTGAAAGCCCTTCAGCAGCTTCAGGAAACAGCCCCGGAGTCTCCTAAGGATCATGCGCATTTCGAAATTCTGCTTTCTGATTCATTTCTGAATTTAGCACATGATTTATACTACGGGAAATTGGATCCCGTGGAGTTCCATTGGATCTGGGATGTAGAAAGAGATACCCTGGATATAGACAGCCTGGTTCAATCAGTTGAAAACAGCAATCATCTTGTAGCCTTACTGGATGAGCTTCGTCCCAACCATCAGGTATATCAGGGCCTGATCGAGTCCCTGGCAGAAATTCGGGTCTCCCTTCAGCAAGAACAGCCTGTATTTGATCCGATCCCAATGGGTGAGGCCATAGAGCCCGGAGATAAGGATCCGCGAATTCCGGCCATCGCAGCACGCCTGCAACAATTGGGCTTGCTAGAGGATTCTGTAGATTCCACTTCAACGGTTTATTCCCCCGAACTGGAAGAAGCCATTACGAACTTTCAAAAGAGCAAACACATGGCCGCAGATGGGATTATAGGAAAAACCACCTTGCGGGAACTCAATATGACACTGGAAGACCGATACCGGCAGGTGCTGGTCAATCTGGAGCGTTGGCGCTGGTATCCCAGAGACCTGGGTCAGCATTACATAATGATCAATATTCCTCAGTACCAATTGGCCGTTGTAAAAGACGGAGATACCATCAAGAGGCATAACGTTATTGCCGGAACCCGGCAGCGACAAACCCCTATTTTCTCGGATCAGCTGGATCATATCGTCCTGAATCCGACCTGGACCCTCCCTCCTACCATTAAGGCAGAAGATGTACTGCCCAAAGCCGCCAGGGACCCTTCTTATTTTACCAAAAATGATATGGTGGTCAGCTCGCCCCAGGGCGACCCCGTGGACCCTTCTACGGTAGACTGGTCCTCATCAGATGCCAGAAACTACGTCATTACCCAGCGCCCCGGTGCCACAAACCCCCTGGGAAGGGTGAAGATAATGTATCCGAATCAGTACTCCATTTACCTGCATGACACCCCCGCCCAGGGATTATTCGAAAGATCGGAACGGGCCGCGAGTTCGGGTTGCGTACGAGTGGAGGACGCTCTTGACCTGGCTCAGTATGTGGTACAAAATCAACCAAAAGGAACAAAACAGGAAATTGATTCTATCCTGAAGTCCGGAAAGACAACCAATGTCAGCATCAGCCAGCCCATTAAGGTCTATCACTTTTATTGGACCGCATGGCGCGAAGGGGGAGAAACCATTTTTACGGAAGACGTGTATGCCATGGATCAAAAAATAGCTCAGGCCCTCCTCTCAAGTTAGTCGGCCTGAGCTATATGATACCCAGAAAGATATTCTTACCCGGAAGCTTTTAAATAACCGCATTCAGAAAGCTGGATTGCTCCTGATAGGTTGGATCGGTGTGATAAATAAACAAAGCTGACCGGCCTTTGATAGTTCCAATAATATCCTTTGCCTCAGCCTCAGGAACAGCAGGACATCCAAGGCTTCGTCCTAACCGCCCGGTCTGGGTGATGAAATCAGGGTTGGAGTAATCGGCGCCGTGCATTACAACATAACGGGAGCGGGCATTGCTGTTAAACCCCTCTTCTTTTCCGTCCAAAAACAAGGACAATCCATTCTTACCATAATAGGTCTCAGCCGTCACAAAAAACCCTAAAGAACTCTGAAACGACCCGTTGGTATTGGAGAATTTTGTGGCCATTTTTCCACCGGTATTTCTTCCATGGGACACATAGGTGTGAAAAAGCACTTCCTTATTGGCCATATCCAACACCCACAGTCTTTTTTCAGTGGAAGGAAGGCTGAAGTCGATTAAAGTCAAAAGCTCTTTCTTCAATTCTCCATTTTCCCGCAACTGCTCATATCCCTTCATGCCATCTGCAAAAGAATCAATGGATGGCATTTCGGCTTCATTGGCCTCGGCAAAGGTCTCGTAAAGCATGGTTACTTCCTCTTCCCATGTCAGTTCAGGGACTTCATTTTCTGAGGATTCGGTGGTGGAAACCATATGGGTGGGGCTTTCAGGAGAGAATGTTGATTTAGTGGTGGTAGGCTCAGCATCGGTGGAGAAAAGAAAGGTAGCTGAAAGAAAAGTGGCGGCGGCTAAAAATTTCATCTTCATAAATTAACGTTTAATTAAGGGTTCTCAAAGGTGCAATTATGATACCAAAAACAGAAAAAAGGATTGTAAATACATGAGTACCAACCCCTTTCAAGTTCCGTTACTCCCCCTTTAACAGCAAAAAGACAAAAATATTGTGAGGCCATCCAAATCTTTTTTCAGAGTGCTTATAATAGCTTCACGATTCCCATTACTGGGAATTACCGGCCCTGTGGTTTCGCTGCTAGGCTCAGAGTTTCGTATCTTTGTCAAAAGCATTTTTTTATGAGTAAGAAAGTTATTTTAATGATTCTTGATGGCTGGGGAATATCCGACAACCCGGAAGTTTCCGCAGTTGCCAAAGCCAATACTCCCTATATTGATTCTCTGTACCAGAATTATCCGCACGCAAGGCTTCGAACTGATGGGATGAATGTCGGGTTACCGGAAGGTCAGATGGGAAATAGTGAGGTGGGTCATATGAATCTGGGAGCCGGACGAATTGTTTATCAGGATCTTGCGAAAATAAATCTTGCCGTAGAAAATAACACGCTTGGAAAAGAGCCGGTCCTGGAACAGGCCTTTGACTACGCCCTGAAAAATGATAAGCCCATTCATTTTATGGGTCTGGTCAGTGATGGTGGAGTCCATTCCCATATTGACCATTTAAAAGGACTTTTGACGGCAGCGGAGGAGTTTGGAATTAAAAACAAGTTTGTCCATGCCTTTACAGATGGGCGTGATGTGGATCCGCATTCCGGTTTGAATTTTATATCCGATCTGGAAGAACACCTGGAGGCCACCAATACAAAACTGGCTTCCATTATCGGCCGCTATTATGCGATGGATAGAGACAAACGGTGGGAACGGGTGAAGAAGGCGTACGATGTCATAGTTTCAGGCAAAGGATCCCCTGCTTCCGATGCCCAGCAGGCTATCCGGGCCAGTTATGAGGCCGGCATCACGGATGAATTTATAGAACCCATTGTGCTGACTGATTCTCAAGGAAATCCTGTAGCCACCCTAAAACAGGAGGAAGTCGTGATTTTCTTTAACTTTCGGACGGACCGGGGACGTCAGCTCACCGATGCCCTGACCCAAAGGGATTTCCCTGATTTCGGCATGAAAAAAATGCCTCTTTATTACGTCACCATGACCCGGTATGACGACACTTTTGAAAACATCAATGTCATCTTTAAGAAGGAGAATATAAAAGCCACTCTGGGAGAGGTACTGGAAAAAGCCGGGAAATCCCAGATCCGGATCGCGGAGACAGAAAAGTACCCGCACGTGACCTTTTTCTTCTCCGGAGGGCGGGAAGAACCCTTTGAGAGAGAACGTCGCATCATGGTGAATTCTCCGAAAGTGGCCACCTATGATTTGAAACCTGAAATGAGTGCTTTTGAAATCAGGGATGAAATCATACCCGAGATTAAAAAGAAATCCGCGGATTTCATTTGTCTGAATTTTGCCAATCCCGACATGGTGGGCCATACCGGAGTATTTGAAGCTGCTGTAAAGGCGTGTGAAACCGTCGATCAGTGTGCCGAAGCAGTCATTGAAGCGGCTAAAGAAAATGATTACACGGTGCTGGTTATCGCAGATCACGGCAATAGCGAAACCATGCTCAATGAAGATGGCTCGCCCAATACTGCACACACCACCAACCCCGTGCCCTTTATTTTAGTGGACGAAAGCATAAAGGAAGTGAAGGACGGAATCCTTGGAGATATCGCTCCTACCATCCTGCACCTGATGGGAATTGAAAAACCTGAGGTCATGACCCAGGCTCCTTTGGTATAGAGGTATCTAAACGACCCTCTCAGCGATAAAGGATTAACACAACAAGAATGGCTATGATTATATCGAGAACAAAAGAAGAAATAGAATTAATTAGAGAGAGTGCTCTTATCGTATCTAAGACCCTGGGAATGCTGGCAACAGAAGTCAAGCCCGGGGTCACCAGCCTCTACCTGGACAAACTGGCCGAAGAGTTTATTCGGGACCATGGAGCCCATCCGGGTTTCTTAGGCATGTATGACTTCCCCAACAGCCTGTGTATGAGCCCTAATGAACAGGTAGTACATGGAATTCCAAATGACACTCCTCTTGAAGAAGGCGATATCATTTCTATAGATTGTGGCGCGTATAAAAACGGCTACTATGGGGATCACGCCTATACCTTTGCCGTTGGAACTATTGACCCTGAGGTGGAAAAACTGCTCCAGGTAACAAAAGAATCTCTTTACGTAGGAATCCGGGAATTCAAACTGGGATCACGGGTCGGCGATGTGGGGTATGCCATTCAAAATTATACAGAAAGCCACGGGTATGGAGTGGTGCGGGAATTGGTCGGCCACGGTGTGGGTGAGAAGATGCACGAAGACCCGGAAATGCCCAATTACGGAAGACGTGGCAGAGGAAAAAAATTCATAGAGGGAATGGTAGTCGCCATTGAACCTATGATTAACCTGGGGACCCACCGGATCCGGCAACTAAAGGATGGATGGACCATAAAAACGGCCGATAACAAACCCAGTGCGCATTTTGAGCACAATGTGGCCCTGGTCGATGGAAAACCGGAATTACTCTCTACCTTTCACTATATTTACCAGGCTCTGGGCATTGAGAGTACGGAGGAAGATGAATTTCGCAGGGAAAAATTAGAATTGGACCTTTAGACTCCTTTCAGACACGGCAACTATCATCCCATATGGCTAAGGAACAACAAGCGCCTACATGTTAAGTAACTCCTTTAAATTCATCTTAAACGCAGTTCCTCGCCCTGTACTCATTCGGCTGAGTTATCTGGTAAGGCCGTTCCTGGCACTGGCGCTGAAAGGGAATAGGTATACCGATCCCATTGATGGAAAGAGTTTCAGGCGATTTCTTCCTTACGGATATGGAAAGCAGCGAGAGAATGTGCTCTCCCCTTCCACCCTGTCTCTGGAGCGCCACCGTCTGCTCTGGCTTTATTTAAAGCAAGAGACGGATTTGTTCGAGAAGCCTTATAAGCTGTTGCATTTCGCGCCTGAGCAGGCTTTTTATAAGCGATTCAGGAAGCAACCCAACCTGGATTACACTACCACGGATCTCAATTCTCCCCTGGCAGATGTAAAGGCGGACATCTGCAATCTTCCCTTCGCTGATAATGCGTACGATTTCATCTTATGCAATCACGTTCTTGAACACATTCCAGATGACATGAGAGCCTTACGGGAGTTGTATCGGGTACTCAAGCCAGGAGGCATGGCCATCCTGCAGATTCCTCAGGACCTGAAACGGGAACATACATTCCAGGACAACTCCATCACGGATCCTGTGGAGCGCACAAAAATCTTCGGGCAGTATGACCATGTCCGGGTCTATGGCCGGGATTATTTTGACAGGTTACGTTCGGTAGGATTTATAGTGGAAGAAGTCGATTACACCTCAGGCATGTCTGCACAATCTGTGGATCGTTATAGGCTTGCAGCCGGTGAAATCATTCCGGTCTGTCGCAAACCCCAACCTCAGGTTTAATCTATGATTACTTCCTGAAGCCCGGAAGTGAGGTATTCCTTTTTCTGGCCATCCTGGTCCAGATAAAGAAAGAACACGTCAATATCCTGAAGCCCTTCAACCAATGCTTTGGCCCTCTCATACCCCATGGCCATAAAAGCGGTGGCATAAGCGTCCGCAAGGGCACAATTAGGCGCCAGTACAGTGGTACTAAGCAGATCGCCTCGTTCAGGAAATCCAGTGAGCGGATTTATGGTATGAACGTACTGGGTTCCTGTTTCAGGATCCACCCGAAACTTCCGGTAGTTGCCTGAGGTAGCCATGGCCCGATTTCTCAGTTCCAGAACAGCGATCATTTCCCGCTTTTCAGCATCAGATTGCGGAGCATCCACCCCCACCCTCCAATAGGTGTCTTTGGTGAGATTTTTTCCTTTGGCCAGCAACTCCCCGCCCAGCTCGATCAGATAATTGTCCACGCCCTGTGCATCGAGAAAATTACCTATAGCATCAATGGCATATCCTTTTGCAATGGCATTGAATTCGATGTAAACTTCAGGATATTTTTTTACCAAAACCCCATCATCGGTGAGTTCAACTTTATCCATTCCCACGAATTTCATAAGGGAATCCACCATGGTGCTGTCAGGATCCGTAACGCCCTGTTCAGAACCAAAACCATATAGGTTAACGATATCTCCAACGGTAGGATCGAAATAGCCACCACTCTCCCTGTAGACCTGCGCAGAAAGTTCAAACACCTCCCGAAACATCTCATCAACTTTAACATCCACCTCCCCTCTATTTATACGAGAAATATCGGAATCGCTCTGGTAGGTACTCATCGAGCCGTTCACAAGATCAAATATGGAGTCCAGTGATTTTTCTATATCTATAGACTGATCTGAAAAATAGGAAATATGATAGGTCGTTCCCAGTGCTTCCCCCTCGACCCGGTCAAGTTCCTGCGTCTGGGGCTGACAGGAAACAATCAGAAGTAATAATAGAAAACTTTTAAAGTAGGGCATATCAGATTTCAATTAAGCCATCGTATTTCACCACATAATCCTCCTGAGAGTTCACCGGTAAATTAAAGTCCCTGGAATTGGCCAGTCCCACACCCGCATAAAAGGTCCGTGCCTTAAATTTCAGCGCGTGTTGTTTAATGGTTTCCATAAACACATAATCTACTTCCTCCGGATTATCGGGATAGGTAATGGCTCTGACCACAACAAAGTGAAGCTTCTTGTTCTTGAGGGCAACAAATTGCGGATTTTTCTTTAGCTCACTATTCACCCCCAAAAATTCATATCCCTGATCTTCCAGATCCTTACCCACAATATTCATGGCCAGGTTATGCAATTCTTGTTCAGTCAAATCCATAAGGCAAAGGTAAACAATTTGCAAAAAACAGGCGGCCCTAAGGCCGCCTGTGTGTGTATAATAAAGTGGTTCTGCTTATCCACCAAAGTCGTCGAAACGTACGTTTTCAGGTGGAATACCATAGTCTTCGGTCATTTTCTCCACTGCCTTGTTCATCAGTGGGGGCCCACAGAAGTATACCTCAATTTCTTCAGGCTCTTCGTGGTATTGCAGGTAATTGTCCATTACTGCCTGGTGAATGAATCCAACGAACCCATCTCCTTCTCCGTCCAGCCCATCTTTTACCTTCCAGTTATCTTCTTCCAATGGCTCAGATAGTGCAACATAGAATTTGAAGTTTGGAAAGTCTTTCTCCAATGCCCTGAAATGGTCAATATAGAACAGTTCTCTCTTAGATCTTCCACCGTACCAGTAGGTTACTTTTCTACCGGTTTTCAGAGTTCTGAAGAGGTGATACAGATGGGACCGCATCGGAGCCATTCCGGCTCCACCTCCGACGTATAGCATCTCAGCCTCACTCTCGTTAATAAAGAACTCCCCGTAAGGTCCAGAAACAATGGCAGTGTCCCCGGGCTTCAAGTTAAAAATATAAGAAGAAGCAATTCCGGGATTTACGTCCGCCCAATCATTTTTTGCGCGATCCCAGGGTGGAGTAGCAACCCGAACATTCAACATAATCCTACGTCCTTCTGCCGGGTACGAAGCCATTGAATAGGCTCTTTCAACCTTCTCCGTATTCTTCATTACCAGTGGCCACAAATTAAATTTGTCCCACTCCAGCTGGAATTTGTCAGGCTCTCCCGGGTGCTCTTCAGGATGTGCCGTGATATCCATATCCTTAAAATGAACCACCGTTTTAGGAATTTCAATCTGAATATATCCGCCTGGTTTATAATCCATGTCTTCCGGAAGCTCTACAACAAACTCCTTGATAAATGAAGCCACGTTGTAATTAGAAACTACCTTGGCTTCCCACTTTTTAATTCCGAATACCTCTTCCGGAATGGTGATCTTCATGTCCTGCTTTACCTTTACCTGACATCCCAAACGCCATCCCTGGGCAATTTCTTTTCGGGTAAAGTGTGGTTCTTCAGTGGGTAGGATCGCACCTCCACCTTCAGATACAATACACTTACATTCGGTACAAGTACCCCCACCCCCGCATGCCGAAGGAAGGAATAGTTTCTGGTCGGATAAGGTGGTTAAAAGGGTTCCACCGGATCCCACTTCCATGTCCCGTTCTCCATTGATGTTAATGGTAACAGGGCCGGAGGGTATCAGCTTGGCCTTAGCGGCCAACAGAACGCTTATAAGCACTAGTATCAGTACTAAAAATACGATTACACTTGTTATAATAACTGTCATAACTCCTCTTTTATAATGTAATTCCCATAAAACTCATGAACCCTATCGCCATCAGACCGGTAATGATAAAGGTAATACCAAGTCCTTTTAGCGGAGCAGGTACATTGGAATAGGTGATTTTTTCTCTAATGGCTGCAATTCCCAGGATAGCCAGGAACCAGCCCACTCCACTACCGAGACCGTAGACTGAGGCTTCTCCAACATGAGAAAAGTCCTTCTGTTGCATAAACAAGGCTCCTCCCAGAATGGCACAGTTAACTGCAATTAAGGGAAGAAAAATTCCCAGCGCACCATACAGGGTCGGTGCAAATTTCTCCACAATCATCTCAACTAGTTGTACCATTGCAGCGATTACTGCAATAAACATGATCAAACTTAAAAAGCTCAGATCTACATCGGCAAACTCTGCTCCCAGCCAGGTCAATGCGCCCGGTCTTAGTAAATAAGAATCTAATAAGAAGTTAATAGGAACCGTGATACCCAGTACAAAGATCACTGCTGCTCCCAATCCCACTGCGGTCTTTACTGTCTTGGAAACGGCCAGATAGGAACACATTCCAAGGAAATAGGCGAAAATCATATTTTCAATGAAAATACTTCGCACAAATAAATTGACTAAATCCATCGTAAATATTTTAGCTAATTAGTTAGGCTTCAATGAGTTTTCGGTTTCGCGTACGCTGAATCCAGATAATAACACCTACCACAATGAGGGCCATTGGAGACAAGAGCATGAATCCGTTATTCTCATATCCAAGGGCATATAATCCTGTTGACTCTGCCAGGGTTGCTCCTTTGTGACCTAGAATTTCATATCCAAACAACTTTCCTGATCCGAGTAGTTCTCTGAAAAAAGCTACAATTACAAGGATTAGACCGTAACCGGCGGCATTCCCCACGCCATCAAGGAAGGATCTCCATGGCTTATTCCCCAGGGCAAAAGCCTCCAGTCGCCCCATCACAATACAGTTGGTAATAATCAGTCCAATAAAAACGGATAACTGACGACTCACATCATACGCATAGGCTCTTAAGACCTGATCGACCAGTGCCACAAGCGAGGCCACTACCACCAGCTGAACAATAATCCGGATTCGACTGGGAATCATATTTCTCAAAAGAGAAACGATTACGTTACTGGCAGCCATTACTGCCATTACTGCTAATGCCATAACCACGGCAGGCTCCAACTGTACGGTAATTGCCAGAGCCGAACATATACCAAGAACCTGAACGGTAATCGGGTTGTCATCATTCAGGGGATCGGTCAGTAACTTCCGATTCTCCTTGGAGAATATTGGCTCTTTCTCTTCCGTATCCGCAAGGAAAAGAATCATCTCTTCCCGCTTCGCATCTGAAACTTTTTCTTTTACCTCAGCATGATTCTGCTCAGGCTTATTATTGTTAAATTCCTGTGCCATAACTTTTAATTTTTTGATACGTTAAGCTCCGTCTGATTCTCAAAATACGGAAGGTAACGGTTCAATCGTTCATACAACATGTCAGTGACGCCATCTGTTGTAATGGTGGCTCCTGATATCGCATCAACCCTATTATCATCCTTAGAGGTGCTGGGATTACCCTTTACCACTGATATCCCGACAAGTTCTCCTGTATCATTGAAGATTTTTTCATCTGCAAATCGTTCCCGGAACCACTCCTGCGTGATTTCAGCACCCAGTCCGGGTGTTTCTCCAAGGTGGTCAAACACAACTCCCTGAACGGTATTCACATCATCCTTTAGAGCGATGTACCCAAAGATCGCATTCCACAGTCCCGCACCACGCAAGGGAATAATGTAATAACGCTCTCCTTCTACCTCCGCAATATACAGAGGGAAGTTTTGTTCTTCAGGAGTTCGTTTCAGTTCCCGGGCAAGATCCACGTCAAAGGCGGCAACCCCTTCTCTTTCCTGTCCCTGATGATCCAGTACAATTTCTTCAACAATAACCTCATCATAGACCTCTTCTGCCTCCGTGGTTTCAACCTGAATTCCTACGGTCGCCAGAATCTGCTGCATTTTATCAATGCGCATGTTTTCATATTGCCTTGGCTGTAAGGAAGTTGCAGCATAGGCCAAAATGGTCCCTACCACCAACACCATTATCACGGCAAAGGTAAAGGTGTACCCATTGGTATTTGTCTTATTAATTCCTTTCTCTTCCATAACTAAACTGCTGTATCAATTTGTGGATTGATCCCTTTTTCTTTTCGCTTTTTCCGACGTTTAACATTGGCCTGAATGACGTAGTGGTCAATGGTTGGTGCAAATACGTTCATCAGTAGAATGGCCATCATAACCCCCTCAGGATAAGCTGGGTTAAAGATACGAATCATTATAGAAAACAACCCAATCAGGAACCCGTAAATCCATTTTCCCCGGGTGGTTTGCGCTCCTGAAACCGGGTCAGTCGCCATATAAACTATACCAAAAGCAAGTCCTCCCACCAAAAGGTGTTGATACCAAGGGAAATTCGTCAATTCGTTTCCTTCAATATTCAGGGCATTAAATATCAGAGCCATTACTGCCGCACCGATGAAAGCGCTCAGCATAATTCTCCAGCTACCTACTTTGGTAAAGATTAGAAATAAACCACATAGTAATATCAGAAGGGTTGGTGTCTCTGCAACAGAGCCGGGGATGTACCCCATAAACATTTCCATTACACTGTAGTTTACCTGTTCTCCTGCAGCGAGTGATCCCAAAATGGTCTCCCCTGAAACAGCATCCACATTACTGGCCTCACTGACCCACACCTGGTTCCCAGACATAAAGGTAGGATAGGCAAAGAAGGCGAAAGCTCTGGCTGTCAAGGCCGGGTTGAGGATGTTCATTCCGGTACCTCCGAAAGCCTCTTTCCCAATCAGAACTGCAAATACAACAGAAACGGCCAACATCCACAAAGGAATATCAACCGGCATAATCATAGGTATGAGCAGCCCTGTCACGAGGTACCCCTCGTTCACTTCATGACCTCTCATTACCGCAAATGCGAATTCAATTCCCAATCCAACTGCATAGGAAACCACTATCATTGGAACCACTTTGGAGGCTCCGTGTCCCAAGGCTTCCCAAAATCCCACTTCTGCCTGAATCTGTGACAGGTATTGGTATCCGGTATTCCACATTCCAAAAATCAAGACCGGAATCATGGAAAGTACTACCGTAATCATCACCCTTTTCAGATCCACTGCATCCCGGACATGAGCTCCTTTTTGAGTGGTGTGGTTCGGGGTATATAGGAAGGTATCGATCGCATTGACTGCAGGCGCGTACTTCTCTAACTTTTCCCCCTTGCCAAAGGGTTTTTTAAATTTATCTAATTTTTGTCTTATCCATTCCATAGTAAAAAGATTATCCTACTTCTGTGATCATTAAATCCAGGCCAAGACGTATAATTTCCTGAGCCTCCAGTTTCGAGGTATTCACATAATCAATCAGCGCGAAATCTTCCGGGGCTACCTCGTAAATCCCCAGATTCTCCATTTTTTCGATATCTCCGGCCATACATGCTTTCAGCAACTGCATAGGGAAAATATCCATAGGAAAAACTTCTTCCATCTCTCCGGTAACAACAAGGGCGCGATCTTCACCGTTCAGGTTCGTATTAACCTCGTATTCCTTGTTGGGGAATAACCAGGAAAGAGAAGTACGGGAATTCGATGGTATATTGTTATAAGTGAATGGAAGCCAACCGAACATCCTATACTTGTTTCCTTCTGGGATAAGCGTAAGAGTATTGGGATAGAAACTTAAATATTGTCCATTGGAAATTTTATCTCCGGTAAATACATCCCCGGAAATAATCCTAATGTCATTATTTACAGTTCCAACCAAATCAGCCACATTGGCTCCTATGACGGTCCGGTAATACTTTCTGTTCTCTGCAGAACTTCCAGCCAGTGCCACGGTCCGGATAGGACTGAAGTTACCGGTTAAGAATAAATCCCCAATGTTGGCCACATCTTCAGGACCTACGGTCCACACACGATCCCCTTGATTTATGGGATCGATGTGGTGAATCTGAACCCCCACATTAGCTGCAGGATGGGGTCCGCTTACCTGATGAATTTCTACATTTTGAAGATTTCTCAGATCGCTTCCGGCATCCTTTGCGATGGAAACATGAACCTTCCCGGCCGTAAGGCGGGTCAGTGCATTGAGCCCAACCTGAAAAGCCTGCATCCGATCTTTCAAAATGAATTCGACATCCCCCGAAAGAGGCGCCGTATTCATGGCAGAAACGAAAATTGCTTTTGGACTATCCTTAGGATCCGCCACAATATCATAAGGCCGCTGTTTGATAAACACGCCGCTCCCGCTTGCATAAATTTTCTCCTTCACAGCCTCAGCATCCCCGGAGAGCGGGTCCATTTTCCCGAAATCCCGGAACGTATCCTGTGCATCAGCTTCGATGATCACTTCCATGATGCGCCGCTTGGCACCCCGTTTAATCTCCTTGAGTGTCCCACTCACGGGAGAGGTAAATCGCACTTCCGGGGCGTATTTCGAGAAGAAAATCTCATCACCAGCCTGTAATGTGGCTCCTTCTTTCACTATCATCTTTGGGATCACAGAGTGAAAATCGGGCGGTTTGATTGCGAATGTCTTGGACCTGGGGGCATCGACCAAAGTCTTTTCAGCCTCCCCTTTTAAGCGTAGAGTAAGCCCTCTTTTTATTCGAATGTCGTTGGACATAGGTGTTAAAATTTCGTTTAAAATCGTGCAAATTTACTCAATTAAAACCGAGACTTCCCAATAATCAGATACAATTTTCCCCGTCTTAACTTCTACCTCAGGACAATGCATAAAGTACAGCAGAATGTTTACCTTTACAGTCGCATCGACCCTATGAAAAAACTTCTTACCCTTTTGGTTCTCCTTTTGATGATGGGTAATGTCACAGCTCAAATTTCAGAAACTGTGGCCCCGTCGTATATCCGGAGCATCGTATTTACCCAGCTGGATGAAGACTTTGGAAATACTCCAATTATTCCCCTGGGGGAAGGCCTTCGACTGGAATTTGATGACATCATAGGGGATGAGGCGGATTATTACTATCGCATCGAGTTTTACAACAAGGATTGGACGCCTTCTGAGCTTAGCAAATCGGAGTATCTGGAAGGATTTGACAATCTGAGAATCGCCTCCACCGGAAACTCCTTCAACACCCTTCAGCTTTACACGCATTACAAACTGGTACTACCCAATGCCAATACCAGGGCGCTAAAGCGTAGCGGCAATTACATGCTGCATGTATATGATCAGGAGGGAGAAGAAGTGTTTTCCAGAAAATTCATGATCTATGAAAATCTGACTCAGGTCCGTCTGGCGATCGTCCGGCCCCGGGAGGTGAAAAACATTCCCTACCAGCAAACACTTCATTTCAGCGTGCATCCGGAGGATATTATATTGAAAAGCCCCTCTCAAAGTGTGGATGCCGTCCTGCTTCAGAACGCCAATTTGAAAACTGCCATTACAGATCTTTCTCCGCAATTCACCTCTGGAAACCAGCTCATTTACCGGTATGACGGAGCCAGTTCCTTTTTAGGCGGAAACGAGTACCTGTCCTTCGACAGCAAAGATTTAAGGGCCGCTACTTCAAGTATTGAACGCATAGAATTAAATCAATTGTATCACCATTATTTGCATCCTATCCGGATGCGATCACTCGAAGCCTATACATACAACCCTGATATCAATGGGAGTTTCCTGATCAATACCACGCAGGGTAGCCAAAAGGATCTGGAAGCCGAGTATGTATGGGTTCATTTCTCACTTCAGGCTCCACAAGTTCAGCAGGGTGAAGTTCATATTTACGGAAGCTTCAATAACTTTCATCTGGATGAAAGCACCCGTCTTACCTACAACAGTTTTACGGAGCGTTATGAAGGGGCCCGGCTGTTTAAACAAGGCTTTTACAACTACAAGTACGTTCTACTGACCCCGGAAGGAAATCTCGAGGAAGGCTATTTCAGCGGAAACCATCAGGAAACAGAGAATCAATACACGGCATTGATTTATTACCGGGAGCCGGGAGGAAGGTATGACCGGATCATCGGAATGGGAACAGCCAACTCCCGGGAGTTTTCAGGGAGATAAAATTACAACTGGCCTGGTTCAAAACGGCATCCGTTAAATGAGTGGTAAAAGTTTTACTTGTATAGTTTATATTTCCTATTTTTATCACCAAATGCAAGAGCACCCTAGTCAAATGGTACAACAAATTACACGAGGTATTCGCATTACCATAGAAACACAGTTTGTGGGGACCTTACAGAAGGACCATGGGCGGGGTTTTGCCTTTAGTTACCACATTACCATTGAGAACCAAAGCAAGGATTCTGTTCAGTTAAATTCCCGTTTCTGGAGAATTAAAGATGCACTCAATGACACCGAAACTGTGGAGGGGGAAGGCGTCATTGGCAAAAAGCCGGTACTCAAGCCTGGAGATACCCACACCTATCGCAGTGGTTGTATGCTCGCTTCCCCTTTTGGGGCAATGAGCGGGTTCTTCAATATGATTAACTTCACCACTACCCGGCGCTTCAGGGTCATCATCCCTTCCTTTAAACTCAGTGCGCCCTTTGCCCTGAATTAACCCCTCCCCTATCATAGACGCTTCAATGGCATACGGGGAAGCCACGATCAGGTAAAGCTCAGGAGATGTGGCGGCCCTTCCTCAAGAAGATCCTGGTAATACATGGTCAGTTTCCCATCAAGGTGTAGGACCTGAGTGATACTCCGCGTTTTTAAAAATCCACGATCAATTATTAATCCTTCATTTTTCTCACTTCCTTTTGATGCGTGAAAATTCAGCAGATTTTCTGCCGTCAATTCCTTTTGCGATTTAAACCGCCGGAATCGTTCTTCTCTATCTTTTCGAACCTCCTGGGAATATAACAGCGAGGAGGACCAGATATTACTTCCTTTATCCAGTTTTTTAAAATGACTTCGGGCACCATCCCAAACCAGTTCATAGGAATTAATTTCTGCACCCGGGCAATCCACAATCACACAGGTAAAGGGTTCTATGCCCTGGTAATCGTAGCGCTCTGCAGCCAGGATAAAATCAGACGCCTTCAATAAATCT
>JAJUIC010000150.1 GCA_029265595.1 Flavobacteriaceae bacterium
CAGCCCGTGATTCCTCTGATACTGTTTCTTTACATCCCGGATGGCATCCAGTGCTCCTCTCTTATCAAACTTGTTGATCGCCACCAGATCGGCAAAATCAAGCATGTCAATTTTTTCCAGTTGCGTGGCCGCTCCGAATTCCGGGGTCATTACATATAAAGACACATCCGAATGATCCAAAATCTCTGTATCGGACTGCCCGATACCTGAAGTCTCTAATACAATCAGGTCATAATCTGCTCCCTTTAAGACCTGAACCGCTTCCGCCACATATTTCGAAAGCGCAAGATTGGACTGCCGGGTGGCCAGCGACCGCATATAAACCCGCGGATTATTAATGGCATTCATTCTGATGCGGTCTCCCAACAAAGCGCCTCCCGTTTTTCTTTTCGAAGGATCAACAGAAACGATACCAATGGTCTTATCTGGAAAATCAATCAGAAAACGGCGCACCAGCTCATCCACTAAAGACGATTTCCCGGCACCTCCTGTGCCCGTTATACCAAGTACGGGTATATTTTTATCCTTATTTTCCTGGTGAATGGCATCCAACGCCTCAGCAGCCACCTCAGGAAAGTTTTCCGCGGAAGAAATTAGCCGGGCTATAGCTCCGGGATTTTTGGCCTGAAGCTGTGATTTTTCATCTTTCAAGACATCTCCCAGCGCATAGTCCGATTGGCTCACCAGATCATTGATCATCCCCTGAAGCCCCAGTTCGCGGCCATCATCGGGAGAATAAATACGGGTAATGCCATAGTCCATCAATTCCTTGATTTCCTCCGGGAGAATCACCCCTCCACCTCCACCAAATATTTTGATATGACCCGCTCCACGCTCCTTCAGCAGATCGTACATGTATTTGAAATATTCCGTATGGCCTCCCTGGTAAGAGGTCATAGCAATGGCGTTGGCATCTTCCTGTATGGCACAGTTCACCACTTCTTCCACGCTGCGGTCGTGCCCCAGATGAATGACTTCCACTCCGGTAGATTGTATGATTCTGCGCATTATATTAATGGCAGCATCGTGCCCATCGAAAAGCGAGGCAGCCGTTACAATTCGTACTTTGTGCTTAGGTTTATAGGGAGCTTGTTGTTCCATAAAGATTTCTCTTAGTTTTTGTGGCCGCAATTTACGAATTTAGCCATGAAAACGACCTGAATAGATGGGTTGTTATAACCGGGTGGGAATGCCTACCTTTGAAAAAACCAACACATATGAAGCAATTTTTTGTGCTTGTTATGGTTTTTGCGCTCTCCTCCTGCGCAGAACTTCAGGAAATCGCAAGCCAGTACCCGCAGGCGGGGGTCACCGAAGGTGAAATAGCCGGCGGCTTAAAACAGGCTCTTCACAATGGTGTAGAGAAGGAAGTGCAAAAGCTGGCCCAGGAAGGAGGATTTTCAGCAAACCAATTGGTGCGCATAGGCCTTCCGGACCAGCTGCAGAAAGTGGATCAGACCCTCCGGGACATTGGTCTGGGCAACTTAGCAGACAGAGGCATAGATATTCTGAATAAAGCGGCAGAAGATGCCGTTAGCGAAGGCATCCCCATCTTTGTAGATGCGATACAGGAAATGACCATAACCGATGCCCGCTCCATACTGCTGGGATCTCAGGACGCTGCAACTTCCTATCTCCGGGACAAAACATCGGAAAAGTTGTATGCGCGTTTTAATCCTGTTATAGTTTCTTCTCTTGATCAGGTAGGGGCGAACGACCTATGGAGCACAATTATCAACCGATACAACGACCTCCCTTTCACAACACCTATGAATCCGGACCTTTCGGATTATGTTACCAGGGAAGCTCTGGAAGGGGTCTATACGATGATTGCGATTGAAGAGGAGGAAATACGCTCTAATGTTCAGGCGCGGACTTCCAATCTGCTACGGCGGGTCTTTGCCCTACAAGATTAAACCGATATTTTAACACTAAACCCCTTTTAATAACATAATAGAAAAGGACATTAACGAAACTGCAATATTTCTAAAGCGGTAAACTCATTAATTTTGTAAAAAATAATTTTCAGAGTTATGTTTCGAATATTTCAACCAGTTTCCACGCTGGACAGACTAAAAGAGAAATATTCGCTGCTGATGAAGCGATCTTACGAAACAGCCTTGTATGACAAGAAAAGGAGTGACTTGCTGCATGACAAAGCTTCGAAGATCCTTGCCGAAATCAGAGCGATGGAGGAATCCAAAGATTATTCCTGACGAACCATACCTGCTTTGGGCGAGAGAAGGTACGTAACAACTAGCCAATTTACCGGTAAATTACCGATCCCTTAAAACTAGTTCCATTTGCTGCTGCAGTTCAGCGGCTTTTGCAGCTGCCGCTTCTGCGTAATCCGCTGTGGAGGATGCATAGATGATCGACCTGGAAGCGTTGATTAAAAGACCGACCTGATGGTTCATCCCATACTGACAGACTTCCTTAAGACTGCCGCCCTGCGCCCCGACTCCAGGAACCAAGAAAAAATTATCCGGAACCAGTCTGCGGATTTCCCCCAGATAAGCAGCTTTGGTTGCCCCCACCACATACATCAGGTTCTGTGCATTTTGCCAGGTCCTGGATGTCTTGATCACCTGCTTGTAGAGTGCCTCCCCGCCAGAAGGTAATACCTGAAAATCATAAGCCCCTTCATTTGAGGTTAAAGCCAGAAGAATGGTGAATTTATCGGAATAACTCAAAAACGGTTCCACCGAATCCTTTCCCATATAAGGCGCTACGGTAATTGAGTCAAACTGTAAATCCTCGAAAAAAGCTTTTGCATAGCGGCCCGAAGTGTTTCCGATATCACCCCTTTTAGCGTCGGCAATGGTTAGTAATTCCGGGTGGTGCTCATTGAGATAGGCAATGGTTTTTGCAAGCGCCTGCCATCCTCGAATCCCATAGGCTTCATAAAATGCCGTGTTGGGTTTATAGGCTACTGCCAGATGATGCGTAGCATCAATAATGGCCTTATTGAAAGCAAAAATCGGATCATCTTCCAAAAGTAAGTGCCTGGGGATCTTGTCAAGATCCACATCAAGGCCGATACAGAGAAAGGATTTTTTACTTCTGATTTGGGAAACCAGGTCTTGAGTTGTCATAGCAGGATAAAAAGAAAGCGGCCACCTTGCTGGTGGCCATGGACTAGTGGGTTTTATAAAATATCTGAATTCGCCTTCAGCTTCTCGGTATTTTCAACTAACTGTAGTTCATCGATGATTCGCTGAATATCTCCATCAATAATATTCGAAAGATCATAAAGCGTCAGACCGATTCGGTGATCGGTGACTCTCCCCTGCGCATAATTATAGGTGCGGATTTTAGCACTGCGGTCTCCACTGCTTACCATGGAATTTCGCTTGGCAGCGTCTGCCTCCATTTTTTTAGCCAGTTCCATTTCATACAACCTGGAACGCAGTACCCGAAATGCTTTTTCTTTATTTTTATGCTGGGATTTCTGATCCTGACATTGCGCCACCAATCCAGTAGGTATGTGCGTCAGTCGAACGGCCGAATAAGTCGTGTTTACGGACTGACCTCCCGGACCGGAAGAACAGAAGTAATCGATTCGAACATCTTTAGGATCAATTTCCACATCAAACTCCTCAGCTTCCGGCAGCACCATAACCGTTGCAGCAGAGGTATGGACCCTGCCCTGGGTTTCGGTCTGAGGAACCCGTTGCACCCGGTGCACCCCTGCCTCAAATTTCAGGGTGCCATAAACATCCTCTCCGGAAACTTCAAAAATCATTTCTTTGAATCCCCCACTGGTACCTTCACTAAAATCAACGATGTTATGCTTCCAGCCTTTACTCTCGACGTATTTGGTATACATCCTGTATAGGTCACCCGCAAATATACTGGCTTCGTCCCCTCCGGCTCCCGCACGAATCTCCATCACCACATTTTTGGCATCTTCCGGATCTTTTGGAATCAGCATCATTCTGATTTTCTCTTCCAACTCCGGAACCTCACTTTTGGCCTCTTCCAGCTGAAGCTTGGCCATCTCGGTCATTTCCGGATCACTCCC
>JAJUIC010000193.1 GCA_029265595.1 Flavobacteriaceae bacterium
AATATTTTAAGCTGTGAAAGTTACACCACCTTATTGCGCTTTCGCTCGTTTTCGGTAAGGTATATTTTTCGCAATCTAAGGTGCTTAGGAGTGACCTCGACATATTCATCCTTTTGAATAAACTCGAGTGCTTCTTCCAAAGAGAATTTGATGGCAGGCACGATGCGGGCCTTATCGTCGGCTCCGGCGGAGCGCACGTTACTGAGCTTTTTAGTCTTGGTGATATTTACTACCATATCATCCTGCCTGGAGTTTTCCCCGATAACCTGACCTTCATAAATTTCTTCTCCGGGATCCACGAAAAACCGTCCCCGATCCTGTAGTTTATCAATGGAATAAGGAATGGCCTTTCCGGTTTCCATAGAAATAAGGGAACCGTTCTGCCGCTCGGGAATTCCGCCCCGCATGGGCTGGTACTCCTTGAAGCGGTGAGACATGATAGCCTCTCCGGCAGTCGCAGTGAGCAACTGGTTCCGCAATCCTATGATTCCTCGTGAAGGTATCAGAAATTCAATGGAAACACGGTCGCCTTTAGCCTCCATACTGAGCATCTCCCCTTTGCGAAGACTCACCATTTCCACCGCTTTTCCTGAAACGGACTCCGGCAGATCTATGGATAATTCTTCAACCGGTTCGCACTGCACTCCATCAATTTCTTTGATGATTACCTGAGGCTGGCCGATTTGAAGCTCATAACCTTCTCTTCGCATGGTTTCTATAAGCACAGACAGGTGAAGCACTCCCCGTCCGTAAACCATGAACTTCTCGGCACTATCTGTTTCTTTAACGCGTAGGGCCAGGTTCTTTTCCAGCTCCCGCATCAATCGCTCTTTTATGTGCCTTGAGGTGACAAATTTACCATCTTTCCCAAAGAAAGGAGAATCATTGATGGTAAAGAGCATGCTCATGGTAGGTTCATCAATGGCAATGGTCTGAAGTGCTTCAGGGTTATTGACATCTGCCACGGTATCTCCTATCTCGAAACCTTCCAGTCCTACCAGGGCACAAATATCACCAGCCTGAACCTCATTTACCTTTCTTCTTCCGAGCCCCTCGAAGACGTGGAGCTCTTTAATCCTGGATTTGTGGACACTGCCATCTCTTTTAACCAGTGCCACGGTCATACCTTCTTTAAGAACGCCTCGTTGAAGTCTACCAATAGCGATTCGACCTGTAAAGGAAGAGTAATCCAGGGAAGTGATTAACATCTGAAGGCTACCCTCATCCACTTTAGGTGCCGGAATATTTTCTATTACCATATCCAGAAGGGGCTCCAGACTATCGGAGGGTTCCCGCCAGTCCTGACTCATCCAATTGTTTTTGGCCGAGCCATAAACCGTAGGAAAATCCAATTGCCATTCCTCTGCCCCCAACTCAAACATCAGATCAAAAACCTTTTCATGTACCTCATCAGGAGTACAGTTTTCCTTGTCCACTTTATTGATGACCACACAGGGTTTCAGCCCCAGATCAATGGCTTTTTGAAGAACAAAGCGCGTCTGTGGCATGGGACCTTCGAAGGCGTCCACCAGCAGCAGAACACCGTCTGCCATATTGAGTACACGTTCTACCTCCCCACCAAAATCCGCGTGGCCAGGGGTGTCAATGATATTTATTTTTGTGTCTTTGTATTGTACTGCTACGTTCTTGGACGTGATGGTAATCCCGCGTTCCCGTTCTAGATCATTGTTGTCTAGGATTAAGTCTCCAGTGTTTTCAGTTTCACGAAAGAGACGGCAGTGATACATAATTTTGTCTACCAGGGTAGTCTTACCGTGGTCAACGTGCGCAATAATGGCGATGTTCCTGATGTTTGTCATACAGTTTAATTCCTATTTTAAGGGGTGCAAAGATACGTTATATTATCCAACTCGATTCGTCCGATTCTTTTTTAATTACAAAAAAAATCACATACCCCTTTGACATACAATTGTTTACCCGCATACTCTGAGGGTTCGAGACCCGTATTAAATCCTGCAGCAGGAAGCATCTATGGGGATCCGTCAAAAATCCCTATCTTATAGCGAATGCAAAAAGATATAAATCAATATGAGAAAGGTAATAGTATTAGGAGCCAATGGAAAAGTAGGACGGATTCTGATTGATAAACTCAAAAATTCTTCCAGATTCCATCCGGTGGCGGCAGTCAGGAAAGAGGAACAGCTGGAGCAGTTCAAAGAAAAAGGAGTTGACACTCAACTAGTTAGTTTAGAGGATAGCGTGGAGGCCATATCACAGGTTCTCAAGGGAAATGATGCCATCGTTTTACCGCAGGATCCGGCGGCAGCACAGGAGACGACAAAACCCTGGCGGTTGATCTGGACGGTGCGGTCAAAGCAATGGAAGCCGCTGAGAAAGTAGGCGTGAAAAGGTTCGTAATGGTGAGCGCCATCAATGCAGATGA
>JAJUIC010000072.1 GCA_029265595.1 Flavobacteriaceae bacterium
TCGTTGGTTGATTGATTCGGAAACAATTTCCGGGCCCACCATTTTTGCAGTCGGCCTGCCCTTTACATCCACCAGTCCTTTTTACGCCAAACCTATTGTGTTTCCCGAGCTGCAGCATCCTGAGGAAGTGCGGGCACACATCAGGGCGCAGGTTCTTCAGGGGGCCAACGGGGTAAAATTATGATCGGCCTCACCTACCGGGGAACGCATTGATTATATGAGTGAAGAACTGCTACAGACAGCCGCCATGGAGGCAGCAGCTTATGGAATTCCTGTGTTTAGTCATCCCACCGATATTAAAGGGGCTGAAGCAGCAGTTGAAAATGGCGTCTCCATACTTGTTCATGTAGCCCCCGATGACCGGCAGCCCTGGAGCGATGAATTCATTCAAAAGATGGTTCACAACGGAGTCGCAATCACCCCGACCCTTCAGCTCTACAAGTGGGATCTGCAGCGCTTTGAAATCCCATGGGAAAACAACCCACTAATAGAAACCGCTTTAGGTCAATTGTCTGCCTTCCACAAGGCTGGAGGGAGGGTATTGTTTGGAACCGATGTGGGGTATATGACCCAGTACAATCCCGCGGAAGAATACCAATTAATGGAAATGGCCGGCCTATGCTTCGAAGATATTCTGGCATCCCTGACAGTTCATCCTGCCGCAGAATTTGGTTTTGCATCTACCAAAGGGAAAATAGCTTCCGATTATGACGCAGACCTTATTCTTTTGGAAGAAGATCCACGAGAGGACATTAAACACCTGAGCCAGGTATATTTGAGTATCCACAAAGGCCGGGTAATTTTTTCTGCAGATCAGTAGCGGCCTGATAAGCTACTTCACCCTGTAAGCTACCACATTGTTGGCAAAAAAGGTCGGTACCAGCAGAAGGTTGCGCTCTGGGATATAGGTGATGTCTGCTGCATTGATTTTCTCCTGTTTGGTGTCCAGGATTTTATGCACGCCTCCCACAGTGGTCACATGCCATATTTCTCCGTTCCAATTGGAGATAATAAAGTCATTGTTGTAGGCTGCGATTCCATCTCCACCTTTCATTCCTTTGGCTATGGTTGTAAGTTCTTTGGTGTCCTGGTTAATTTGGTAGAAAACACCTGTTTCCATATCCACAAGATACATTTTTCCCTGGTGAGCCAGGATGCCGTTGGGTTGTTTTAATCGCTCATCCTCAAGCCAGACTTCTGCTTGATTATTCTGGATTCGGTACACTTTTGAACTTTTCGAATCTGTTACGAACACATCGCCCTGACTATTGATGGTGATGTCGTTGAGCATCCCGGCTCCCATTATCTCTATGGAATCTTGGATCTTACCGGTTCGGGTGTCAATCACCACTACTTTGTCAGGGTCCGCCACAAAAAGAAGCCCGTTGTGTAGCCCCAGACCTTTCGGAGCATCCATTCCCCCGTAAACCCATTCGATCTCTAACAGCTCTCCTTCCAATGAGATTTTTCCAATCGAGCCATTGTTATCCTTTCCTCCGGAGGGATCATTGATGTTCGATACGTACAGAACCTGATTTCCTTCATCATAAAGTACGGATTCGGGTTCTTTCAGATCAGCAGGGGTTGCCCAGACCTGCTCCAGTTGTATTTGAGCGTGAAAGGGGATGCAGGTTAAAACGAAAGAGGTGGCGCAAAGTAGCAGTTTAAAGGCGGTTGTATTCATGAGCATATCAGTTGGTTAGCTTCTAAAGTTACAACTTTAGGCGCAAATGTGGAACTGAATCTAGCGGTAAAAACCAGTAGAAATAACTGAAATTTTTAATGTATTACGGACCGGATCGATGGGGGGCTTGATATATGCCTGAAAAAGCTTATATTCCCCGGCACCGCTCCTGAGGGCCACCCGTTGGCGGGAACCTCCAGCCTTTGCTACTTCAGGAAGCTTTCTACCGCATAAAAGTAGATTTATTAACCGGGCCTTTATCTATAAGGCCGAAAAATTGATATTTTAATATGAGTAAAACACGAATCGGCATCATTGGTGCCGGCCCAAGTGGTCTTGCCCAATTGCGAGCATTTGAAGCTGCTAAAAAGGAAGGTCATGACATCCCGGAAATTGTTTGTTTTGAAAAGCAGGAATCCTGGGGTGGGATGTGGAACTACACCTGGCGAACAGGAGTGGGGAAACACGGAGAACCGGTCCATGGCAGCATGTACAAATACTTGTGGTCCAACGGTCCCAAAGAATGCCTCGAGTTTTCCGATTATTCTTTTGATGAACATTTTAAAAAGCCCATTTCTTCTTTTCCACCCCGGCCCGTGCTGTTTGATTATATCCAGGGCCGAATGGAAAAGAGTGATTTGAAAAAGTACATTCGGTTCAATACGGTCGCAAGATGGACAGATTACGATCCGGATACAAAGAAGTTCTCGTTGGTTCTGGACGATCTGAGCCAGGATAGAACCTACACGGAAGAATTTGATTATCTCATTGTGGCTTCCGGGCATTTCTCTACTCCCAATATGCCTTACTTTGAAGGTATTGAAAATTTCCCCGGAACGGTTTTGCATGCGCATGATTTCAGGGGCGCAGATCAGTTCAAGGACCAGAAATTGCTGCTGATCGGAAGTAGTTATTCGGCAGAGGATATCGGAGTGCAGTGTTACAAACACGGAGCGGCTTCGGTCACCCTGAGCTACCGTAACAACCCCATTGGAGTTGAATGGCCCGAGGGAATCCGGGAATGGCCGCTGGTGACGCATTTTGAGGATAACAAAGCTTTTTTCAAGAATGGAGCCTCTGAAGAATTTGATGCGGTAATCTTGTGTACCGGGTACCAATACAAATTCCCGTTCCTGCCCGATGCTCTCAGACTCAAGACCAGCAACAACCTGTATCCTGACAATATCTATAAAGGCATCTTCTTTAATGCATTGCCGCAACTAATCTATCTGGGCATGCAGGATCAATATTATACCTTTAATATGTTTGATGCTCAGGCATGGGTGGCCAGAGATTATATGATGGGACGCTACCAGTTGCCAGGTAAGGAAGAGAGAAGAAAGGATATCGATCATTGGGTGGAGCGCAATAACAGCCTGGAATCAGCTTATGAAGAAGTGGATTTCCAATCAGATTATATTAAGGACCTGCTTGAGCTTTCTGATTATCCTCCTTTCAATGTAGATGAGGTAGGGGAAATGTTTAAGCAGTGGCTACGGGATAAAGAAGAGAATATCCTTACCTACCGCGATAAAACCTTCAGGAGCGTGGTTACCGGAACAATGGCAGCCGAACATCACACCCCCTGGATGGACGAGCTGGATGACAGTAAGGAGCGGTTTTTAAAACCAAAAAGAAAACAGGCACCTGTTGGCCAGCCCGTATGATAAATATCTTTTTTAGCGCCTATACTCACACCCCGTCATCTATGAAAGGATCACGGGGTGTTTCAATTTTCGAGGGATTGATCTCCCTAATCCCTTGAATTTTCGATAGGTATTTTTAATTTAGAGGCTCCTTAGGCCACTTTTTCTATGGTGGTTTTATTTTCTTAATTAACTCAAAACCCATTTTTATGAAAAGAGTATTGTTGTTAACCTGTATCTTTTTTGGTGCTGTGGCCACTAGCCAGGCCCAGCAAACTTCCCCGGTATGGCCTGGCTGTGAAAATGCAGAAGATGTTTCAGCGTGTTTCAGCCAAAAGTTGGGTGAGCATGTAAAGGAACATTATGAATACCCCATGAATGACAATAACGAGTATGTTCGGGGTAAAGTGACCATTTCGTTTGCTGTCACCGAAGAAGGGAAAGTGGAAGTGCAATCTGTAGAGGGAGATGAACCCCTTGTCAATGAAGCAGCCCGGGAGCTGTTTGCTAAAATTCCTGATATGCAACCCGGCACGCTCAATGGTGAGCCCGATTCCCGCACCTTTACCGTGGCTTACAACTTTTAGTTCAGTCCTGACTTTGGATACCAGAGCCCCTCTTATCAGGGGCTTTTTAATTTCTGTGCGGAGTGAAAAGTCAGTTTTGGTAAATAATCGTAAATTGTACATCGGCCCACAGGGGGTATAATTTATCGAAATATGTGCTATCGAACACAACTCAATTCCAAGATAAAGAAGATCGAAAATACTTTTGACGCCCGTTTTTTAGAGCCAGAACTCTTTCAGCCAAGGGAGGAAATAAATGCTTTTGAATATTTAAAAACGCCTGTAGTGACCAATGAAGCGCCCGGAACCCTTGAAATGTTTCACTGGGGGTTGATTCCATTTTGGGCCAAGGATGATAAGATCCGTAGTATGACCCTGAACGGAAGGATAGAATCCCTGGAAGAAAAACCGGCCTTTCGCAATTCAGTTCCGAATCGATGCCTGGTAGTGGCTACGGGCTATTATGAATGGCAGTGGTTGGATCCCAAAGGAAAGACCAAACAAAAATACTTTATTAAACCGGCGGATCAGGACCTGTTTGCCTTTGCAGGAATATATTCCCACTGGCGCAGTCCCAGTGATGGCAGTCCCCTGAACTCCTATACCATAGTGACTACGGAGGCCAATGAGTTGATGTCCAAAATCCACAACAACAAAATGCGGATGCCGGTGGTGCTTCGACGGGAGGACTGGAATATCTGGCTCTCAGGTGCAGATTTAAAAAATTTTGCCTTTCCTTATGAGGTCGAGCTCAAGGCCGAGAAAGTTTAGGTCCCTTATAAAGAGAGACTGGGCATGGTCGCCAGATGTTGCATTGGAAATCTCGCCAACTACCTCTGAGATGGTTTCAGGTAATAATAAGTTTCTTCTTTTGATTTGGAGTCACTGGTGTGGATCTGATCAAGATCGTATTGCTGCATGAAATTAAGAATGGCAAAATCCCCGCTGCAAAATAAGGTGTGGAAAAACAGCGCCGTAAGGGTGAAGAAAAAATACTGCGGGAACAATAAGAGGCTCAATAGGCCCAGTCCGGTTATAACCGCAAAGGGAAAAATGGCGATCAGCCGGAATTTCCGGCCGTTAAATTCTTCCTGGTCCGATCCGGCATAGAATACGAATTGGGAAAGTACCGCTCCGAAATACACTTTTTTGGCACCTACTATTTTGTAAGCTATTCCATGAAGAAGCTCGTGGATAATTAAGAGCAGCGACAGTGAGAAAAGAAATCCCAATCCGATTTGGAGCAGGTAGAACCAAACGTCCTCTACAAAAAATAATACAGTGGCATACCCTGCACTTGCTGAAAAGCCGAAGGCAGTCACTAATAGAGCTATGGTGAAGAATTTTTTATAACCGCCCTCTTTAGCCATTTGTTCTTTAGCAAAGGCTTTGAATTCCTGGTGTGAGACTGTTGCGATTATTTGGTTTTCCGGGAGGAGATGGGGGGCTGTATGAGGCATGGAGTAACGACTTATATTGCTTTCTGAAGGTGTCCAAAAATAGCAAAACCCCTTAAAAAAGGGGTTTTGTTTGGCTTGTTGATGGTGGTGCCTCCAGGAATCGAACCAGGGACACAAGGATTTTCAGTCCTTTGCTCTACCAACTGAGCTAAGGCACCATTGCTTTTCAGCGGGCCAACCATCAGGTAAGCGGGTGCAAATATATATCCCTTTTTGTTTTTACGCAAAGGATATTGAAAAAA
The DNA here is from genome assembly GCA_029265595.1 of Flavobacteriaceae bacterium. Classification (GTDB taxonomy): domain Bacteria; phylum Bacteroidota; class Bacteroidia; order Flavobacteriales; family Flavobacteriaceae; genus Salinimicrobium. The sequence goes on from JAJUIC010000072.1 coordinate 5,599, forward strand.
AATCCTTTCGTACCTTGGCCCTTTCTAAGGTATCACAATGAATCTGATTATAGATATAGGAAATTCATTTATTAAACTTGCTGTGTTTCAGGGGGATGTTCTCCAGGTGAAAAAGGTTTTAAATAAACCAAATTTCCAGGCCGGACTGGTGGAAATTTTCGCCACCTATCCTCAAATTTCTCAGGCTATCCTCTCCAGTGTCTCTGTAAATAAGGTACCATGGCCGGCCGGAGTAGATATTTCACTGGGATTGCTGGTACTCGGCCCTGAAACTAAATTGCCGTTTGTCAATAATTACAGCACGCCCCTGAGTCTGGGGAATGATCGCAGAGCGCTGGTGGCAGCAGCTGCTAAACATTATCCGAAGGATGATGTGCTTGTGATAGACGCAGGTACCTGTATTACTTATGACTTTAAAAGTAAGGACAATGCGTACCTGGGCGGGGGTATTTCCCCTGGTCTGCAAATGCGGTATGACGCCATGCACCACTTTACGGCCCGCCTGCCCAGTCTCAGTCCCGTAGCTGAGGTTTCCCTTATAGGTGGTTCTACTCAGGATAGCATGCACAGCGGCGTGGTTTTAGGGCTTGCTCATGAGGTAGATGGAATCATAGGGGACTATCAGAAACGCTCAAAATCCTTAAAAATTATTTTAACAGGAGGGGACGCTCATTTCTTGTCATTACAATTAAAAAATACCATATTTGCCTCTTCTAACTTTCTTGTGGAGGGTTTGAACCATATTCTAGAATTTAATAACATTACATGATAAAACGATTCTTGCTAATCGTAAGCATCCTATTTTCAGTGTTTGCGAATGCCCAGGAAGGAACCTCTTCCCCGTATTCCTTTTACGGGGTGGGACTTACCACCTTTAAAGGTACCGTGGAAAATCAGTCTATGGGAGGCCTGAGTATGTACGCTGATAGTATTCATGTGAATCTCACAAATCCTGCAGCTTACGGTAAATTAGCACTCACTACCTACACCCTTGCCGGATCTCACCTGAGTGCTACTCCAAAAAGTGATGCAGGATCGGGACGCAACAGGGCCACCACGATTGATTATCTCGCCATCGGAGTACCGGTGGGACCCAAAATGGGATTTGGATTCGGTCTGCTGCCTTATACTTCAATCGGATATAACTTGTTTTCAGAAAATCAGGATGAGGGAAGATTTGGAAGGTATGAAGGATCAGGGGGATTGAATCGGGCCTTTCTTGCAGCCGGTTACCAACTGACCAAAAACTTCAGTGTTGGTGCCGAGGCGAACTATAATTTCGGTACCATCGAGAACAAGAATGTGATGTTACAGCAGGACATTCAGTACGGTTCCAGGGAAGTAAATAAATCGACTTTGAGCGGCTTTGCTTACAACTTCTCCCTGAACTATGAAGGGATGATTTCTGAAAAACTACAGTTACGGGCTATGGCAAAATATACCCCCGAAACTGATATTAGTTCCGCCAATGAACGGGAACTGGCCACTGTGCTAGCTACCACTACTGGTGGTGAAGTCGCCTTTGATGTCCGCGATTATCCTGTGGGAGACTCTGATCTTACACTGCCCTCCGAGTATACTTTTGGTCTGGGACTGGGACAGGAGCGCAAATGGTTTGTAGGTGCAGAGTATACAAGTGCAGAAGCAGCGGTGTTCAATAACCGCTCCTTTTTATCAGATAATGCCAGTTATGGAGAAGCCACCAGCTATCGTATAGGTGGGTTTTTTGTTCCGGATTATTCCTCCTTCACCAGCTACTTTAGTCGTGTTACCTATAGAGCAGGTTTGAGGATGGAGGATACCGGACTGAGACTCAATGGAGAGGATATTCAGGAGTTTGGCATCACTTTTGGAATGGGGTTACCAGCGGGAAGAATGTTATCCAATGTGAATCTTGGGTTTGAGTACGGCCAACGTGGTACAATGAACGCAGGATTGGTAAGGGAAGACTTCTTCAAATTGTCGATAAGCCTCTCATTGAGTGACCGTTGGTTTATCAAAAGAAGATACGATTAACAGGAACTAGAATAAAACTTAAATTATGAGAACTAAAAGAGCGATTTTATTCCTCTCAGGAGTCTTTTTGAGCTCTGGTCTGCTGCAGGCCCAGGAAAATCAGGATTGTGCCAGAGAAGCGTCTCTGGCTTACACAGATGCCAAGGCACAAAATTATGAAGCAGCTTATCCACGAATTCAACAGTTAAGAGAAGACTGTCCTACCTATAGTATAGTAACCTATCAGTATGGGGAAAGAATCCTGAAGGATATGCTAAGTAAGGCATCGGATGATGAGGAGAAAATTGCTATCGCAAAGGATTTAATGAATCTGTACGAGGAGCGCCTTCAACACTTCCCAGATAAAACCAAAGCGGCAGATGTAAAGAAGGATATTGCCCAGTTACAGTACGATAATAACATTGGAACAACCGAAGACCAGTTTATGGCCTTTGATGAAGCCTATAAAGAAGGGAAAGAAGGATTTAATGCCAAAAACCTTTACACCTACTTTACTCTGATGGTGGATCTTCAGGATGCTGGGGAAAGAACTCTTGAGGATGTCTTCGCCCTTTATGATGAAGTGAATTCCAGAATCCAGGAAGAGGAGAACAAGATGGCTGAAGGATTGGCAAAGCTTATTGAAAAGCAAGAGCAGGGTACAGAACTTTCCTCTACTGAGGAGCGACGCTTAACTGCTTACGAAACCAACCTTAGAGCCTATAACCAGATTAGAGGTAGTATCAATGGGAAATTGGGTGAGCGTGCAGATTGTGACAACCTGATCCCAATGTATAATAGGGACTTTGAAGCTAGGAAGGGAGACGTAGCCTGGCTTAGAAGTGCTGCCGGAAGACTTTCAGCTAAAGACTGTACCAGCGATCCAATCTTCTTCCAACTGGTAGAAGCATTACACCAGGCAGAGCCTTCTGCAAAGTCCGCTCTTTATCTTGGGCAGCTTGCAGAGGCCGATGGGAATGCATCCAAAGCGCTGGAGTACTTCCAGGAGTCTGCTAAATTAGAAAGTAATCCTGCTGACAAAGCACGCGTACTGGTCCGAATCGCAGACAACTTTAAAGACAGAGGAAGTTATGGACAAGCCCGAAACTTTTACAACCAGGCTTTAGAGCACCAGCCTTCTCTGGGTAGAGCTTATCTGAAAATTGCAGATATGTATGCTAAAAGTGCTAACGATTGTGGGGAAACCACTTTTGAAAAGCGTGCAGTATACTGGTTGGCCGCAGATCTGGCTGAACGAGCAGGTCGTGTAGATCCATCCATTAAATCTACAGCTGATCAAACAGCAAGCGCCTACAGAGGACGTGCCCCACAGCGAGCTGATATTTTTGCGGAAGACATGCAAGGAAAGAACATTAGCATCGGTTGTTGGATTGGCAGAAGCGTTCGGGTTCCAAACCTGTAATAGATGATCAGAACATACCGATACATATATAGAAGCATTGTCGCGGCCCTGGTTGCGACAATGCTTTTTTCATGTAAGGGTAACCTGAAGGAGGTTCGTGATATGGATCTTCCCGAAGATGCTCCCCAGGCAATCGGGCAGGGCATCTTTCTAAAATACACTCAAAATGGAGCCCTGGTTGCGACTCTGGAGAGTCCAACCATGCTGGACTTCAGCAATAAAGACTTTCCTTATAACGAATTTCCCGATGGGCTAGAGGTTAATTTTTTTGGAGAAGAGCAGGAGCGCACCATCATAACGGCTGATTATGGTGTGGTCTATGATAAAACCAATCTGATTGATCTGCAGGGTAACGTAGTAGTCATAACCAGCGACAGTACCAGGCTGACGGCTGATCAACTTTATTGGGATCAGGAGCGGCAGTGGGTTTTCACGGATCACCCCAATACCATTCAATTTGACAATGGAGCTGTTAATCACGGTCAGGGTTTTGACAGCAATCAGGAATTCAGTAATTTTCGCTCGCGATCCAATGTGGGCGTTCAGGTAATAGAAGACAAACAATAATGATGAGATTCTCCAAATTTTTTGAATTCGCCTACTTAGCGGTAGCTGCTTTTTTCACCTTTGAGACCATTAATACGTGGAATGTAGATCGTGGAAGAGCCTATCTTTATTTATTTTTTGTAGTCATTGCTGTCTTCATGTTCTTTTTCAGACGGCATTTTCGAAAGAAATATCAGAACAGAAAATAGTATTCCCGTCGCTGTCTTTTTCTCGGAACTTGTCCTGGAAAGTCAGATAATGGAGTTGGAAAGCACCGCGTCTGCTTGATCTAAAAGGAATTCACTGTTTTTCTGCCTTTACTTGGATTTTTTAATTTCCTCTTCACATAACATTATAATCATCTGCTTGTCAGCTAATTGGGTTTGATTTAAATTAGTGCTATAAACCTAAATATACCTGATTATGAAAAAGATGATTTTCACGGGCGCTTTGGTGATGCTGTTTAGCTTTGGCGCTTTGGCGCAGGCTAATGAGGATATTCTTCCTCAGAATTCCAGGGATTTCATCGCACAGCATTTTTCTCATGCCAGTATTGCTAAAGTAGATAAGGAAGACGGATGGCTGGATTGGGATAAAAATGAGATGTATGAAGTGCGGTTTGACAATGGAATTAAATTGGATTTTGATCAGGATGGAAACGTCACTGAGATAGATAGTAAACAAGGAGAAGGAATTCCTCTGGAAGCCTTACCCGATAAA
>JAJUIC010000052.1 GCA_029265595.1 Flavobacteriaceae bacterium
ACCTGAGGGTCCGTGATATCACTGGATCCATAGGTAGAAGGATCCAGGTTGCCGGTTTGATCCTCACCCACGCCACCCGAGGTGGCAAATCCCAGCACATCATTATTTCCGATCCAAAGTGTAAAGAAAGTGGGGTTCTGAGCTACAGCATCCTCAATGACGCTTGCGCCGCTTGAGGAGGCAAACCGGGCAAAGTAAGGGTTTGCCCCTCCGGTGGCCACACCTTCCACATTTCCGTACCCTTGGGCAAGCAGATGGTAACTTCTGGCCCCCGGTACTCCCATATTATTAAAAGGTCCGGACAGTTTTTCGGTCACCTCAGTGCTAGGTGCTGCTCCGCGATAGTTTACCGGCGCCTGCGACCCATCCTGACCAATTCTCAAAACCAGTCGGGTATCTGCAATTTGATTTCCTCCCAGAAGCAATCCACCAGCATTGTCTGCCATTAGAGGCTGTGTGAAATCTCCCCCTCCCGCTCTGGCGAATTTCTCAGCCAGAATATTTGGAAAGGAATTTTCCTGGCCGGTGATATACAATGCGTTATCTGCAAATCCGGCGGTCAGGGAATTCCCCAAGGCAACATAATGTGAGAAATCTGCTTCTCCGCTACTATAGGTGTCCTTCTCATCAACCGGAGTTTCAAATTCCGGCTCACAAGCCGTCAGTCCCAGTGCGAGAATACCGAAATATTTGATATATTTTTTCATCTGTGTCAGTACTAATTAATTATAGGTTGTAGGTTAGCCCCAGCCCGGCTATAAAGGCATTGGATTTATAGGTACCTCCAAAAGGCATGGTCACACCGTTCTCCTGATAGTGATCATAGGAGGCATCTACCTCACTGAACCGAACGTAGGCAAAGGAAGCATCTAAAGCCAGTCGAGGTGCTAAATCAAGAGACAGTCCGGCGGTAAATCCCTGCGAATCATTCCGCGGGGTCTCCGGTGCAAAATATCCTGGCTGCACGGGGGTCTCGTCGTAATAATAACCCACCCGAAGCGTCAATTTATCAGTAGCTGCATATTGCGCTCCGAATCTCCAGATATTGGCGTCCTGATAATTTCTCGGATTCACAGATTCCACACCATTGGCAAACTGAATATCGAGCGATTCATACACGCCCCAGAAAGCCCGGTTGTAATCAAATGCGAACAGCCATTTGTCATTCATCTGGTACGATACACCAATGGCTAGTTCTGCCGGCATGGGAAGTGCGGCATCAAAAGTCGTGTCCTGAAAAGGCGCCAGTGGGGTATTGGGAACATTCTCAAAATCCGCCGTTCCTCCTTCTGCATTCATTATCACCTCTGATCGGTAGTTGACTCCGATGCGCCATCCTTCGGCTGGGTTGATCATGGCACTTGCACTCCAACCAAACTCCGTGACTCCTGAAGCATCGATAGTGACATTGGATCGGTTTCCATCCAGGTCTGTGAGGGTTCTGTTGAGGTTTCTGTTGAACTCCACCGATCCTATTACCAGGATAGGTCCCCCTCCGATACTGATAAAATCAGAAATCTTATAGGCTACCAGCGGCTGGATGTAAAAAGCCTGAAGTGAAATGTTATTCACCAGATGCGAACCAGGCCAGTCCGTTGGCCATTCTACTGTACTTCCATAAGGGGTGGTTACACTCAATCCCACACTAAAATCATCCGAAATTTTGTAGGCAGCATTCAGGTAAAACGGAGTTCCCACAGGGTTATCCGCCCGATAAATTTCTCCATATTGTTGATTTTGCCAGGCTACTTCGGAAAACACCGCGGTCGCTCCGGCCGATATGGCCAATTTGTTTTCAAGATACACCAGCCCTGCCGGGTTATGGAAAGCCAGTTCCGCACTATTAACCACGGCAACTCCGGTGTGTCCCATTGCCAGCGAGCGGTTACCCTGAACCGACACCCGATATCCCCCTGCATAAGTAACGGCTCCCGCAAGAGTCATAGCCGCAAGGATTAGAATTTTTCTCATAATGTTGAAAATTAATTAGGTAACTCAAAAATAACACAAATTTAAAAGCACCCAAGGTTTTGAGCCACTTTGTTATGCAGGCATAACAATTTTCACAAAATTATAATGCATGTAGGGTAGCACGTTCAATAATCAGAAATAAAGAAAATTGTACGAAAACGTTGTATTTCCCATACCTCAAGCGTTAAAACCAGAAATCAAGCCATAAAAAAGAGGTTCTGTTATAGGAAATTCATCACTGCCTGATAGAATTCTTTCCGCTTCTCGGCATGAACCCAGTGGCCCGCGCCCGTTATACTTTGAATTTGGGAGCCGGGAAACTGCTGTGCAATGCGGGCGTGGTCGGTGGTCTCAATATAACTGGATTTTCCCCCGCGAATGAACAACGTATTGCCGGAATACGTCCGGTCCACCGGCAGCTCCTCCCCTATGGTCTCTCCTGCCTGGGACAGGACCTCAATATTCAGGCGCAGTCCCAGCAGGCCCTTTTCTTTCCAGTATAAGTTCTTCAGCAAAAACTGCCTGACGGATTTTTCTCTTACATATTCACCTAAGACTTCATCAGCCTTTGAGCGGGAATCAAGTTTGGCCTGATCGACGGCTTGCAGACCGGCAAGAATTTTCTGGTGGTGGGGCGCATAGTACTTCGGCGCAATATCCACCACAATGAGTTTCTCCACTAATTTAGGAAAATCGGTAGCTGTGAACATCGCCGTTTTCCCCCCCATCGAATGCCCCAGCAGCACGATATTCTCCAGGCCATGTTGATCGCAATACTCTTTTAAATCACGGGCCATCAGATCATAGGAAAAATCGGCGCTATGGGGACTTCTTCCGTGATTTCGCTGATCAAGCAGGTGCACTTGATATCCGGCTTCTGAAAATTGCCTGCCCAGGGTTTTCCAGTTATCACTCATTCCCAAAAAGCCATGTAATATTAACAACGGCTTTCCTTCTCCCAGTATCGTCGAATGTAACTCCATATTGATTGCTTAAATAGTGCCTTGTAATTGAATGAGATATTGTCGAATGACATTCTCCAGCCCCTGGTAAAGGGATTCAGCAATCAGCGCGTGGCCGATGGACACCTCCAGCAGGCCGGGAACATTGTCTTTAAAGTGCTTGATATTGTACAGGGACAGGTCATGTCCGGCATTGACCCCTAACCCAAGCCGGGTTGCCAAAGTAGCACAAGAGGCATACTTTTCCACCACCCCGGTGTTGCCTTTCTCGAATTCCACAGCATAGTGTTCCGTATAGAGCTCAATGCGGTCCGTACCGGTTTCCACCGCAGCTTCCACCATCTTAGGATCGGGATCCACAAAGATGGAGGTGCGGATGCCATTGCTTTTTAGTTCAGATATAATTTCCCTAAGGTAGTCCCTGTGCTTTACCGTATCCCATCCGGCATCCGAGGTAATGGCATCATCATCATCCGGCACCAGCGTTACCTGGGCAGGTTTGGTTTCCAAAACCAGATCCATGAACTTTGGAATGGGATTTCCTTCAATATTAAATTCAGTGGTCACCACTGGCTTCAGATCCCGTACATCCTGATATCGGATGTGCCTTTGGTCAGGCCGGGGATGAACCGTAATACCATTGGCACCAAAACGTTGTGCATCCATTGCAACCTGTACCACATTTGGGACATCTCCTCCCCGGGAGTTGCGCAAGGTGGCCACCTTGTTGATATTCACACTTAGCTTAGTCATCTAATTTATCCTTTTCAACAAAAATACAAACTTGTAAGGGCATAGTGTGCCTGATTTTAATTAATTTGCAGGAAATAGCAATACCATGATTATTCAGGACCAGTTAATGAATGACATCCAGCCGCTTGCTCCCGATGCCTCCATCGGGCAGTTGCAGCAACAATTCCATGAGCTGCCTTTCAGTCACCTTCCGGTAGTTGAACACGGAGTGTACCAGGGTTGTCTTTCAGGGAATGATGTAGCCAGTTTTGAACCCGATAAGTCCATTGCGGAATACCGCTTTGCTCTGGAAGATTTTTTCATCCGTAACACCCACAACTGGATGGAAGCCCTCAACGCCTTTTCCCTTCATGAAACCAACCTTCTTCCGGTACTGAATAAACAGAACCAGTATGTGGGGTATGTGGAGCTCGAAAGCATTCTTCATCATCTGACTGATTCACCATTTTTGGCAGATGCCGGAAATATAATTACCTTGGAAAAACCATTTAAAGATTATTCCTTCAGCGAAATCTGCCAAATTGTGGAAACCAACGGCTCCAAGGTGCTGGGTTGCTTCCTGTCAGGCCTGGATAATGACCTGGCTCTGATAACGGTGAAAGTGAGCGCCACAAGTTTTAATGCTTTACTGCAGTCTTTCCGAAGATACGGCTACAGAATTATCTCTCAGCACCAGGAAGACAGTTTTCAGACCAATCTGGAAGAACGCAGGGATTATCTGGAAAAATACCTGAACATTTAGTCATGAAAATCGGAATTTATGGGCAGTTTTATCACGCACAGGCCGGGCCTTATATTGAAGAACTACTCTCAAGTCTGGATACCCCGGAGATAGAAGTCTATATAGAAAAAGATTTTTTCAACCTCATCCAGCAACACAAATCCATCACCAAAAATTACAGCCACTTCAGCACCTTTGAGAAGCTCGATTCCAGCTTCGACTTGTTTTTCAGCATTGGCGGGGACGGAACGATTTTAAAATCCGCAAGTTTCATAAAGGACCTGGGAATCCCCATTGTGGGAATCAACACTGGAAGACTGGGCTTTCTGGCTACTGTAAACAAAGAGGACATTAAGGGAATCATCCCAAAGCTTCTGCAGAAAAAATTCAGCGTTTCTCACAGGACGGTCCTTGGACTTAAAACCACCCCTGAAAACCAGGAATTGTGCAATGGAAACTTTGCCCTTAACGAGATTACGGTCAACCGCAAGAATTCCACCTCCATGATTACCATTGAGGCCTGGCTGGACGACGAGTACCTGACGGCCTACTGGGCAGATGGCCTCATTGTTTCTACTCCCACAGGTTCCACCGGGTATTCCCTGAGCTGTGGCGGCCCGGTCATTATGCCTTCCACCAAAGCCCTGTGCCTTACCCCTATTGCTCCGCACAACCTCAATGCCCGACCCTTAATCATTAAAGACGACAAACGCGTGACGCTGAAGATTATCGGTAGGGATGAAGAGTTTTTGGTATCTATGGATTCTAAAACGGTGACGGTAAAAAATCACACCACCCTTCAAATCGAAAAAGCTCCGTTTAAGATACGCCTGGTGGAGCTTCACGGGGATTCTTTCATTCAGACCATTCGCAAAAAACTCCTCTGGGGAGAAGACAAACGCAACTAAACAATATTTTTCGCGTATCTCTGTTAAGGGATAGTAAGGATTCTTAAGAACTTCTTAAGCAATCAGAATTTGTATATTTGCAGACTTGTAGAAACCAATGAGGTATATATTAGCGGTTCTGTTGATGACACTCACCCCCACAGCGGCTCTTTCCCAACAAGTAGAGGTTGGACCCTTCGCGGGAGGCGCAAATTACGTGGGAGATGTCGGAGCGAGCACCTATATCAACCCCAACACGCTTTTTGGCGGGTTTCTTTTTAAGTACAACGCATCCACACGCCATTCTTATCGGCTTTCTCTGCTCTACACTGAGCTGAGTGCCGATGACAGCAATTCAAGGGACCTTCGCAGGCAGGAGCGCGGATACTCCTTCTCCACCCAATTACTGGAAATTTCGGCCGGCCTGGAATTCACCTTTGAAAAATTTAATCTCACGCGGAGTGATAATCATGGTACTCCGTATTTATATACCGGCGTAAATTATTATTTTGCGGACCAATTAACGGGAACCCCACAGGGGATAGAAAAAAAAGGAGGGGTGGCTAGTAATGTTTCGATCCCTATCAGCCTGGGTTACAAGCGCAGACTCAATTCATTTCTCACAGGAGGCATCGAACTGGGAGCGCGCTATGCCCTGACAGACAATCTGGATGGGAGCCACTCAGGACAATTTAACTTTGGGAACCCAAATTCCAATGACTGGTATATTTTTACAGGCCTTTATGTCACCATCTTTATTAACAAGAAGGCCTGTTATAACAACTTCGAATGAAATACAAGGATAAAATAAACCCCGACGCGCTCCCTAAACATATTGCCATCATCATGGATGGAAATGGACGATGGGCAAAAAAACAAGGGCTCCTCAGAGTGGCGGGTCACCAAAAAGGCACTAAGGCCGTACGGGATGTTGTGGAAGGCTGTGCCGAGATCGGCATCCAGCAACTGACGCTGTACGCTTTTTCAACCGAGAACTGGAAGCGCCCAAAGATGGAAGTCGAAACCCTTATGAAACTCCTGGTTTCATCGCTTCGAAAGGAGATTAAAACCCTACAGGACAACAACATCCGACTAGATGCCATCGGGAACTTGCAGAACCTTCCCGCCTCGGTTTTAAAGGAGCTGGAAGAGGTTATGGACAAGACCTCGGGCAACACCAGAATGAACCTTACCCTGGCCCTGAGCTATGGATCCAGGGATGAATTGGTACAGGCCATGCAGCAGATAGGGGCCAAAATCCAGCGCAACGAGATTTCTTTAAAAGATATTGATGAATCGGTTATAAATGAGCATCTTTACACCCGAAAATTTCCCGATGTGGATTTATTGATTCGCACCAGCGGGGAACAGCGCATTAGCAACTTTCTGCTTTGGCAAATCGCCTATGCGGAGCTTTATTTTACGAAAATATTGTGGCCAGACTATAGAAGGGAACACCTCTTTGAAGCCATATACAATTATCAAAACAGAGAAAGACGATTTGGAAAAACAAGCGAGCAACTTGGCTAAAGTATCATTTACACGATATTTCGCAGCACTTCTGATTTTCTGCCTGCATATCGGCCCCCTCCAGGCTCAGGATTTACCACTTGGCAATGGAGAAGAGTACACCATAGGCGAAATCAAAGTAACGGGAACAGTTACCTTCAACGAGCAAACCGTAATAACCTTTACCGGATTGAAACCGGGGGAGAAAATTTTTCTACCCGGAGATCGTATCAGCAATGTATTGAAAAAACTCTGGGACCTGGATCTCTTTAGCGATATCAATATTTATATCACCAATATTGAAAATGGCGTGGCAGATCTGGAGCTCGAAATTGTGGAGGTACCGCAGCTTTCTGAGGTCCGGTTTACGGGGGTTAAAAGACGGGAACAGGATGAATTAAAGAAAGAGACCAAACTTACACCCGGAGTAAAAGTCAACGAAAATCTCCTGACCACCACCCGCAACTACATCCAGAACAAGTACAAAGAAGACGGGTTTCTGAATTCCACAGTTACCATCAACACTTTCCCCAAACAGGATACGACATCCGCTTCCAGAAATCTGGTAGACATGCTGGTGCGTATCGACAAGGGAGAAAAAGTAAAGATCGCCGAAATCGCCTTTGAAGGCAACAGTGAATTTTCAGATGCCAAGCTACGGCGGGCGATGAAGGATACCAAAAGAAAAAACTTCCTGCGCTTCTGGAAACGCTCCAAGTTCATCCAGGAAGATTACGAGGCCGACAAGACCAACATTATTGACAAATACAAAGAAGAAGGATACCGCGATGCCCGGATTGTATCCGATACCCTGATTGTACAGGATCAGGACCGGGTAGCCCTTCAACTGCGTATTGAAGAAGGAAATCAATATTATTTCGGGGATATTGAATTTGTGGGTAATTCCGTCTATTCGGACAATCAACTCAGGTCGGTTCTCGGCATTGATAAAGGCGATGTGTACAACGGGGTTCTTTTGCGGGAGCAAATCGCAGATCCTACCGATCCCGATGCCCAGGATATCACCAATCTGTACCAGAACAATGGATACTTATTCTCCAACATTAATCCGGTAGAGGTCCGTGTCCACAACGACACCATTGACTTTGAAATCCGAATTCGCGAAGGCAAAGAAGCCTACTTTAATGACATTCGTGTCACCGGAAACGATAAAACCCATGACCACGTAATTTATCGGGAGCTGCGCACACGCCCTGGTCAAAAATACAGTAAAGCGGACGTGATGCGGACCCTACGGGAACTTGGGCAGCTTGGCTTCTTCGATCCGGAGCAACTGGAACCTGAATTCCAAAATGTAGATCCGGATGAAGGGACCCTGGACCTGGAATACAATGTTGTGGAAAGCGGTGCCAGCCAGATCGAGCTACAGGGAGGATATGGAGGCGGAGGATTCGTGGGAACCCTCGGACTTTCCTTCAACAACTTTTCCCTCAGAGGGATCTTCGATAAGGAAGCCTACAAACCACTTCCCATGGGAGATGGCCAGACCCTTTCCCTAAGAGCGCAGGCCAGTACCTATTACCAGACCTACAGCCTATCATTCTCAGAACCCTGGTGGGGAGGAAAAAAGCCTCGAAGGCTTTCCCTGTCATTCCATCACACCGAACAATATTACTTTAACCCATATCAGAGCTACCGCCGCCTGGAAGTGGATCGCGACCGTAAGTTTTCCATCACCGGGGTGACCCTGGGCCTAGCTAACCGTTTGGAATGGCCGGATGACTTTTTCGTGCTCTCTCATGCTTTGGGATTCCAGCACTACAATTTAAGCAATTACAATACGGGCCTCTTTACCTTTGGAGACGGATACGCCAATAACCTGTCCTACACCATAGGACTTTCAAGGGACAACTCCGGGACCAACCCCATCTTCCCGATGTATGGTTCCAGATTTGAAATAACGGCTAAATTCACGCCTCCATTCTCGCTTTTTAACGATATAGATTACGCTACCCTGGGAGAACAACGGGAATATCAATTACAAAACGAAAAAGGTCAGCTCATCGATTATGACGGTCGTCCCCTGCGACCCGATGAGACCCCCAGACCGGATCAGTCCCTTATTGACCAGGAGAAGTTCAAGTGGCTGGAGTTTTACAAGATCAAATTCAAAGGGGAGTGGTTTACCAACCTCTATGAGAAACTGGTGTTGCGAACCAACGCGGAATACGGCTTCCTGGGAGCCTATAACAACGATCGAGGCGTGCCTCCTTTTGAGCGGTTCTATTTGGGGGGAGACGGTTTGGGATCCTACAGTCTGGACGGCCGCGAGTCGGTGTCCCTGCGCGGGTATCCGAACTATTCCGTAGTCCCTGTGGATCGGGCGACAACCAGTCAGGCCACCAGCAATGACGGGGCTACCATTTACAATAAGTTCTCCCTTGAACTCCGCTATCCCATTACCCTGAAACCTACGGCATCCATTTATGCGCTGACCTTTTTGGAGGCTGGTGCCAGTTATGATAACTTTAAAAATTATAACCCCTTCCGCATGTACCGATCTGCAGGTGCCGGTCTTCGAATTTTTATGCCCGCCTTCGGACTGCTGGGTATTGATTTCGGATACGGATTTGACACGCTACCGGGTGCAGACGGTCCCAATGGATGGGAAACACATTTCATAATAGGACAACAGTTTTAATATTTGGCATAGTATTTTCTATTGAATTTCCAGTCTATGAAAAGATTTATATCCATCGGACTGACGGTCATGCTGTTCACAGCAGCTTTACCGGCTCAAAGAGCCAACAGGGTGGGTTATGTAGACATGGATTATATCCTTGAAAACGTTCCTCAATATCAACAGGCTTCCGATCTGCTGGATCAAAAAGCAGCCCAGTGGAAGGAAGAAATTGAACAGGAAAAGGAACGGATTGAGGAAATGAGGAGAGAATTGGATCGGGAACGTCCCCTCTTGACTCAGAAGCTCATTGAAGATCGGGAAGACGAAATTGCATTTGAAGAGCAGCAACTGCGTGCCTATCAGCAAAAGAGATTCGGACCACAGGGAGATTTGATCCAGCAACAACTCAACCTGGTGCATCCAATCCAGGATCAGGTATTCAATGCGGTACAGGAGATAGCTGAAGCTCGCAATTATGACTTTATCTTTGATAAAAGTTCCGAACCCATTACCCTGTATGCCGAGGAGCAACACGATTTAAGCGATATGGTTCTGCGAAGGATCGAACTGGCTTCCAATCGCAGAGAAGTCTCTAACCGACAGGAACGGGAAGCCCTCAGAAGGGAAGAAGAACGAAGTCCAGAGGAAAGTGCGCAGGTGCAAAAAAGAGAAGACCTCCGAACCCAGAGAGCCCGGGAACGGGAAGCGCTTTTGGAGGAGCGGCGAAGGATGCGAGATTCTCTTCGCCAAGCGAGACAGCGTGAGTTCCAGCAGCGAAGGGAAGAAATCCTGAGGCAACGTCAACAGAAAAAGGACTCTGTTGAAAGCGCGAGGGAGCAACTAGACCAATAAAAAAGAACAAAACAGAAATAGATAATTACTAATTAAATTTTAAAAATGAGACAATTCAGAACACTTTTTCTAGCCGTAGCGGTGATGTTAGGCGCAACTGCCTTTACCAATGCGCAATCCAAGGTGGCTCATATCGCCTCTCAGGAACTCATTGAGTCAATGCCTGCTTACGAGGAGGCTATGAACCAATTACAGAAGCTTCAACGTACTTATGATACGGAAATTCGGGATTTGATGACAGAAGCTCAAAATACCTTCCAGCGTTACGAAGCGGAAGCTAGCACGATGACTGATGAAGAAAACGCGAAGCGTGCAAACGAACTTCAGCAGACTCAAAGAAGCATTGGAGAATACCGAAACAATGCCATGCAGGAGCTTCAGCAAAAAGAAATGGAATTACTACAGCCCATCCTGGAGAAAGCTCGTGAAACCATTCAGAAAGTAGCTCGTGAGAAAGGATATGACTACGTCCTGGATTCAACTACAGGAGCCGGACTGCTGATGGCTGACGGTTATGACCTGATGGCTGATGTAAAGGCTGAGCTGGGAATTTAAATTCAGATTCGCATTTAATGGTATACTGCGCCCCGACTTGAGGCGCAGTTTTTGTTTTGTGCCTTTGGGATACATGGCGGCAGCTGGTATGCCGACGTACTATCCACTGCAGCTTATCGGCTTATCTCCAGGGATTTCGTATTTTTGCCCAAAATTACAGTCATGCAAGAAATCACTATAGAAATAAAGCCGACATCCCGCCCGGCCATCGTGAAATTTGAAGCCAACAAGTTCCTGACTCAGCACGAGAGCTTCGAATTCAACAACATAGATGAAGCTACAAGATCCCCTCTGGCTCAACAGCTGTTTCACCTGCCTTTCGTGAAAAAAGTTTACCTGGCCCAGAACTTTGTGGCCATAGAAAAATACAACATCGTGTACTGGAAGGATGTTCAAAACGAGGTAGCTCAGCAGATACAGGAGTATCTGAATCAAGGAGGAGTCGTAGTAAATCCTGTGCAGAATCAGAAGTTGCCCGTTACGGTATACACCGAAAGTACTCCAAACCCGCGGGTCATGAAATTTGTGGCGAACAAAAAATTGGTACTTCATACAGTAGAGTTCAAAAATCCCGAGGAAGCGCGCCACGCTCCCCTGGCCCAGGCCCTTTTCCAGTTCCCTTTTGTCAAAGAAGTTTTTATCGATGACAACTACCTATCGCTTCAAAAACATGAGGCTGCAGATTGGAACGACATCGTCCTGGAGCTCCGGGAGTTCATTACG
>JAJUIC010000076.1 GCA_029265595.1 Flavobacteriaceae bacterium
GGATTTGGATGGGGTGAAGGTGGCCTTTTTTGGAGTACTGGAAGATCGCCTGGATGTCAGAGGGCCCCGGGAACCTTTTAATTTTTCAGCCATTCGGTATCAACTATACCGGCTCTACCCCGGAAACTGGGATCTGAAACTCGCGGATCTGGGAGACATTCAGCCTGGAGAGACGGTAGAAGACACTTACTTTGCTGTTGGCCAGACGGTGGCACAGTTAATAAAAATGGATGTGTTGCCGGTGGTGCTTGGGGGAAGCCAGGATTTGATGTACGCCCAATATCGGGCTTATGACCAACTGGATCAGATGGTGAACATCGTGAATGTCGATGCCCGTTTTGATCTGGGCGATATTGAAGCACCCATCCGCAATAATTCCTTTATGGGAAAGGTGGTGGTGGATAAACCTTACAATTTATCCAATTATACCGCCATTGGGTTCCAGACTTATTTTAATTCTCAGGATGAGATTGATCTGATGGAAAAGTTGTTTTTTGATGCTTGCCGTCTTGGAGAAGTTGCTGCCAATATAGAAATGGTGGAACCATTGATGCGGGATGCAGATTTGGTGGGAATCGATCTGGGTGCCGTCAGTGCTGCCACACTGGGTAATCCTCATGTGCCCTCGCCCAACGGATTTGATGGGAAACAGCTCTGCGCTCTGGCGCGTTACGCGGGCATCAGCGATAAAGTTTCTTCATTTGGAATCTACGAGTATACTGCAACGCACAACTATGCTGCGTGCAATATGTTGGTGGCCCAGGCGTTATGGTATTTCGTGGAGGGCGTGAATTACAGGCGGAATGAATATGCCCTTTCGGCACAAGAAAATTTTACCCGGTACCAGGTACCTATAGATGATGAGATTCTGGTTTTTTACAAGAGCCCGCTTTCTGGAAGATGGTGGATAGAGATTCCTATCGAATATCAAATGAATAATAATTTAACAAGAAATACGTTATTACCTTGCACCGAGGAGGAATATCTGGATGCATGCAATCAGATAATGCCGGAACGATGGTATAAGACGAAGAGGAAAAACATGGTGTGAAAGAGTCTTTAAAAAATTGTTGTCGATTTCCTTTTTAACAAAATTAGTTGTGTATTAAAAAATATATAAATAGGTTTACTCGGTTAAAGCTATTGTTCCAAATCTTTAAGCTACTATGAAGAAATCAATTCTGCTAATTGCCGTTTTCGCTTGTCTAGCCAGTTGTGGGGGAGGAGACCAGGGCCAGCTTGTGGGGGCGCAGGGCAAGAAATGGCATCCGGAGAAGCCCTACGGGATGACTTTAGTTCCTGGGGGTGCCTTCATTATGGGAAAATCAGATGATGACCTGCCAGCACTGGAAAATGCTCCGACGCGTACTGTAACCGTACGTTCATTTTATATGGATGAGACCGAGATCACCAACTCCGAATACAGGCAGTTCGTGCACTGGGTACGGGATTCCGTGGTGCGCATGAAGTTAGCCATCTTTGCCGAAGAACTCGGAGAAACCCCAGGTACCGGAGGCATTGGGGAGTATGCCTTTGCAGATTACAATCCTGATGACATGTCCGTTTACGAACGCTATATGTATGACAATTACTATAGTATGGGTGGATATGAAGGGCGCCGGCTCAATAAAGACATTGATATTATCTGGGACACCCGGGATTATCCCGATGAGTACTATGCCGAGGTAATGGACACCATGTACATTCCCATTGATGAGGTGTACAACGGGCAGCGGGGCATAGATGTGGACCATCTGGTATTCCGCTACTCCTGGCTTGATATTGATGCGGCAGCCCGAGCTACTAACAGGGGGCGCAGTGAATTTTTGCATGAAGAGGAGGTTGAAATATATCCCGATACCACGGTGTGGATAAAAGATTTTAACTACTCCTATAACGAACCCATGCACAACGACTATTTCTGGCATGCCGCTTATGATGATTATCCGGTGGTTGGCGTCAACTGGAACCAGGCCCGGGCATTCACGCACTGGCGTACCTTATACCATAACGGGTACCGTAAGCAAAAGGGGCAGCATAATGTTCCGGCCTATCGCTTACCTACGGAAGCGGAATGGGAATACGCCGCCCGTGGTGGAATTGAATCTGCGACCTATCCCTGGGGCGGACCCTACACCAAGAATGATCGTGGCTGCTTTATGGCCAATTTCAAACCCCTTAGGGGAGATTATGCGGCTGACCAGGCCCTGTATACGGTAGAGGCGGAATCCTATGAAGCCAATGACTACGGGCTGTATAACATGGCAGGGAACGTGTCGGAATGGGTGCTTTCCTCCTATGATCCGGGAGCCTACAATTACACCTCTTCCATGAACCCTTCTGTGAATGATATCCAGAATCCCAGAAAAGTGGTACGGGGTGGTTCCTGGAAGGATGTGGCTTATTTTTTGCAAGTGAGCTCGCGCGATTATGAATACGCTGATTCCGCGAGGAGTTACATTGGCTTTAGGACCGTACAGGACTACCTTGGAACCGATGTTACGCTGAATCAGAACCGATAAGAATCCTTAAATCTATTTCAAAATAACTTCAACTTTAATTCAATTACTTTTTAATTATGGCACAATCAAAAGCAAGTAAGAAACTGATGAACATGGTGTACGGTTTGGGTGCATCCATTGTAATCCTTGGTGCTCTTTTTAAGATCATGCACTGGCCTTTCGGGAACGAAATGCTGATTGCAGGATTGGTGGTAGAGGCCCTGGTATTTGCGGTTTCTGCATTCGAACCGGTGGATACGGACCTGGACTGGTCCCTGGTATACCCTGAACTCAAAGGTGGGGATCCGGCTACCCGGACCGCGCAGGTTCAGTCAACGACTTCTATAGAAGAGGAAGAGGCACAGGGTTTACTTTCAAAAAAATTGGATGAGATGCTTCGGGACGCCCAAATTGATGCAACACTGATGTCCAGTCTGGCTGAGAGTATCCGAAACTTCGAGGGAGCCGCCAAGAACATGGCCCCCACAGTAGATGCCGTGGCCTCACAGAAAAAATATAGTGAAGAACTCACTACTGCTGCCGCACAGATGGAAACACTCAACAGCATTTATAAAATGCAGGTTGAGTCCGCCGGGAGACAGGCAGAAATCAATCAGGAGGTAGCGGAGAACGCCGGACGGTTAAAAGAACAGATGGAATCTCTGAGCCAAAACCTCTCTTCTTTAAACGGCGTTTACGGCGGGATGTTGTCTGCAATGAATCATAGAGCCTGATATCAGGTAAGTGTTTAAATCTAGAAAACCTACATAAATGGCAGGCGGAAAACAGACTCCCAGGCAGAAAATGATTAACTTGATGTATTTGGTCTTCATTGCGATGATGGCTTTAAATATGTCCAAGGAGGTTCTTACTGCTTTTGGATTGACAAACGAAAAGTTAACACAAAACAATCAGACTACCACCCAGCGAAATGATGCTTTTATGGCTAATCTAGCTGCCAAGGTAGATGAACAGCCTGAGAAATACAGGCCGCTGATGAATAAAGCGAATCAGATTGATTCGATTACCCAGAACTTTACAGATTATATTGAGGACCTGAAAAACATGTTGCTGGTTAATTTTGACGACCCTCGGAATTATCAGGCCATGGACCGGTCAAGCGATCTGGATGAATATTTCTTTCAAAGTGGAAAACCCAGTTCGAATGGACAGGAATTTATAGCCGCAATTGAATCCTATCGGGAGGGCGTGGCAGCGATTCTGGAGGAAGACGACCCTCAGGCAGCCGCACAAATCCGACAGGAATTCAACACAGAGGCTGTCACGGACAGTGAAGGAGTCACTAAAAACTGGTTGAGCTACCATTTTGAGGGGTACCCCATCATTGCCTCTGTGACTAAACTCACCCAGATGCAGTCAGATGCGAAGAACAATCAGGGGGAAATTCTTACGACCATGCTATCGGGCCAGTTGCAAAGCGAGGTGTCGCTGACCAATTATACAGCCATAGTCATACCGGAGAAAACGGCCTTTTTCAGTGGTGAGAATTTCAAAGGTCGCGTGATGCTGGGAAGAGTAGATCCCACCCTGAATTTTGAAAATGTTGTCATTAACGGACAGGAGATAGAAAGCACCGAGGCAGGTCAGGTGGTACTTGATTTTCCGGCAGGTAATGTCGGGGAACAGAAAATCGAAGGAGTCATGGAGTTCAAAGAAGGGGATTCCATTGTACCCATCCGAATTGAAAGTTCCTATGCAGTAATACCAAAACCAAACTCTGCCGTGATATCTGCCGATAAAATGAATGTGGTGTATCGGGGGGTTGATAACCCCATGACCATATCCATTCCGGGTGTAGGAAATGTTACGGCAAATGCTCCGGGACTACGACCAGCGGGAGGTGCCGGTCAGTACGTGATGAACGTTACCAGTCTTCAGGCCAGAGAGGTGACCATCAACGTCAGTGGAAACCTGCCTGGGGGAGAGACCGTATCGGATAGTAAAACCTTCCGAATTAAGGATATTCCTCAGCCGGTAGGTACCGTACGTGGAGAAGCCGGAACAGTGCGGATGCAGCGACAGAATCTGGAGATATCCACCATTGGGGCAACCCTGCCTGATTTTGATTTTGATCTGAATCTGCGCATTACCGGATTTAAAATGAAGGTGCCCGGACAGCCGACGGTACAGGTTCGCGGACAGCAGTTAGACAATGCTGCCAAAGCTGCCCTTAGGCGTGCTGGCAGAGGGGAGGCGATCCAAATTTTTGACATTGAAGCACAACTGGCTGGAAACAGCAGTTATAAGCTCAAGAGTGTTTCACCCGTGATGGTGGAACTGACAAACTAAAATCGAAGCATTATGAATTGCAAAGGCTTTTTACTTGGGGCTATTGGGTTGTTTATGAGTGTGGGATCATTTGCCCAGACCAATATACTCAATGCGCGAACTCCTGAAGATATCGGTGGTCCAACCCGGGCCGAACAAGCCTATGGCCAGACCAAGCCCATGGCTTATGGTTATGTGGATGAGCGGGATATTTTGTGGTCCAAAACCGTATGGGAAACCATCGATCTGGATGAGCGGGTGAATTTTCCCCTGTACTATCCCATAGACACCAACCAAATCGGAAATACACGCCGAGCCCTGTATGATGTACTGGTAAGCAATATTCGGAATGGGAAGATTAAGGAAGTTTATGCTGATTCTTATTTTACCGAAAAGCGGGAACTGAGTGATATCAGCGCGGCCTTGTCCAAAGTGGATACCACGGACCTGGGGATTGAACAGTACAATGCCGGAGAGGCCATTGATCCTCAGTTTATCACCCGCCGGGACATTTCTGCTGCCGATATCATGGAGTACAGAATCCGGGGGTTGTGGTACTTTGATAAAAGGCAGGCGGAGCTAAAATACCGACTGCTGGGAATCGCACCAGTAGCGCCTGATGTGAATTTCATTGACTCTGATGAACCGGCCCTTGTGGAACTGTTCTGGGTCTGGTTTCCGGACGCCCGTCAGGTCCTGCATGAGAATTATGCCTTCAATCAGGAAAACACCTCTCAGCCCATCACCTTTGATCATTTGCTCAACTCGCGAAGATTTCACGGAGTGATATACGCCGAAGACAACATTCACGGTGACCGGGAAATTAACGAGTACATCAGGGAGAATGCCTTTATGCAATTACTGGAATCGGAACGTATCAAAGAGGGTATACGCGATTTTGAACAGGATATGTGGAATTACTAGTCTGATTTCAACCTATATTAAAAACGTCTTCGGAAATCCCGGAGGCGTTTTTTGTTTATTTTTGTTCCATGTTGGATAGTATAATAGTTGGATTGGGTATTGCAGGCGCCGCTGCGGCCTTTAAACTGGAGCAGGAGGGAAAGAGGTTTCACGTCTTCGATCCCGGCCGTCTGAATGCCTCTAAGGTGGCAGGCGGGGTGATGAACCCTGTTATCCTGAAGCGATTTACCCTGGCGTGGAAATCCAATGAGCAATTGGAAACCGCCCGGATCTTCTACAGGGAGATGGAGCAGTATCTGCAAACAAGTTTCCTTTCGCCTGTAGAGATTTATCGAAAATTTGCCTCTGTCCAAGAGCAGAACAATTGGTTTGAGGCAGCTGACAATCACCAGCTGAGTCCGTTTCTGGATACCAGACTTCATAAAAAGGTGGGGAATGGTATCTCCGGGAGTTTTTCCTTCGGAAAAGTAAATCACACTGCCAGGGTTCAAACCCAGGTAATGCTTTCTGCACTTGAAAATAAATGGAGGTCCGAGGGAAAATTGTCTCAAGAATCCTTTCGATATGAGGATCTTCAACTAACAGAGAACGGGGTGCAGTATAAAGATTTGACTGCTCGAAATATTATTTTCTGTGAGGGATTCGGGGTGCTTCACAATCCTTATTTCAAAGGGATTCCTATGATAGGGAATAAGGGGGAATACCTGATAATTGAAGCACCGGATCTGCAGCTGGAGGTGATGGTCAAAGCTGGAGTTTTCATTTCCCCCACTGGGAATGGCCGCTTTGTGGTTGGGGCCACCTATAACAATCAGGATAAAACCATGCAACCTACCCTGCAGGCGAGGGAAGAACTAGAGAAGAAACTCTCGGAACTTCTCGAAGTTCCGTATCAGGTTGTGGACCAGATAGCAGGAATTCGGCCTACAACCATAGATCGTCGGCCTCTTGTAGGACAGCATCCGGTCTATCCCCGGATTTTTATAAGTAATGGGTTCGGAAGCCGGGGTGTGCTCACAGCTCCTATGGCCACCGCTGCGCTCCTTGATTTAATGGATCATGGCACACCAGTCCCTTTAGAGATGGATGTTTCAAGATTTCACAAAAGAATACGGAAAGCTCTAGGATTCTGAGTGCTGATGTTGGGTCTGGGGATTTTCCTGTTTCTTTTCGTTGTAATTAAAAAACAGGTTCACCCAAATGTTCCTTGAAATTCGGACGATGATGGGAAGGGTCACAAATAAAACCCCGACAATAATCCAAAAGGTCGTCAGCAGTGAAAGGTTGAAAAAGAAATAAGGGATTACAAAAGCAGGGACTGCAAAGGCAATTCCCACAGCGTAACTGACATACATGGCTCCGAAAAAGAAGGAAGGCTCCATCTTGTATTTTGTGCCACAGTGGGAGCATCTTTCATGCATGTCGAACAAATGGTTTACTTTATACGGGTTGTCTTCTTTGTACATGCTTTCCTGGTGACAAACCGGGCAGGTACCTGTAAGAACACTATATATTTTTGATCCTTTCAGACCACTAATTAACTTCATGTGGCTTTTTTTAGCATTGCAAAATTAATCATCTTTGCAGAAAGAAAGAAACGGATGTTGAATATTCATAACCTCTCGGTGTCCTTTGGGGGCGAGTATCTGTTTGAGGATGTTACCTTTAGACTCGGTTCAGGAGATCGCGTGGGTCTGATCGGAAAGAATGGAGCGGGAAAGTCTACTTTGTTGAAAATACTGGCCCGGGAGATCGAGGCGGATTCAGGTGATATTGCTGCAGATAAGGATGTTCAGATCGGATTTTTGAAACAGGATATCGATTTTGAGGAAGGTCGTACCGTACTGGAGGAAGCCTATGAAGCTTTTGTTGAAATAAAGCGGCTGGAAAAGAAACTGGAGGAAATCAACACTCAGTTAGCTGAACGTACGGACTACGAAAGTGAAGGATATCATCAGCTGATGGTGGATCTCAATGATGTGCAGCAGCAATATGAAATCCATGGCGGCTATAATTATCAGGGAGATACCGAGCGTATCCTGCAGGGTCTGGGATTCGCGAGAGCCGATTTTGATAAATTAACTGATACTTTTTCCGGAGGGTGGAGGATGCGGATTGAACTGGCAAAACTCCTTCTTCAAAACAATGACATCCTGCTGCTGGATGAGCCTACCAACCACCTGGATATTGAATCCATCATCTGGCTGGAGTCATTTCTGAATAATTATCCGGGTGCCGTGGTGATTGTCTCTCACGATAAGATGTTTCTGGACAATGTGACCAATAGGACCATTGAAATTTCGCTTGGTAAAATATACGATTATAACAAACCCTATTCTCAGTATCTACTGCTTCGGGAAGAGCTCCGGGAACAACAAATGGCCGCTCAAAAAAACCAGGAGAAACAGATTGAACAGACCGAAAAACTAATTGAAAAATTTCGTGCCAAAGCCACCAAGGCAAGTATGGCGCAATCTCTTATCAAGAAGCTCGATAAGATGGAGCGCATTGAAGTGGATGAGGACGATAACAGTGTCATGAATTTGCGGTTTCCGGTGTCGGTTAATCCCGGAAAAGTCGTCATCGAAGCGGAAGGAGTCAGTAAGTTCTATGGCAGTAAAAGAGTTCTGGAAGGTGTCGATCTTTTGATCGAGAGGGGTTCTAAGACGGCCTTCGTTGGGCAAAATGGTCAGGGAAAATCTACTCTGGCTAAGATCATTGTTGGGGAGATTGATCATCAGGGAAGTCTGAAGTTGGGACATAACGTACAAATCGGCTATTTTGCGCAGAATCAGGCAGAGTATCTGGATGGTGAAAAAACCATTTTGGATACCATGATTGATGCGGCCAACGAGTCCAACAGAAGCAAGGTACGAGACATATTGGGATCCTTCCTCTTTAGAGGGGATGAGGTAGAAAAACGGGTCAAGGTTCTTTCAGGAGGAGAACGCAACCGTCTGGCCCTGGCAAAAATGCTTTTACAGCCATTCAATGTGCTTGTAATGGATGAGCCTACCAACCACCTGGATATTAAATCTAAAAACGTGCTGAAGGATGCGCTCAGAGGGTTTGAAGGGACCCTGATTTTGGTGTCGCACGATAGGGATTTTCTGCAGGGACTTACCAACAGGGTTTATGAGTTTAAGAACCACCGGATAAAAGAATACCTGGGAGATATCGATTACTACCTGGATCAGCGCAAGGTGGAGAATCTTCGGGAAGTTGAAAAGCGCGATCCTATAGAGCGAGTGACCAAAAAGAAGCAGCAACCCCGGGATCAAAAGAAAATCAAGGCGCTCAACAATAAAATCAGTAATGTCGAGTCGAAGATCTCCGAGGTAGAGAATCAGCTGGAAAAGATGGATAATAAATTATCCGAGGATTATGAGAAAGCGGTTGCTGATCCAGACTTCCTGAAAAAGTACCAGCAAAAAAAGGAAAGACAGGAAGCTCTTATGAAAGAATGGGAAACCCTTCAGGAGCAAATGGATTCGATGATGCAGTAGCTTAATTTTGCCGGGGTCATGATAGAGCAGTATTTTCAATGTCCTCATTGTTGGGAAGAAATAATGGTGTTACTGGATGCGTCTGTAGCGCAACAGACGTACGTCGAAGATTGCCAAGTATGTTGTAATCCGATAGAAATAACTGTTTCGTTTCAGGACGGTACCTTAACTAAATTCCATACGACAGATTTGGGTCAGTAAGGTTTTTGAAGTTCTTTCGACTAAGGAGTTTCAGGCAAAGGAAACGGTATTGAGTTAATTAAAATTATTTCTCAGGGAATTTGGTTTTAAGTTGAAAACAGTTGTATATTTGCACTCACATCGCGGGATAGAGCAGTAGGTAGCTCGTCGGGCTCATAACCCGAAGGTCACAGGTTCGAGTCCTGTTCCCGCTACTAAACAGGA
>JAJUIC010000126.1 GCA_029265595.1 Flavobacteriaceae bacterium
AGTTCCAGGGTCGCCTTGTCACTGTCCACTTCAGCAATTGCCTGGTCTTTTTCAACATAATCCCCATCCTGAACCAACCACTGAGCAATTTCAACTTCGGTGATAGATTCTCCTGGAGACGGGACTTTCATTTCTAAAGCCATGATCTTTTCAATTTTATATTTAATTTTCCCTCACACAAAGGTAGTGAGAGATCTTTTTAAATTAAGCTTAATTCAATAGATTAACCCAATTATTCCATAGTCCGGTCGAAGACACTGTCAATGACCTTATCGTGGCGCTTCTTAAATCGGACAGGGCTACCGGCTGCAGGGGACGCATAAGCACGCCTGCTACAGATTCGCCAGTCTCTAATTTCATCGAGGTGCAACAACAGGTGACTGTATGCCCCCATGTTCCGTGGCTCTTCCTGTGCCCACACCACCTCTTCTACATCCTTGTACTTCTCCAGCACCTCTCTGATCTGCTTCTTTGGAAGCGGGAACAATTGCTCAATTCGAACCAGTGCAACATCCTCCCGACTTTCCTTTTCACGACGCTCATCCAGATCATAATAGAATTTTCCGGTACAGAACACCAGGGACTTCACCTTCTTAACATCTGCCTGCTTATCATCAATCAGTGGCTGGAAAGTGCCATTGGCAAATTCTTCTTTGGTAGAGACCACCTTTGGATGTCTTAACAGGGATTTTGGAGTAAAGACAATCAGCGGTTTCCTGTATTTGGTCTTCATTTGACGTCTCAACAGGTGGAACATGTTGGCCGGGGTAGTACAATCCGCCACAAACATGTTGTCAGTGGCACACAACTGAAGGTATCGTTCCATTCTACCGGACGAGTGCTCCGCACCCTGACCTTCATATCCGTGTGGCAACAACATTACCAAACCGTTTTGTACACGCCACTTATCCTCTGCGGCAGAAATGTACTGATCCACGATAATCTGGCCACCATTACTGAAGTCTCCAAATTGTGCCTCCCAGATGGTCAGCGTATCAGGGCGTGCCATGGCATAACCATATTCAAAGCCCAGGACTCCATACTCAGATAGCAGGGAGTTATAGATTTGAAAATCTCCTTTGGTATCTTTTAAATTATTGAGAAGCGTGATTTCTTCCTCACTATCCTCCACCTTGACAATGGCGTGTCGATGAGAGAAAGTTCCCCTTTCCACATCCTGCCCGCTAAATCGCACGGAATATCCTTCTTTCAGAAGGGATCCATAGGCCAGGTGTTCCGCCATGGACCAGTCAAGTGCATTCTTCTCGAAGAACATCGTATGGCGATTTTCCACGAGTTTGGCCATCTTCCTCATGAACTTCTTATCCTCCGGCAGTTTGGAAATCACTTCAGCCACCTCGGTAAGCACTTCCATGTCTACAGTCGTGTCCACCTCTTCCAGCATGGTATCGGCCTCAACAATTTCAAAACCTTCCCACTCATCCTGCATGATTGGAGTTATCGTGGCATTCTCTTCCTTGCGGGAATCTTCCAGATCCTCCTCAAGCTTGGTTCGGTATTCGGTTTCTACCTCCTCAATATAAGCATCGTCGATGACTCCTTCCTTCTTAAGGGTTTCAATGTAAAGGTCCCGAACATTTTTGTGTCCACCAATCGCCTTATATAATTGTGGCTGGGTAAATCTGGGCTCATCTCCTTCGTTGTGCCCGTATTTGCGATATCCCAGAAGATCAATGAACACGTCTTTTCCGAATTCCATTCTGAAATCAAGTGCGAACAGCACGGCATGAACCACGGCCTCCACATCATCAGCATTTACATGCAGCACGGGAGAATTAGTCACTTTGGCTACATCCGTACAATAAGTAGAGGAACGAGCATCCAGATAATTGGTAGTAAATCCTACCTGGTTATTTATGACAACATGCAGGGTTCCTCCGGTTCTAAAGCCTTCCAGCTGGGCCATTTGCACAATTTCGTACACAATGCCCTGTCCAGCTATTGCTGCATCCCCATGAACAATGATGGGAAGCACCTTTGAAAAGTCGTCCTTGTATCGTTTATCCTGTTTTCCCCGTGCAATTCCCTCAACCAGAGCGCCAACGGCTTCCAGGTGTGAAGGGTTTGGAGGAAGATTGATGTTTATCTTTTTACCGCTATCGGTTTCTCTGCAGGAAGTCCAGCCCAGGTGGTATTTCACATCTCCATCAAAGGCATCGATTTCATAATCCTTTCCTTCAAATTCGGAAAATATCTCTCGCGGACTTTTCCCAAAGATATTGGTAAGGGTGTTGAGGCGGCCTCTGTGCGCCATTCCCATTACGAAATCTTCTACCCCACGCTCAGCCGCTCCCTCGATAATGCTATCTATAGCGGGAATAAGGCTTTCTCCTCCTTCTAGGGAGAATCGCTTTTGTCCGACGTATTTGGTATGAAGAAAGGTTTCAAAAGTGACCGCCTGGTTCAGCTTGCGGTATATTTTTTTCTTTTGCTCCGGAGTGAAGTTCGGATGGTTGTCATTCACTCTGAGCCGCTCCTGAATCCATTTCACTTCCCTGGGTTCCCGGATGTACATGTACTCAATTCCAATGGAATCACAATACACCTTTTCCAGATAAGCAATGATATCTTTCAGTGTGGAAGGACCAAGACCGAGAATCTCACCAGCCTTAAAGGTGGTACCCAGATCGCCATTATCCAGCCCGAAATTTTGAAGTTCAAGTGTAGGGGTGTGTTTTCTTCGCTCTCTTACGGGGTTGGTCTTTGTAAATAAATGACCTCTGGTTCGGTATGCCTCTATGAGTTGAACAACCCGAAATTCATTTAATATAGCATCGGGTATTTCGCCATTTCCTGGTTTTGGAGCTGCCTCTTCTTCCTTGGGAGCAACCTCCACGACAACTTCTCCATTTGGGGTGTTTTCAATACCAAAGTCGAATCCCTGGAAAAAAGCTCTCCAGCTCGGTTCAACGCTATCTGGGTATTGCAGATATTGATTATACAGATCTTCAAAGTAACTAGCTGAAGCTGCATTTAAAAATGAAAATTTATCCATAAGTTGAAACTACAGTTTCTATTTTATAAACGGTACAAAAGTACAAATTTAAACCTGATTGCCCGAGTCAAACAGATATTTAAATTGCAGGTTTAGCAGGTTTTCACCCACTCCCGAAAATAAATTGTCACTGAAAGCACCATTTTCACCCACAAGGTGATATTCAAGAAGAAAAAGTACGTTCGGATAGCCTAAACAGGCTAAACAAAGGCATTGACTATAAGTGAAAGATTCGGCAGGTGTTCGGCAAATACCCAAAGTGAACAATACCCATTCAATAAGCACAACCGGTTACACTTCCCGGTTCATGAGCTCCAGGCCGAAGCGTTTGAGCATTTCTTTTTCCTTTGGTGCAATATCCAGGCTCTCCAGAACCTCAAGTGCTCTTATGGTATAATCCTCTATTTCCTGTTTTACAAAAGCAGCCGACCCACTGGACTCGAAAATGGTTTTCACCGCTTCCACCTTAGCCTGCGCATCGGTCGGATTAATGGAATACAGATGTTCCAAATGCTGCGCCTCTTTAGGCTCCGAGGCCTCAAGGGCTTTTAAATAAAGGTAGGTCTTTTTGTTTTCAATGATATCCCCTCCGACTTGTTTACCGAAGGTATCAGGATTTCCGAAGGCGTCCAGGTAATCATCCTGTAACTGAAAGGCCATCCCCAGCAACCTTCCAAACTGGTATATTTTCTCCTGGTTATCCTGCGATGCATTGGCAACAATGGCGCCCATTTGAAGAGAAGCTCCCACCAACACAGCCGTTTTGTAATCGATCATTTGCAGGTACTCCTCTACCTGAACATTTTCCCTGGATTCAAAATCAATATCATATTGCTGTCCTTCACAGACCTCAATCGCCGTCCGGGAGAACAGCTTTGCCAGCTCTCGAAATGTCTCTGCCTGGTAATTCTCAAAAAGCCGGTAAGCATTAATGAGCATGGCATCCCCCGAGAGAATCCCGGTATTAATATCCCATCGTTCGTGCACCGTTTTTTCTCCTCGCCTAAGCGGAGCATCGTCCATGATATCATCGTGTACCAGAGAGAAGTTGTGAAATATTTCAATAGCAAGCGCAGCATCCAGAGCCTTGCGGTAATCCCCTCCGAATATATCGGCCGCCATCAGGACCAGAACCGGTCGGATCCGCTTCCCGCCAAGCTTCATAATGTAAATCATTGGCTTGTATAAATTCTCGGGTTCCCGGATCTTAAGATTCTCTTCCAGATAAGCATCAAAGGCTTTTCTATAAAGGTCTTCTGCCTGCATAGTTCAAAATTTCGGCTAAAATACAGAAAGCCTCCATGATTTTGAATGAATAGGTTCTATTTCTTTAGCTAGGGATCGGGTACAAACGGGAATGATCACCTAACCAAAAAGTCATAAAACTTAGGAAACTTTTGGGGTTTTTAAAGTTTCCGATTGACTATATTTGCAGCCGAAAAATCAGTAGTATTTGAAAACCAGGATTTTAGAAAAAGCCTCTGAATTATTTCTCCAATACGGGGTGCGCAGCATCACCATGGATGAGATTGCTCGGGAACTAGGAATGTCCAAGAAAACGCTCTATGTCCATTTTCCCAACAAAAAGAAATTGGTCAAGGCCACGAGTTATTTCGTATTTGATACCATTATAAAAGGAATACTTTCCATTCAGGATAAAAACCTGAATCCGATTAAGGAGCTTTATGAAATTAAAAAGTTCGCTGCAGATAACCTGAAAGATGAAAAGTCGGCACCTTATCATCAGTTACAGAAACACTATCCTGAGATCGCCGCCAAATTACTTCAGGAGCAACAAAATTTACTGGAGGATTCGATTCGGGAGAACCTCTCGCGCGGTATTAAGGAAGGCCTCTATCGGGCTGATATTCCCTTGAACTTCATTAGCAAAATCTACCTCCTGGGCAGCATGGGCATCCGCCAGCACGAGGTATTTCCAAAAGAGGAATTTTCACATAGCCGTTTAGTGGAAATGCATATGGAATACCACATTCGGGCTATAGCCACTTCTAAAGGTCTTCAGGAACTTGAGAAACAAATAAAACAAAACCAATGATCCCGATAAGATATTTAGCCTTCCTTTTCCTGCTGCTTCATCTGCCATTAATGGGGCAGACCCATCAGGATACCATTTACCGGTTGGATCTTCAACAGGCGGTCCAATTGGGCCTTGAAAATAATTACACCGCTCAAAGCGCCCGCCTGGATGTGGAAAAGGCCATCAAACAAAAATGGGAAATAATTGCACAAGGCCTGCCACAACTCAGTGCCAGTGGTAGTTATCA
>JAJUIC010000053.1 GCA_029265595.1 Flavobacteriaceae bacterium
AATTTCCTCCGGAAATCGGTATACACTGTGCATGCGGTCGGACCGAATGGCTTGAGCAGTTACCTGATCCGTGCCTGGAGCCCGGCCAAGACCCAGATCAATCCGATCGGGATACAGGTTGGCCAGGGTTCCGAATTGTTCTGCAACGATTAAGGGAGAGTGGTTCGGGAGCATAATCCCACCAGACCCCACCCGGATGGTGCTGGTTCCACCAGCTATATAACCGATTAAAACGGAAGTGGCAGAGCTTGCAATGCTGATCATGTTATGGTGTTCCGCCAACCAGAACCGCTTATAGCCAAATTTCTCTGCCTGTTGGGCTAAATCGAGGCTGTTTTGGAATGTTTGATTTATACTGATTCCTTCCCCTACGGTGGCCAATTCCAGCAAGGAGAAGGGAATTTTCTTCGATGTACTCATATAGTAAAAAGGCTTTTTACAAATATACGAATAACTTTTCCCGGGCCTGGGAGTGGACTTCCCTCCATCGCTTTGCACTGTTGGTGTCTGGAGTTGCTGTCAAATCATAGTATTTCTTTAAGAAAAGTGCTGTAATGAAAGCTGTATCTTCGTGTATATGAGAGTTAAAGCATGTAATTTTAGACGGATTCCCACATTGTTTTTACTTTGTATTTTCCTTTTTTGGGGAATGCAACCGGGCATTGGACAGGAACCGGGCACAGAAGAAAACGCGCAGCCGCCGGAAGTTGAAGTAGCTACCGATTCCCTGGGTCGTCATACTCCCAGGGGTACGGTAATCGGCTTTATAGAAGCCCTCGCTGATAGGAATTACTCCAGGGCCAGCCGGTTTATGGATCTCAGGGGAGTAGAGCAGCGTGCCATAGATGGTGAAGGACTCGCTGAGGGCTTTCAAAGACTGCTTGATGCACGGGGGAATATCTTGCCGTATTCTATTATCAGCGATGATTATCAGGGGAGGCTCGATGATGATCTGCCCCAGGCTAGAGAACGGGTGGGAAGTTTACACGCAGATGGTGAAACCATAGAATTATATCTGGAACAAACAGGAGATGAAGCCCGCCCGCTGTGGTTAATATCCAGGGAGACGGTGCTGAGCGTTGCTGCTGTGGATGTGGATGAGGCTTTGCTCATTGAACGCTATTCCCCCGGCTTTTTGGAGAGCACGTATTGGTTTGGGGTTCCTCTGGCGCACTGGATCGTCATCCTTCTGGTGGCGGCCGTAGCTTATTTTGGTTCCTGGCTGATTGTATCGGCCGTCCTGTTTCTGCTTCTGAAGCTCTGGCGAAGGGCTAAGGAAGAATCTGTTGAAGGTGTTTTGCGATCTTTTTCGCTGCCCATACGACTCTACCTCGCGGTTTGGGTGTTTGTGGGCCTCTCAGAACGACTGGGTGTTTCTATTGTTCTCAGACAGCGCTTTAGTGGGTTGACCGTTATTATAGGAATTGTTGCTTTTTTGATATTGCTATGGAAGTTAAGTGACTTTCTGACCCGGCTGACAGAAAGACGGATGAGCAGGCGGGGGAATGTATCTGGAATTTCCATCGTGCTCTTTCTTCGGCGTACGGCCAAAGTGGCGATCGTGGTGTTCGGAACCATTTCGATCTTAGGAACCCTGGGTTTTGATGTTACCACAGGCCTGGCAGCCCTGGGAATCGGAGGGATTGCACTAGCTCTGGGAGCACAAAAAACAGTAGAGAATTTCGTCGGTAGTGTAACCCTGGTTGTGGACCAGCCGGTGCGAGTGGGCGATTATTGTAAGGTAGGGGACACCGACGGGACGGTGGAGAAAATAGGAATGAGATCCACCAGAATCAGAACCGGAGAACGATCCACCGTGACCATCCCCAATAGGGAGTTCTCTTCGGCTACCATAGAAAACTTCGCAACCAGGGATCGCTTTTTATTCAATCCAACCATTGCCCTGAGATATGAAACTTCCACGGATCAAATCAGATTTTTACTTGCCGAAATAAGAGCCATCATGTATTCTCATACTTATGTAAGTCCCGATCCCGCCCGAATCAGGTTTGAGGAAATAGGAACTTCATCCTTGAACTTAGGAATATGGGCCTATATCACAGCTCCGGGTTTTGATCAATATCTTGAAGTGAAAGAAGATCTTTTATTGCGGATTATGGATAAGGTCAGAGAAAGTGGAACCGATTTCGCCATGCCTTCTCAGACGCTGTACTTTACCCGGGACGCCGGCATATCTGCTCAGAAAGCCAAAGCCGCTGAAGACCGCGTACAGCAATGGCGGGAGAAGCAGGATTTACCCATACCTAACTTCAGTGAAAGCCAGATTCGGGAAATGCGCGATACCATCCCCTATCCACCGGAAGGATCCGTCAGGAACAAGCGGTAATTTTAGACAGTTCCACTTTTTGCCGTGGACTGCCTTTGGCAATTTTTTCATCTGCCCACTGTTTTTCTTCCCGATCTGCTTCCGGTTCTTCTTGTTGGTTCATGGCCTCTGGTTGATGACAGAGTTTTATTAGAATGGGAAAATGATCCGATCCGATGCTTCGTAGTCGCCGAAGGGTTACAAGTTTAAAATCATCACTGTGGAACAAATGGTCCAGGGGCCACCGAAAAAAGGGATATTTGGTGTGGAAGGTATTAAAAAAGCCTCGGCCAATTCTGGGGTCCAGCAGGCCGCTGGTGGCCTGAAAAAGGCGGGTGGTTCTGGACCAGGCCACGTCATTGAGGTCGCCAAGTACGAAGGTCGATTCCTGATTTTCCTTGATATGTTTTCCCACTACCAGTAGTTCGGCATCCCTGTTAGTGGAGGTGTCATCTTCCGTCGGGCTGGGCGGTTTGGGGTGCAGGCAGTAAATACGCACCCATTTCCCGGATTTTAACTGCACGTAACCGTGAATGGAAGGGATTTCTTTACTGATAATTCGCTTGACCTGGGTATCTCGAAGTGGCAGGTTGGCGTAAAGGTGCATGCCGTAGAGGTTGTCCTGAGGTACTTTTACCCGATAAGGATAATGAGGTTCAATGGCCTCTAATGCTTTTTCCCATTTGCTGTCACTCTCCAGGGTCAGGAGCATATTAGGTTTCTCTTTCTGAACCAAATCCAGCAATTTATGGTATTTGTCATTGTCCATGAGAACATTACTTACCAGGACCGAGACAACTTCTGGCCCTTCTTTTTTGTCCGCCCGTAAAACTTGTTTTTTTGAGAACATCGTGTAGGGGAAAATCTTATACCCCTGATACAAAAAATTAAAACCGACGATGCCTGTTATCACATAGTGCCAGAAGGCCTGGTATGGCAGCAGGTAGAGGCAAAGAAATATCAGGATTAACTGAAGTAATGATATCTGTAAGCGGGGAAAATCAAATCCCCGAATCCACCATTGGTCGAGTTTGCTCAGGGATGCAAGGGTAGGAATACAGGAAAGTGTTATAAGGATAACCAAAATTATTTCTGAATCCGACATTACCACTGGGTGTTGGTTGGTTGAAAATTATAATAGAGCGCCGTTCCCGGTACTTCCTCTTCGAAGATACATTAATTTCAAACTTTTTAGTTGTGAATTAACAGTTAGACCAGAAATTCATTGGGAGTAATGGGGCCAGTTCAGGTGGATTATCTTTAAATTTTGCAGCTTCTGGGTCATCTTCTGAGAGAAGAAGTGCCTTATTTAAGATAACATTAACCGTGAAAGATAGATAGAAAATTAACTTTGTAGATGCGATCTAGTGTGTAGCCCACTGAGTTGACTTGTTCTGAGAAGATTTATTTGGGATTTAATTAACTGAACTATTGATGAAAACCACGAAAAAAATTTTGGTTGTGGATGATGATGCGGGCATCAGTGAAATGCTCAAAACCTTACTAGAATTCAGTGGTTATCAAGTTGCTGTTACGCAAAGTGCAGCCCAAACACAATCCCAGGTAGAGAATGACAACGTAGATCTGGTAGTATTGGACATGCTTATTTCGGGGGTCGATGGAACGGAAGTATGTGCCGACCTGCGCCAGAATAAGAAAACTTCAAACGTGCCCATTCTAATGATGTCCGCGCACCAGGAAGCTGGTGAGAAGTGTCTTGAGGCCGGGGCTGATGATTTCATTGCCAAGCCTTTCGAAATGGAGGATTTTCTTCTAAAAGTAAACCGGGTGATGGAAGGGGCCAGAGGGTGAAGTCGGTTTTACCCCTGCTCTCTATCTCGGTTTCCGTTGCTAATAGCACCAGTCCCCTCCGCGACGACCTCTGTTGGATTCGAAATCATTTCCGAATATCTTGAAACTGACCGCCAGAATTACCTGATGAATTCTGGGGTCTTCAATTGTGGTGCGTCCCACCCCATAATAGGTAGTAGTGCCGTCTTCCATAGGGGTGACCGGATCAAAGTCGTGGGAGGTATGAAGATCATCGGGTGCATCGAGGGTACGTTCATACCTGAAGTCTATTTCAAAGCGTCCCAAATCGAATTTGATACCGGCATGCAAATTGACGCCGGGTGAACTCTGTACCACCACCCGGGATTCCTCTCCATTGGGATCCACAATGATATTGCTGGTGCTAATATTGGAATATACCGGCCCGGCATAAATATCCAGAGGTCCTATTATGTTGTACCCCAGGAGTACCGGGATGTCAAATTTGGTGACTTTATGTTCGGTCTCTGCTAAGGGAAATTCATAACCGGTCTTGATGGAAGCGTAGGTAATTTCCGGGCGAAGAAAGAGTCTCCCTAAATTGGCCTGCGCAAAAACCCCGCCCAGGTACCCTATTTTACTTTGGGCGTCATATTGGGGGCCACGGGGATCATCATTCGGTGCACCTTCTATTATATGCCCGCCCAGGCTGTAATTTACCCCTCCTTTGATTCCCAGGCTATAGGTGAACTCCTGTGCATTACCCGAGGAGTATGCGCAGAAAATGAGGATAAAGAACCCGAAGAATGTCTTTTTCATGGAGTTTGTAGTTTGGAATGTACCTACTACAAACAAAAGTTTTTTCTATTGAAGTTCGTTGTGCTTTAATATATTTTTGAATTTTTTATAACTAAAAATAACAAACTTATAACAAGAGTGTTAAGGAGGAAATGCCGGGTTTTCTTTTAATCGATTTCCTCCTGGATTTCCTGGTCAATGTCACGCACCCCTTCTTCAATTTTTTCCCCGGCCTTTCGGGCCCCTTTTTCTATTTTTTCTCCGGCCTTTCGGGCGCCTCTTTCAATCTCTTTACCGGCTTTGCGTGTGCCCTCTTCAATTTCTTCACCCAATTCTTCCGCACCCGCTTCTATATCCTCTCCGATGGCCTCTACGGCATCCCTGGTTTTATCCTGGGTGGATTCCCGGCAACCGTAGAAGCTCAGAATAAGGAAGGTCGTTAACAATAAAAACCTGTTCATCATGCTGTGTTTGATATTCATAAACAGTATGCGGCCGGCGTTTAATATCCTGTAGACCTATCTCCCGATTCCTCTCTGACCTCCTCCATGGGATCGCCTACCTCAGAGGTGTCCTGGGTAGTGGTATTACGAGGATCATCTTGTTGAGAGGGATTGGCGGTTCCCCCGCTTTCCTGCCGACAGGAATAACTTGATAAGGTAATGGCGGCAGTTGCCAGAATTAGAAAAAAGCGTTTCATCCTTAAAAGTTTTGAGTTACAGTATTATAAAAATACGGTATTGTCACAATCTCTGATAAGCTTCTTTCTCAATTATATGATTTTTCACTTATTATTGTTGAAGTATTAAGAAAAAACGGTGGGATAAACCTCGATTCAGTCTTTCATAATGTTCCTTGAAATAACCACTTTCTGAATTTCAGAAGTCCCTTCATAAATCTGCGTGATTTTGGCATCTCGCATTAATCGCTCCACGTGATACTCCTTTACAAAACCATTTCCGCCATGGATTTGAACCGCTTCTACCGAAGCGTCCATGGCGGTCTGAGACGCAAATAACTTGGCCATGGCACTGGAGGTGTCGTAATTTTTGCCCTGATCCTTTTCCCATGCCGCCTTCATTACAAGATGTCGTGCCGCCTCAATATTGACGTGCATATCGGCAAGCTTAAAAGCGATGGCTTGATGATTTATGATCTCGGTACCAAAGGCCTTACGCTGCCGGGCATAATCTTTCGAAAGTTCATATGCTCCCGAGGCAATTCCCAGGGCCTGTGCGGCGATTCCGATTCGGCCTCCTGAAAGGGTTTTCATGGCAAATTTAAAACCGAATCCATCCTCCCCAATAAGGTTTTCTTTTGGGACTTTTACGTCGTTGAAGTTCAGGGAGTGCGTGTCACTGCCACGAATTCCCAGTTTATTTTCCTTAGGGCCGACTTCGAAACCCTCCCATCCTTTTTCGACGATAAAGGCATTAATCCCCCGATGTTTCTTCTCACGATCTGTTTGCGCTATAACGATATAGTAATCCGCGGTGTTGCCATTGGTGATCCAGTTCTTGGTTCCATTGAGCAGGTAGTGGTCGCCTTTGTCAATTGCGGTGGTCTTTTGCGAGGTGGCATCACTTCCGGCCTCAGGTTCTGAAAGGCAAAATGCACCAAGGGCCTCGCCCGTGGTTAGTTTACTCAGGTACTTTTGCTTCTGCTGCTCCGAACCGTACCTGTCAATCCCCCAGCAAACCAGAGAATTATTCACGGACATCACCACTGAAGCTGAGGCATCCACTTTTGAAATTTCTTCCATGGCCAGGACATAGGAAATGGTGTCCATTCCACCCCCTCCATATTCAGGCGAAGCCATCATTCCGAGAAATCCCAGCTCCCCCATCTTTTTTACCTGGGCTTTAGGAAACTCTTGTTTCTCATCCCGTTCTATGACTCCGGGAAGCAGTTCATTCCTGGCAAATTCCCGGGCAGCATCCCGGATCATAATATGCTCTTCTGATAATTCAAAATCCATCTGCTATTGTGATTTTAAAAATGAAAAATTCTGACCAAAGATACTTTTTTGAATGGAATTATTCTATTTTGGAACCTTGATTTATGGCATGTGGTGTGCTTTCTTTAATCAAGTGAAGAGGACGTTGTAAATTTCAAATCTATCAAGGTCCTGTGGATTATTAATATATTGTTTAAATTCGGGCCAACAATCGACCAGCCTATGGAAAATAAAAGTTACCATGTTTTAGGTGTAATGTCCGGAACCTCTCTGGATGGTGTAGACATTGCGCAAGTGAAGTTCACCAATGGACCGCAGTGGTCCTATCAGCTGGGTCAGGCCCTTACGCTTCCGTATCCGCAGCATATTAAGAAGTTACTGGAAAAAGCTGTTCATTTGGATCAGGCGGAACTTGATGCCCTGGATGAAACCATCACCCATTGGTTTTCGGATGCCATTAATACCTTTATCACGCGTCACAAAATTACCGATCTGGATGCCATTTGCAGTCATGGTCATACCGTAAAGCATGAACCTCAAAACGGATTTACCCTGCAAATCGGAAATCGGCCGGAACTGGCTCATCTGACAGGCCATCAGGTGGTCTGTGATTTTCGTGTGCAGGATGTTGCTTTAGGAGGACAGGGTGCACCACTGGTTCCCATTGGAGACAAATTGCTATTTGGGTCCTACGATTACTGCCTGAATCTTGGCGGGTTTGCCAATGTCTCTACCGATCGGGAAGGGAGGCGTATTGCTTATGATATTTGTCCGGTCAATACGGTGCTGAATTACCTGGCCGAGAAAATGGGTCTTCCCTATGATAAGGATGGTAAAATAGCGACGGAGGGCGTAGTGGATCAGCAGCTTTTGGAAATTCTCAACAATCAGGAATTTTACCAGCGACCGGCCCCCAAAACCTTGGGCATTGAATGGGTTCATCAGGTCATTTTTCCTCTGATTGAGGATCGAAAGGACATTCCGGTTGTGATGAGAACCTTTGCCACTCACGTGGCCATGCAACTTGCCCGTCACCTGAAAGATTCTTCGGATTCGAAGGTGCTGGTCACAGGTGGGGGCGCATTTAACCAGTTCCTGATGCAGGAACTGCGCAGCAGAACCAGTGCTCAGATAATCATCCCTTCCAGAGAATTGGTGGAATATAAAGAAGCTATTGTTTTTGCACTGCTGGGCGTCTTGAGAATGCGGGGGGAGGTCAATACCCTGAGCAGCGTCACCGGAGCACGGGAAGATCACAGTGCAGGGAAGGTTTTCGAGCCTATGGAAGGCTCAGGATCCAAATAGATTTTATTGCTCCCATCCTGCAAATTTAATAGGTGGATACTCCAGTAGTGGGTGTGTTTTGTATATTTGATAATAATAATCATCAGAATGAAAGAATTACTTAATTTGTTTCAGAACAACGATCCGGAAATTGTATTTCATTGGAAAGACACTGAGACCGAAGCCGAAGGTTGGACCGTGATCAACTCCCTCAGAGGGGGCGCTGCCGGAGGAGGTACCCGGATGCGAGCAGGCCTGGATATGAATGAAGTCCTTTCTCTGGCAAAAACCATGGAAGTGAAATTCACGGTTTCCGGTCCACCCATTGGAGGGGCCAAGTCCGGCATTAACTTCGATCCCAGGGATCCCCGAAAAAGAGGAGTCCTGGAACGCTGGTTCAAGGCAGTAAGTCCGCTTCTCAAACATTATTACGGAACCGGTGGGGACATGAATGTGGATGAAGTACATGAAGTAATTCCCATTACTGAACAATATGGATTGTGGCATCCTCAGGAAGGAGTGTTTAACGGGCACTTTCAGCCAACGGAAGGCGAGAAAATTGCCCGCATAGGGCAACTTCGAAATGGGGTTAAAAAAGTACTGGAGAGCGCTGATTATTCTCCGGATGTGAAGCGAAAGTATGTGGTGGCCGATATGATCACAGGATATGGAGTGGCACAGGCGGCGCGGCATTATTACGATATTTATGAAAATGGCATCCAGGGGAAAAGAGCCATTATTCAGGGCTTTGGAAATGTGGGTTCTGCAGCAGCTTTCTATCTTGCCCAGATGGGCGTTAAAATTGTGGCCATTCAGGACCTGGCCGGTGGGGTGATCAATGAGAGAGGTTTTACTTTTGAAGAGATCAGATCCCTGTATCGCAAAAAGGTTGGAAATACGCTTCGCAGTAAGGATATGTTGCCGGCTGAGAAGATGAACAGCTTGGTTTGGGATGTGGAGGCAGATATATTTGCCCCCTGTGCGGCTTCCAGGCTTGTTACCAAACAGCAGGTCGATCGCCTGCTGGCTTCGGGGCTGGAGGTGATTTCCTGCGGGGCCAATGTACCCTTTGCAGATAGTGAAATCTTCTTTGGTCCAACCATGGAATTTACAGACAACAACCTCAGCCTGATTCCGGATTTTATTTCAAACTGTGGCATGGCCCGTGCTTTTGCTTATTTCATGGAGCAGAAGGTGGAAATGACCGATGAGAACATCTTCAAAGACACCTCAGATACCATCCGAAGAGCCCTTCTGAAAACACATCAGCTGAGTGACAAGAAAACTCAGATCAGTAAAAGAGCATTTGAAGTGGCCCTTAAGCAGCTTGTGTAAACTTTTATTTTATCTTTACCCTTCGGAATGCGTTCACAATTTTATTGGGACTTCCACGTTTAAAATAAAAACTAAGACCAAGTATGCTATACTTTTTTCAGGAAGAAGGGACTGAGCAGGCCGCTGAAGCGGCAGAGCCGGTTGTTGAAGAACAAACCCTTTCATTGATGGACCTGCTCCTAAGCGGTGGAGCGGCAGGACAAATCATTATTCTTATTTTGTTTCTCATGCTCATGGCCGGAGTGTATATCTACTTTGAACGACTTTT
This sequence comes from Flavobacteriaceae bacterium, assembly GCA_029265595.1. GTDB lineage: Bacteria > Bacteroidota > Bacteroidia > Flavobacteriales > Flavobacteriaceae > Salinimicrobium. The sequence goes on from JAJUIC010000053.1 coordinate 9,739, forward strand.
CGCCATCCGGGCAGCCTCGGAGACGGACCAGAACTTTATGAATCAAATCAAAGACAATGTCTTGTCCGGAAATATAGAATCCGCAAAAATTCGTTGTGCCCAGGCTAATTCTCCTGTAGCCAGGCTGACTGCCAAGGGTCTGGATCGAATCGGGAGTCCCCTGGAAGATATCAATACCGCCATTGAGAATGCGGGCCGCCTGGAAGTATATAAACTGGAGAAAAACGTAGCCATCTTGGCTACTATTGCAGGAGCTGGACCGATGATCGGGTTTTTGGGTACCGTAATCGGGATGGTTATTGCGTTTCACGAACTGGCAACCAGTGGAGGGCAGGCCAATATGGGAGCCCTTGCGGAAGGAATTTATACCGCTATGACCACGACCGTCGCCGGCCTTATAGTTGGAGTGGTAGCGTATATCGGGTACAATCATCTGGTGGTTAAAACAGATAAAGTGGTGCACCAGATGGAGGCAACGGCAGTTGACTTTTTAGACCTTTTAAACGAACCGGCTTAATATGAATCTCAGAGGTAGAAATAAGGTGAGTGCGGAATTCAGTATGAGCTCTATGACAGATATCGTCTTTCTGTTACTGATTTTCTTTATGCTGACATCACCTGCCGTCACCCCGGAAGCCCTGGATCTGATTCTTCCTAAAGCTCAGGGAAAGACTACCAGTGTTCAGAACCTCTCCGTAAGTATCACAAAAGACCTGCAGGTATATATAAACAACGAGCGGGTCAGCGCCAGTGGATTGGAACAGAATTTGAAGCAACGTCTAGCGGATGTAGAGAACCCTACCATCATTCTTCGTGTGGAAGAGGGGGTGCCCATCGAAAGAGCCGTTAGTGTAATGGATATTGCCAACAGAAATGAGTATAAAATTGTTCTGGCGGTAAAGCCTGAATAATTTCTTAGTGAAAAAGTGGTGCTGGCATAAAAGGAAGACAATTGAAGTATTTTGAGACTCCACATGAGCGAAAATCCCTGGTTATCACGGTTGTTATTCACGTGGCGCTTATCTTATTGCTTTTTTTCCTGGGCTTTACTGTGGTAATCGAACCTGAAGAGAGTGGGATTGCGATCAATTTCGGAACCTCAGAAGTTGGTTCTGGCCTGGAGCAGCCTGTAGAGGAAGTCCGCTCCGCCCCGCAACAAACCCAACCAGAGGTAGCCCCTGTGGAACCAGCTATTGAAGAAGAAGTAGTGACTCAGGATATTGAGGAGGCCCCGGTGATAGACCAGATCGAGGAGCGGGAGCCAGTAGTGACTCCCGAGCCGGTAGAAGTGGAAGAGCAACCGGCAGAAGAGCCAGAACCGCAGCCCGATAGAAGTACCACGGATGCCCTGAGCAGTATATTACACGGACCGGAGAATACCGGAACCCAGACCAGTGGAGAAGGGGATGACGATGCTGCGGGCGATAAAGGCAGCCGGGAGGGAGATCCTAATGCGAGCGCCTATTACGGGAGCGGACAGGGATTGGACGGAGACGGAAATTATCGACTGGGAGGCCGAAGAGCTTTAAACAAAGAGAAAATTGTACAGGATTGTAACGAATCCGGGATTGTGGTGGTTCAGATTGAGGTGGATCGAAATGGTAACGTGGTGAAAGCCGTTCCAGGTGTCAAAGGTACCACCAACAATGCCCCATGTCTTACGGATCCTGCCCGTCGTGCAGCCCTGGCCACCAGATTTAACAGCGATTCCGATGCGCCACGCACACAGGTGGGCACCATTATATACAACTTCAAACTTTCGGAATAACCTAAGCCTCTATTGTATTGAAAACGTATCAAGAAACTGTTGAATGGATGT
>JAJUIC010000143.1 GCA_029265595.1 Flavobacteriaceae bacterium
TATGCTCAGGTTCTTCGACAAGCCGTGGAGCAGGAGGGTGCTTCCATTGTGGTGCTGAGTCAGTCCGCCAACTCAAAATACCTGGCGCCGCTACTGGCCGTTGATCTGGAAGCTGGATATGCCTCCAATGTTGTGGCGCTTCCGGAGAGTGTGGATCCGGTGCGTGTAAAGCGGTCGGCATTTTCGAACAAAGCTTTTAATTTCACAGAACTCTCCACCGATAAAAAAATTCTGGGAGTCTTTAAAAATGCCTTTGGTTTAAAGGAAAATCAGGTCGAGATTCAGCAGGAGAGTTTTGAGCCCACCGTGCCGGATGATCTGGGAAATATCGAAGTGGTGTCTGTGGAAAAGACCACCGACAAGGTAACGATCGCAGATGCTGAAATTGTGGTATCCGGGGGCCGTGGTTTGAAAGGGCCTGAAAATTGGGGGATGCTGGAGGAACTGGCGGAAGTGCTTGGAGCTGCCACGGCTTGTTCAAAGCCTGTCAGTGATATGGGGTGGAGGCCTCATAGCGAACACGTGGGCCAGACCGGAAAACCCGTGGCGGCCAATCTGTATATAGCAGTGGGGATTTCCGGAGCTATTCAGCATCTGGCAGGAGTGAACGCTTCCAAGACCAAGGTGGTCATCAACAGTGATGCGGATGCGCCATTTTTTAAAGCGGCTGATTATGGAGTGGTAGGAGATGCATTTGAGATAATCCCCAAACTCACTGAAAAATTGAAAGAATTTAAAGCGAATAACGCGTAATTTTTTATAACTTGCGGCCGATAACAAGGGCTGTCTAGTTTAGGTCTAAAGCCCTGAAATAGACAGCTTTTTGTATTTTTGTAGTATGAGTTTAGTGCGTCTGAACATCAAGGGAATTTCATATAGCCAGACCCAGAATGGAGCTTATGCTCTAATTCTGAGCGAGGTTGAGGGGGAGCGTAAACTACCTATTGTCATAGGTGCTTTCGAGGCTCAGGCAATCGCTATTGCCCTGGAGAAAGAAATTCGTCCACCCCGTCCATTGACCCATGATTTGTTTAAAAATTTTGCGGACCGTTTTGACATCGTGGTCAAGCAGGTAATCATTCACAAATTAGTGGATGGAGTGTTCTATTCCAGCATGATTTGTGAGCGGGATAAGATTGAAGAAATCATTGATGCCCGAACCAGCGATGCCATCGCGTTGGCATTGCGGTTTGATGCTCCCATCTTTACTTATAAAAACATTCTGGACAAAGCCGGAATTTACCTTAAGGGCGGCACCCAGGAAGGGACTGAGGAAGTAGAGGAAGAAGAGCGTGAAGATGAGGATCTGGTAAGCGAATTCCTCTCTTCGCAAATTCAGCCTGATTCCCGGGAGATGGACTACAAGAAATTATCCCTTTCCGACCTGGATAAAATGCTGGATGAGGCGGTTAAAAATGAAGATTACGAAAAAGCTGCCCGCCTCAGAGATGAGATCTCAAAACGCAAATAAGTCACCTTTTATGAAAAAAGCCGCGTGCTGCCTGGTCCTGATGATAGTCGGGATTACGGCCACCTTTGGACAGTCCCTAAGCAATACCTGGACCCTGCACAGCGATACCGATACACCTGCACAACAAAGGCCCATTCAGGATCCCTATCTAAGGCTTGATGACGGCCATTTTGAGTTTCTGCCCGATTTGGATTCCCAACCCAGCTCCTCGGGAAATTACCTGCACCAGAATGAACTTCTGGTTTTTTTCTTTGATAGCCCGCCAGACAGTATTTTGAAATTCAATATCGAGGAGGTCTCGGATTCCAGTCTTGTGCTGGATTGGGGAGGGCAACAGATTGCATTTGAACAGCACCTGGAAGAATTGGAGGACATTCTTCCGGTGGAAACCCAGAAGGAACTCGTACCCAGTACGGGAATTTCCTTCCAAAGTATTACCAGGGGAGTCCTGGGTATGGTTTCGCTGGTGGTATTGGCCTTTCTTTTTAGTAGCAACCGTAGAGCCATAGACTGGAAGATCGTCGCCATCGGGTTGGGAGCCCAATTGTTGCTGGCCATAGGAGTGTTACAAGTCCCCTTTATCCAAAAGATATTCGAATTTGTAGGAAGCATCTTTGTTTTGATCCTCGATTTCACGGCGGCCGGAAGTGAGTTCTTGCTGGGGGGAATGATGGACGTGGACAGTTTTGGGTTTATCTTTTTATTCCAGGTACTGCCAACCATCATATTCTTTTCCGCCCTGACCTCTGTTTTATTCTATCTGGGAGTCATTCAGGTAGTGGTCAAGGGAATGGCCTGGGTTCTTACCAAATTGATGCGGATCTCAGGCCCTGAGAGCCTCAGTGTTACCGGGAATATATTCCTGGGACAGACGGAGGCTCCCCTGATGATTAAGGCCTATCTGGAAAAAATGACGCGCTCTGAAATTCTGCTGGTCATGGTTGGGGGGATGGCCACCGTTGCCGGAGGGGTTTTGGCGGCGTACATCGGTTTTTTGGGAGGAGATGACCCGGTAGCCCGTTTGAGTTTCGCCAAGCATTTACTGGCGGCCTCGGTGATGGCGGCTCCTGGTGCCGTGGTGGTTTCCAAGATTCTCTATCCTCAGACCGAGCAATTTGATCAAAGTATTGAGGTGTCTTCCGATAAGATTGGTTCCAATATTCTCGATGCCATTGCCAACGGAACCACTGAGGGACTGAAATTAGCCGCGAACGTGGCTGCGATGCTCCTGGTATTTATCGCCTTTATTGCCATGATTAATTATTTTCTTGGCTGGGTAGGAGAGTGGACCTCCCTCAATAACCTGCTGGCTGCGAACACTCCCTACACCAGATTCTCCCTGGAATCGATTCTGGGAACCGTATTCGCACCCCTGATGTGGCTCATAGGGGTGGCTAAAGAAGATATGATGCTGATGGGGCAGTTGCTGGGGGTGAAATTGGCGGCGAGTGAATTTGTGGGATATATTCAGCTTGCGGAAGTTAAAAATGCAGCCAATGCCTTAAGCCTTACCTACGAGAAATCCGTCATCATGGCTACTTATATGCTGTGTGGATTTGCCAACTTTGCTTCGATCGGAATTCAGATTGGCGGAATTGGATCTCTGGCTCCCGGGCAGCGAAAAGTGTTGTCGGAATTTGGAATGAAAGCCCTAATAGGCGGAACGATCGCCTCCTTGATGTCCGCGACCATGGCGGGTATGATATTGGGATAGGTCCAGGCCGGGACAAACGCTGGGATTTTGGATACCACAGCTCTAAATCTTTTGGTATATTCGTTCCCGGTGACATGAGCGAAAATGCCCATTATAATCAGGTAATTTATTTAGCATGAAACAGTATCACGACCTACTACAGCACGTATTGGATTCAGGAATTGAGAAAGGAGACCGGACCGGTACCGGAACCATTAGTGTCTTTGGCTATCAGATGCGTTTCGACCTAAGTAAAGGATTTCCTGTGGTTACCACCAAAAAATTGCACCTGAAGTCTATCATTCATGAATTGCTGTGGTTTTTGAATGGAGATACCAATATTGGTTATCTGCAGGAAAACGGAGTGCGTATCTGGAATGAATGGGCTGATGAAGACGGAAACCTGGGGCCGATCTACGGTCATCAGTGGAGAAACTGGAACAGTGAAGGGATCGATCAGATTCAATCTGTGATAGAAACCATCAAGACCAATCCCAATTCCAGAAGAATGATGGTTTCGGCATGGAATCCTTCTGTGATGCCCGATACCTCAGAGTCTTTCGCAGCCAATGTCGCCAAGGGAAAAGCCGCACTTCCTCCCTGCCATGCCTTCTTTCAGTTTTACGTAGCCGATGGGAAACTCTCCTGTCAACTTTACCAGCGCAGTGCCGATGTCTTTTTAGGGGTGCCTTTTAATATTGCGTCCTATGCCCTGCTTACCATGATGGTTGCCCAGGTCTGCGGGTACCAGCCCGGAGATTTTATTCATACCTTTGGGGATGTCCATATCTATAACAATCACCGCGATCAGGTTCAACTACAACTCTCACGAGAGCCCAGACCACTTCCGGTGATGAAAATTAATCCAGCGGTAAAGGATATCTTCGGTTTCAAGTATGAAGATTTTAAGCTGGAAGGCTATGATCCGCATCCGGCCATTAAAGCAAAAGTTTCCGTTTAAGTTTCCTCGTCTTTCTATATTTATTTTTTTCCTTGAGCCTGCCGGGAGGTCTGCCTCACAGAACTTCTCCTATCCGGTAGGAGCTGGCCCTTATGGGAGGCTGTGTGATGTTTTACCATTTGTTTAATTACTGCTACTGCAGAGGAATTCTTCTTTTTTTATTCCCCCTGTTTTGCTACATTAGCAAGCATCTAACTAATTAACACAAAATTATGGAAACATTTACCTTATGGCTGCCGCTTGTGCTGGCCATAATCGGACTGGTTTATATGTGGTCGCGCCGCATATGGGTTCTCAA
>JAJUIC010000019.1 GCA_029265595.1 Flavobacteriaceae bacterium
CAAGTGATAGAAGTGGCTATGGTAGCCAGGGAAATTCTGGATTTGGCTGGGATAAAGGGGTATCCCAAAACCTCTGGCTCTAGTGGGATTCATATCTACTTGCCCTTAGGTGCTGCCTATAGTTATGAGGAGGCAAGGGACTTTACAAAAATCTTGTGCTATTTCATCCACGAGCGGTTACCGAGGCTCACCAGTATGGAACGCAATACCAAGAAAAGACAGGATAAAATTTACCTGGATTTTCTGCAGAACCGGCGGGGACAAACGCTGGCAGCACCATACTGTGCGAGGCCAAAGCCGGGGGCCACAGTTTCCACCCCCTTATTCTGGGAAGAGGTAAAACCAGGTCTTAATATGCGAGATTATACCATCAAAACAGTTCCATCGCGCCTGCAGCAGCAACCTGATTATTTTCAGGGGGTATTGAAGGAGACAATCGATATTTCAGCGGCACTTCAGAAGCTTATGGAAGTGTAAAAGTTTGGAAGGAAGCATTCTAAAAGAAAATTTAAAGTCCTACCAATGCGTGAGCGGAAGAAACTGACTGATCTTTTGGTTATATTAACACTAATCAACCGGCCATTCCGGCTCTCCAGGGGTGATATTTCGCCCCTTTTATCTGTAAGAATTCTTTCGCCCACCTTTTTATCAGGCCTTATGGTTGCTGCAAAAAGCGATGTAAGACCTTGGTATGCAAACACTTCTTTAGAAAATTTTAAAATAAATAATAATTTTTCTTAAGGAAAATCTGTATCTTTCCCTTATAAATAAAACAAGAAGTATGGGGGTACTTGTTAAAAATGGATTTTCCTTGAGAAGGGAGGAAATCACCGATTTCGAGAAATACGGTTTTCATGAACCGGCGTCGAACAAAAAACTCGACGGATATACAGCCTTGGCTGCCATCCTGCTGGAAGCGCCAATGGCCGCTATCTCTATTGTAGATACGGACAAAATCTGGTATGTCAGTAAGTACGGGATTGAGCAGGAATATGTCAATAAGGAAGAGAGTATTTGTGTCTTCAATGAGGACTGTGATAAGCTTTTCTTTGTAGAAGATACTTTGAAGGCTGAGAACCTGAAAAATCATCCTATGGTTGCCGGTGAAACAGGAGTGCGCTTTTATGCTGGGGTGCCGCTGGTCAATGAAGAGGGCAAACGACTGGGAAGCCTATGCGTAATGGACCACAATCCAAGACCTTTCACTAGCGAACAGCGCCGTTTACTGGAACTGGTGGCTGGTTTGCTCATGCAGGCCCTGGAGGAAGAGTATCGACACCGGAATGAATTGGAGGTTCGCAATCAGATGATTCTCTCGACGGTTCACGACCTTAAAAATCCGCTGGCGGTGATACCATTGCTTGGGCAAATGATTAAAGACCATAAAGAGGATCCTGAAATGGTGTTGAAGCTGGCAATTAAAATTCAACAGGCCAGTATGCGATTATCACGCTCGATCGAAGAATTTTTGTCTAAAGCAGGTGAACAGGAAGTGGCTCTTCAGAAAACACCGATGTGCAAGGTAGGCATGCAGAAACTGATAAAAGAAGTCGTACGGGATAACAAGCCGTTGGCGGCCCGAAAGAAGCAATTAATTCACTTTAGATCTGAGGGTGAATGTGAAGTCCTGGGCGATCGAAAAAAGCTTAAGGAAATGCTCGATAATCTTTTAAGCAATGCCATTAAGTATTCTTTTACCAGTAAAAATATCTGGATTGAACTTCGGGTTCAAAATGAGATGGCGCTTCTTAAGGTACGGGATGAAGGGGTGGGTCTGAGCACGGGCGACCTCCATAAGCTTTACCGGCCATTTACGACGCTGAGCGCACGTCCCACCGCAGGAGAACATTCCTCCGGGCTTGGTTTGTCTATTGTCAAGCGAGTTGTGGAAGAGCATAACGGACGTATTGGTGTAGTGAGTGCAGGACATGCAATGGGAACCACTTTTACCGTTGAATTGCCCCTTGCCGAGAAATAACCGGATCAGGTGGTGCCAAAACTTAAGGAAGCTGGAAAAAATGTTCTGTCTGAAACACTCAAAGCTTATTTCTTTGTTTTCTTTTCTTCAATACGGGATTTTAGAAAATACTTGGGTTTGACTCCATACCGTTCCTTGAATATTTTGGAAAAGTAGCTGCGGTTATTGAGCCCAATGAGGTCGACGACCTGTGAGATATTGTACTCTGTAGTGGTCAGCAGTTCTTTAGCAGTTTCGAGTTTGGCTTGTTGTATGTATTTATTCACCGTGAGGTTGAACATATACTTGAAGCCCTCCTGGAGTTTATTGACATTGGTCCCAACCTCCTTAGCCAAAAAATCAACAGAATAATTCTGACTGAGATCGGCATGGACCAGGTCTGCGGCCCGTTTGACTTTTTCGACATCCGATCTTCGCAACATCTATGGTACTCTATCCTCTCTCTGGTCGTCCTGGTACTGCTGAATCTGAAGCGCCATCATTTCAAAAGCTTTGGCTTCTAAATAAATGGAGCGTAAGAACCCGGAATGAACTTTCTTCTCAATATCTTCTACAATATTGGCTGCCGAAATGCTGTAGTTCCCATGATAATAAAACCTCCTGGCGGCCGACTCGTCGAGAAATACCTTTTGCAGGGATTGGTCCAAATCTTTATAATTGAAGGTTTCTCTTTGATTGAACTGCTGCCTGATCACCTCCAGACTGAAGACTTTGGTAGATTCGTTGGCCTTGAAATACAGGACATGACCATTGTTGTCCCAGCTAGAGACAATGATGTTCTGATAGGCGTGAATGGTGTGTTGTTCGTCTTCCTCCTGAAACGAATGCTCTACCCGGCCTTCGGAACAAAAAATAAATTTCAGGGGATGGGTCTCATGCTTTACAAAGTGGATCTCAGTGTCCTGAAAGAACGTACAGTGGTAACTAATGATACCGATACCCGAGGAGAAGCCAGTTCCCCTTATCATGCCCACACCGATTTCAGATGGTAGCTCAGTTCTCAGCTCTCCTGCATCTTTCTCGATGGGCACATCGAGCAACTGTGATAAATCCTCTAATACTTTTCTTATCGGAAGGGCGCTGACAGTAATCTTCATCTGGTTGGGTTTTAATAGAGTATTAACAGATGCCACACTGGGGCAATCCTGCAAATCTATTGGCATTCTGGATATTCACAGCCTACAGGATCATTTCTGTGTCTATTCAGTTAAAACTTGTTGCAATACCGTTATATATATAACTAAAGTAAAGAGATTAAAATTAATTTTTATCAATAATTTGTTATTTAATAATTGCAATTCCTCTAAAAATTTTAGTATCTTTTTAAGCGTGGAGGGGGGGAGGTTCCTATTTTTCCCATTGACCTCGCAGAGAAGCTCATGAGAGCACCCTACAACTCTGGTCGCTTCCCTTGCCTATTGCTTTTTGTTATCTTTGCAGCAATTTTTGAAAGCTACGTATGGATTTAATAAAAGCGCTCAATTGGCGATATGCTACTAAACGTTTTGACGCAGATAGGGTATTGCCGGAAAATAAAATTCTCAGGTTAAAAAGAACCTTCAATCTGACCGCCACTTCTTATGGACTTCAGCCCCTGCGGCTGGTGGTGGTTCAGGATAAACCCTTACAGGAAAAACTGCGTAATGCTGCCTTTAACCAGCAACAGGTGTCAACTGCCTCTCATGTGCTGGTCATCGCAATTGAGAAAGAAGTAGGGAAGGAGTTCATTGAAAACTATTTTAGGAGTGTGCATCACATTAGAAAAACTCCTAAAGAGATTTTAAGTCCCTACACAGAATCGCTGATAAAGCGATTTGAGAAAGCTTCCCCGAGGGATATTCGGGAGTGGGCGGTGAATCAGGCATACCTCTCCCTGGGATCCCTGTTGACCGCCTGCGCAATGGAGGAGATTGATTCCTGTCCCATGGAAGGATTCAATCCCCAGCAGTTCGACGAAATCCTGGGTCTGACGGAACTTAATCTTGAATCCATTCTGGTGCTTCCAGTGGGTTACCGGGCTCCAGATGATAAATTCGCAACCTTTAAAAAGGTACGGAGGCCACTGGAGGAAATGGTTCTTAGACGGCCATGATTCTGTTAAGTCCGGCTATTAGTAATTGACATATTCCACAATCTCTAATCCATAGCCGGTCATACCAACCCGTTTGGTGTGTGTAGAGTTGGAAAGTAACCTCAGGTGATGAATCTCTAGGTCATGTAGAATCTGAGCTCCGATTCCAAAATCTTTATTGTCCAGTTTTACAGGAGGAGCTTTCATTTCTCCTGTCTGCTGCAGCTTTTTAAGCTCATTTAACCGGCTCAGCAAACGCTGAGACTGAATCTCCTGATTGATAAAGATAATGGCGCCCCGGCCTTCGTCATTTATTGCCTGGAACATGCTGTCCAGTTTCTTTTCCACATTATTGGTCAGGGTGCCGAGGATGTCGTTATTGATAAAGGTGGAATTCACGCGTACCAGTACGGGTTCGTCCGATTTCCATCTTCCCTTGGTCAGGGCCAGGTGTACCTGATTGTTGGTTTTTTGTTGATAGGCTCGTAACCGGAAGGGCCCGAACCGGGTCTCCAGATCGAAATCTTCCTTTTTTTCAATTAATGAATCATGTTGCATCCGGAATGCAACCAGGTCTTCAATGGATACGATCTTGAGGTCAAACTTTTCTGCAACTTTCATGAGTTGAGGTAGACGGGCCATGGTGCCGTCCTCATTCATGACTTCCACAATCACTCCTGCAGGCTGGAATCCTGCCAGACGGGCGAAGTCAATAGCAGCCTCAGTGTGTCCGGTTCTTCGAAGGACACCTCCTTCTTTGGCTTTCAAAGGAAAGATATGACCCGGCCGTCCCAGATCATGAGGGCGTGTTTCAGGATTAATGAGTGCTTTGACGGTCTTGGCTCTGTCTGCTGCGGAAATACCCGTGGTAACCCCATGACCTTTTAAATCTACCGATACCGTAAAGGCCGTTTCCATGGGATCCGTATTATTGCCCACCATCATTTCCAGGTTCAATTCTTCACAACGCCTTTCGGTTAAGGGGGTACAGATGAGGCCCCTTCCATGAGTAGCCATGAAGTTGATCATCTCCGGGGTAACCATTTCAGCGGCAGCCACAAAATCCCCTTCATTTTCACGATCTTCATCGTCTACTACTATGATGACTTTTCCAGCGCGGATATCATCTATTGCCTCTTGTATGGAATGTAGTTGAATCTTTTTTTCAGCCATGGTACAAAGAACTTTTTGCGAGGCCAAAGATACCTAATCTATTTCGTTTCCTTTAATGATGCCGGTCTTTTTGAGGAATCGCTTAATGGGTTGTGTAATGGAATCGAAACTGAACAATCCCCGATCCGTAGTGGCCCTGTAAGTCAATACAATGCCAAGGGGCAACATGATAAAAGTGGAAAGCCAGGTAGCCAGAAAAGGATTTAATGCTCCATTTTCAGCACTGTTCTTGGCGAACATACCAATAAAGTGGTAAGTCAGAAATAATACGATGGCCACCACCATGGGAAGTCCCATGCCACCTTTTCGGATGATAGCGCCTAAAGGTGCGCCCACAAAGAACAGGATCACACAGGCAAATCCCAGAACATACTTTTCATGAAGAGCGATTTCAAATTTATTGAGTCGTTGCTCGCTTTGGGTGAACACCGTTTTTTTGGCCAACAATGCTGCAGCAGCCCCATTAATGTTACCCATTGCCAGGTTGATAATCTGGGTGGCTCTATCGGGTTCATACAGTTCCAGAATGTTATCCTGAATCGTTACCGCTACCGTATCGGCAGGTTGAAGATTGTAATTAAGTCTGGTGATGCCCGACCGGCTGTGCATGTTCTGCGCGAACTGCTCCATTTCAACATTATACGTAGTGGAGAAAGAATCGATACTCTGGGATAATTCGGAAATCTTGAGCATGTTGTGGGAGTTGCTATACCGTTCTTCCTCAAGATCCACATCATTGAAAGAAGAGAGATCCATATTTATGGTGTACTCCTCAAAATAACTTTTGGCAAAGGGCATTTTCTCTCTACTGGAGCGACTGGTAGTCTGGATTTCGTCGTAATAGTTGCCGTCAAAAAGAATGAGTGAAAGAATATCTGAACCTTCACTTCCCACCAATTCTCCTTCATTGGCTTTTATAACTGTAAAGTTTCCGGGTCTGTTGCCAGATTTCTGATGAATCACCACATCACGTAGATACTGGTCATTGTCACCAAATTTCTCTGCCACTTTAATATTAACATTCCCCACTTCGTTAAAAACGCCCTCCGAGATGGCCATGGCGGGTTTCATTTGTGCAATATTCTTACGAAGGTTTATCGCCTTATATTCGGCATAAGGAATGACATTATTGGCGAAAACAAAGGCGGTAACGCTCACCAGCAGGATAAAAAAGATCAGGGATCGCATGGCCCGTTGAAGAGAAAACCCAGAAGACTTCATGGCAGCCAGCTCGTAATTTTCTGCAAAGTCTCCAAAGGTCATGATGGAGCTCAGCAAAATACTCAGTGGTAAAACCAGAGGAACCAGTTTGGGAGACATGTACAACAGGAATTTGAAAATCACCTCAATATCCAGATCCTTTCCCGCAAGTTCTCCGATGTACAACCAGATACTCTGCAGGACAAAGATGAACATGAGGATGATGAAAACCGAGAAAAAGGTTTTCATGAAGCTCACTAGGATATACCGGTCAAGAATCTTCACAGAGGCTGTTGTACGAATTTAAAGCGCGTTAACTGGTTTTATAGGAGGACTGGGGAACAAATCCAGGCTCCTTGACTCAATTAATCGAGCCGGTTTATATAGTAGTCTTCATACCTGCTTTCGTTGAAGGTAAATAACGAAGCCGGCAGGGGTTGATTGGTTTTGAAACTCTTAACCGTAATGGTAATACGCGTTCCGTTGTCCTGGGTCTGAATCAGGTTATAGATGTTTTTGGTCTGCTGATCAATTCCAAGAAGAATGTCTTTTACTTCCGCATCGCTGTCTTTGGGAACCAGCTTGACATACTGAATCTTACGCCCATGAACATCCTGAACCACGTCCATTTCATAGGTATAGCCTTCCTTGTAAAAAGTGAGCATTTTGGAAGGAGTAATTTCCTGTTCGTCTCCGGGCTTGTAGGTAGAAATATTTATTTCCTGATCCTCAGGAATAATGGTATAAATTCTTTCCCCGTCAAAAATTCGGGTAGTACCCATAATATTCAAAACGTATTTTTCTCCTTCCAGACTGACATCTCCCCGGGTTTCCTGCCGGACATTGGCCTGCGGGTTATTAAGGGCATATTTGAATTCAATCCGGATGTTGTCATAACTGCTGACTTTCTCCGAAACTTCCTCCAAAAGGGCCTGAGCCTTATCCGATGACTGGGCGGTGGCCATAAGTACAGTACAAAGGGCCACGCAAACTAATCCAATTTTTCTCATTCTAATTTTTTAAGCGCATTACTGATTGAGCAACTGGTCGAGTTCTACCATATCCTGGACTAATACCTGTCGGGCTTTACTTCCTTCAAAAGGTCCTACCACTCCGGCTGCTTCCAGCTGATCAACCAACCTTCCGGCCCGGTTGTAACCCAATTTCAGTTTTCGTTGCAAAAGTGAGGCAGATCCTTGTTGTGCCAACACCACTACCTCTGCGGCCTCTCGAAACAGTTTGTCTCTTTCGCCCACTTCCATATCAAGGTTTGTGCCACTTTCTTCTCCGACATATTCCGGTAGCAGATGGGCTTCCGGATAAGCTTTTTGAGATCCAATATAATCGGTAATGCGCTCTACTTCCGGAGTGTCTACAAAAGCACATTGAAGCCGTACCAGGGTGCTTCCCTGAGTAAAGAGCATGTCTCCTTTTCCAATCAACTGGTCAGCCCCCTGACTATCCAAAATGGTTCTTGAGTCAATTTTAGAAGTCACGCGAAAAGCAATTCGGGCCGGGAAATTCGCTTTAATGATTCCGGTAATGACATTCACGGAGGGCCGCTGGGTTGCGATTATAAGGTGGATCCCAATAGCGCGGGCCAGCTGCGCCAATCGTGCAATAGGAGCTTCTACTTCTTTCCCGGCAGTCATAATCAGATCCGCGAATTCGTCCACTACCAAGACGATATAAGGCAGGAATTTGTGTCCGTTTTCCGGATTCAGCTTTCGCGCCTTGAATTTGGCATTGTATTCTTTGATGTTTCGCACCATGGCATCCTTCAACAACTCATATCGGTTGTCCATTTCGATACAAAGGGAGTTCAGCGTATGGATGACCTTGGTGTTGTCAGTAATGATGGCTTCCTCTGAATCGGGTAATTTCGCCAGGTAATGCCGCTCGATTTTATTGAACAGCGTCAGTTCCACTTTTTTAGGGTCCACCAGAATGAACTTTACCTCTGCGGGATGTTTGCTGTACAGTAAGGAAGTAAGGATGGCGTTCAACCCTACAGATTTTCCCTGCCCGGTTGCACCGGCCATCAAAAGGTGGGGCATCTTGGCCAAATCCACCACATAAGTTTCATTGGAGATGGTTTTACCCAAAGCCATTGGAAGCTCCATTTCCGCTTTCTGAAATTTTGGAGAACTCATTACAGATCGCATGGATACTATAGTAGCGTTCTTGTTTGGAACCTCGATTCCAATGGTTCCTTTGCCTGGTATGGGTGCAATAATCCGGATTCCAAGGGCTGCCAGGGAGAGCGCGATGTCATCTTCCAGGCTTTTGATTCTGGAAATACGAACCCCTGCCTCAGGAATGATTTCATATAAAGTCACCGTTGGGCCTACCGTGGCTTTGATTTGGGCGATATCTATCTTATAATTTTTGAGGGTATCGACGATTCGGTTCTTGTTTTCTTCTAACTCCTCCTGATTGATCGTAATTCCTCCGCCGTGCGCATTGTAATCCTTTAGCAGGTCAATTGGAGGGAAACTATAGTTTTTTAGTTCCAGAGTGGGATCGAATTCCCCAAAATCACTGACCAGCTTTTTGCTTAAGCTATCGTCGTACTCTTCTTCAGTAGCAGTCTCCACTTCCATTGCCAGATCATCCTCTGCTTCTTTTGCAGGAATGGTAAGGGTTTCTTTCTTTTCAGGAGTACTGGATGAGGCTACTGAAAATCCTTGGTCTTCCGGATTTTTCGGGTCCGATACCTGCAGATTAACAGATCCCGTTTCAACTGGATCTTCCTGAGAATCCATCTCCACCTCCGGTTCCTGTTGACTCGCTATAGAGGCACCCTTATCCGCAGTGGACGATTCTGCATATGCAGGATCCTGAAAATCCTCCTTTATTTCTTTGCCTGTTTTTGAAAAGAAGTTCAGAATCTTATCGGGGGTTACCCTCAACCGGGCCACCACATAAACTACCAGCAGGAAACTCAGCAGGAGAACTGTTCCGATAAATCCAAGGTAATCCTGAAGGTAATCATTGGTTTCAAAACCGACGGTTCCAGCCAATAGTGAGCTGGATTGGGCAAAGAAACCAAAGAAAACAGATAGCCATATCATTACTGGAATTCCCCACATCCAATAGTTACGGAGTTTCCTGTTATCCAGACTGAAAAACAGAAAAATACCGGTGGTAAGAATAAGGATAGCCAGGGAAAATGAGGCGATACCGAACCCTCTGTAAATAATCAGATCACTGACAGCCGCCCCGAATTTACTCAAAAGGTTTTGCGTTTCCACTTCCCGGTTCCCAAGCTGAGTCAGTGTACTTTGATCTGCCTGCCAATTAAATAGGAAGGAGATAAAAGCAATTACAAGGGCCAATCCAAGAAAGGAGAGGAAGGCTCCGAACAGGATCTTCTGCTTCTTTGAAATGTGAAAGGCAGGTCTTCCAGCCTTGACTGGTTTTGCCTTTTTCTTGGTCTTAGCTCTGGCCATAGATTCATTGATGATTTGGACAAAAATACAAAGTAAGTGGAAAGATTAGACTTTCAAAGAAAAAGTATTTGGCAGGTGACTGCCGCCTTGGGTGTGGGGCGGGAAGCCCTTCATCTGAACCAACCACTGGTGCAACGCTTAAAGGGTATATCCTTTTAAAACAAGGTCTTGTCGAAATAAGCCTCGACTTCTTTCACAGTCTGGCGAGCGGAACGACCCACTCCGATAAGCGTGGCGGAGGCAAAACCTGTCCAGTTTCCATAACCTACCATCCACAACCCCTTAATGTCTAATGCCCGGGTATACCGGGTCCTGGCTTTACCACTTTGGTCCAGCTGAACTAGGGGAGCAAAAGGGGCGGTAGCATAATGAAAACCCGTGCACCAGATAATGGCATCAAAAGCTTCTTGGGTTCCATCCTCCCATACCACACCCTGCTTTTGAACCTCGATAATCCTGCCTTTACTCTTTAGTACCCCCCTGTCCCGGGCTTCCTTAACTGGGGGAAGCATGACAATATTTCCAAGGGTAAAGCGTGAGGGAGTGAAGGTCTCACCTTTTAATCTGGCACGGTATTTTGCAGTAGCTTCGTCAAACAAAACCCGGCCATCAACATCATCCGGAAGAAAGGAAGGGGTTTCCCAGGTGGCCCAACTGGTGGGGCTGGTTTGTGAGAGTTCAGCCAGAATTTGAGCCCCAGAATTGCCTTCTCCCACAATCAAAACTTTTTTTCCATGAAATGCTTCGGGGTTGCGATACCAGGCGGAATGAATTTGAATTCCCTCAAATAAATTGGCACCCTTGATGGGAGGAATGTATGGCTGGCTCCAGCTCCCTGTTGCGGCAATAAGCGCTTTACTACGGATGGTTCCCCGACTGGATTCCAACCGGAATCGATTGCCTTCTTGATAGACCTGCAGAACTTTTACCGGTCGCTTTACCGGGAGTTTGTAGCGCTTCTGGTACTGGCAAAGGTAATGAATGACCTCCTTGCGGTTGGGGAATGCTCCCCTGGAAGGAGGCATCTGCCACCCTGGAAGGGAGCTTTGTTCCGAAGGGGAGAAAAGGCTCAGGGAATCCCAGGTATGTCTCCATGCCCCGCCACACGCTTCCTGCTCATCGACAATCAGGTAATCGAGCCCAGTGCGTCTGAGATAGTAACCACACGCCAGTCCGCTTTGACCTCCACCAATAACAATGACGTCCTTATCTGTATCCATATTGTCAGGCTATATTACAACGAAAGTGTCTTTTGAGCAAATTCAAAATTAAAAGCCTCAGTCCAGAGCTGTTCAGGTCCAAAAGTTCCCTCCAAAGAGGGCAGGTTTAATCCTTTAAAAGTCTTAGTTTTGGGCCTTAATTCCAAAATTTCATGGCAGCAAGATATTACGTCATAGATTTCGACAGCACTTTTACCAAAGTAGAAGCCCTGGACGTTCTGGGTGAAATTACCCTTAAGGACAAACCCAATAAAAAAGAAATTCTCAATAAGATTGGAGACCTTACCAATCAGGCTATGGCCGGTGGCCTTTCCTTTAGAGAATCCCTGGAGCAGCGACTGCAGTTGTTGGAGGCGCGCCGGGAACATTTGCCAGTACTTATCGATAAACTTCGGTCACGGGTGTCGACTTCTTTTATTCGTAACAAATATTTTTTCGAGGAAAATCACGAAAATATCTTTATTATCTCCAATGGATTTAAGGAATTTATTGTTCCCATCGTTAAGGATTACGGCATCAAAGAAGGGAATGTCTTTGCCAATACCTTTGAATACGACCAGGAGGGACGCATTATTGGATTTGATGCCTCTAACCGCCTATCCAAAAACAATGGAAAGGTTGAGCAGCTAAAATCGCTGAACCTGCAGGGAGATGTATATGTGATAGGCGACGGGTATACCGATTACGAGATTAAAGCAGCGGGTCTGGCCAATAAGTTCTACGCCTTTACGGAAAATGTTTCCCGGGACAATGTCATGGAGAAAGCGGATCACATTACTCCTAGCCTTGATGAGTTTTTATACCTGCATAACCTCAATAAGGTAATTTCTTATCCCAAGAACCGGATCTCTGTTCTTCTTTTGGAGAATGTGCATCCTGATGCGGAGGAAATCCTTCGAAATGAAGGATACCAGGTGGAGGTTCATTCTGGTGCAATGGATGAAGAGGAGCTGTCAGAGCGAATTAAAGACATTTCAATTCTGGGCATTCGCTCCAAGACGCAACTGACCAAAAAGGTGCTGGACAATGCGCAACGACTCATTGCAGTGGGAGCATTCTGTATCGGAACCAACCAGATCGATCTGGATGAGTGTCTGAAAAAAGGCATTGCAGTTTTCAATGCTCCTTTTAGCAACACACGATCTGTTGTGGAGCTGGCTATCGGCGAAATCATCATGCTCATGCGGGATCTGCCGGATAAAATTGCGCAGATGCACCAGGGCGTATGGAATAAGTCTGCCGGTAATAGTTATGAAGTGCGGGGTAAGAAACTGGGAATTGTTGGTTACGGAAATATCGGTGCCCAACTTTCTGTAGTAGCAGAATCGCTCGGATTCACGGTTTATTACTACGACGTGGTCGAGCGACTTGGTCTGGGGAATGCCATCAAATGCTCCAGCCTGGATGAACTTCTGGAACAAGTGGATGTGGTAAGTCTGCACGTGGATGGTAGGCCTGAGAACAAGAACCTTATTGGCGCCCGGGAATTTGAATTGATGAAAGACGGTGTTGTTTTTCTAAACCTCAGCCGTGGTCATGTGGTGAACATTGAGGCCTTGGAGCAAAATTTGGCGTCGGGTAAAATTAGAGGAGCAGGAATTGATGTTTTCCCTCAGGAACCCAAAACTAATCAGGAGCCATTCGAATCAAAGCTTAGAAATCACTCCAATGTCATACTAACCCCCCATATTGGAGGAAGTACCCTGGAGGCTCAGGAAAATATCGGAAATTTTGTTCCCGGTAAAATAATTGAGTACATCAATACCGGTAGTACCACCAATAGTGTGAATTTCCCGAATCTTCAGCTACCTATGCTGGAGAATGCACACCGGTTGATTCATATTCATTACAACGCACCGGGAGTTCTGGCTCATATCAACAATATTCTGGCCAGCCACAATACCAATATCGTAGGGCAGTACCTCAAGACCAATGAAACGGTGGGTTACGTCATTACCGATATCGACAAACAATACGACAAAGCGGTGATTCAGGATCTGAAGGCCATCCAGGGGACCATCCGATTCCGAATTCTTTACTAAAGGTAGGCTGCGGGATCGGTGGGTTTTTCGTACTTTTGCAAAAAATTTCCGGATAGGCTGTGACCTCAAGGTAATCCCCTTTAGGAAGCTGTTCCCGCAATCAGAATTATATGATGAATCCAGTGCTGAAAGGCAGTATACTGGTGGCAATTGGTGCGTGCAGTTACGGCATGCTAACCACCTTTGTGAAAATAGCTTACGCTCAGGGGTATACCTCCCAGGAGGTAACCTTCTCCCAGGTGTTTCTGGGATTTATTGCGATGCTGGTAATTAACCTTATCTACTCGAGAAAAAGCACCAAACCCACTGTTAAATCTACTGGTAAGGCAAAGCTTAAGCTGATCCTGGCAGGTACCACAATTGGGCTGACCAGTACATTTTATTATTTGGCCGTCAAATATATACCGGTGTCCATAGGGATTGTACTGTTGATGCAGAGTGTGTGGATGGGAGTGGTACTTGAGGCCCTGATTGACCGCAAATTTCCCTCGTTCCAGAAGGTTCTGGCAGTTCTGGCTATTCTTGCTGGTACCTTGATGGCTACCAATGTCATGAACGATGCCGTGGTTCTTGAGTTGAGAGGTCTGGGATGGGGAGTCCTGGCAGCCATGTCTTATACCGGTACCATATACTGTACCAATACCGTTTCCCTGGAGGTGCCATCGCTTCGACGCAGTTTCTGGATGTTGGTGGGTGCTTTGGTAGTGGTGAGCTTTCTGACGCTTCCCCAGCTTCTGGAGCATTTCCAGGTGGATATTCTATATAAATGGGGAATTGTCCTGGCCGCCTTCGGAACCATTCTGCCTCCTTTATTATATACAGCGGGTATGCCAAAAATAGACGTGGGTCTGGGAGCTATCATTACTGCAATTGAACTTCCGGCGGCCGTTTTATTGGCTTATTTTGTCCTGAACGAACAGGTAAGCTGGCAACAATGGCTGGGAATTTTCCTCATCCTCATGGCAGTGGTACAAATGAATCTACGAAAGAAAAATTCGACGGAATTGCCTGATAGTCAGTCTCAAAATACTTAGAAAAACTATGCTTGTTCCGCTGGGTTTTGCTTAAATTCTCGTATCTTTGGGGTAATAAATATAGATTCTATTAAAGGAAACTTTTAACACCTATAAAAAAGAGTTGTCTATTATGAAAAACATGAAGAGATTTTTAGCTTTAGCTGTAACAGTTGCTATGGTGAGTTGTGGGAACAATAATAAACAGGAAGATGAAAATGAGTCCTATACCATTGGAGATGGGAATGCTCAGCAGCAGGTAGATTATGATGAGAATGCCCCTGCTGGATCTTCTTCTAATACGGCCTCCGATGCAACGGCAAGCAATGACGCGGATGTGGTGGAGATTAAAATCAGCGGAAATGACCAGATGAAGTTTGATAAGGAAGAATTGCGAGTGAAAGCGGGTCAAACCGTTCGACTTACCCTGGAACACACCGGTCAACTTCCGGTAACTGCTATGGGACACAACGTGGTGATTTTGGCTCAGGGAACCGATGTAGCTTCCTTTGCACAGGAAGCAGCACAATCCGGATCCAATGACTACATTCCTCAAGGCCGGCAGAACGAAGTAATCGCTTATACCGATATGATTGGTGGAGGACAAACCACCACTATTGAATTTGAGGCCCCTGAAGCAGGTACCTATACTTTCATTTGTAGCTTCCCTGGGCATTATATTCAGATGCAGGGTCGCTTTATCGTAGAATAAGGTGTAAGGACAGGCTTTGAGCATGTCATGGAACGAAAAACGCGGATCAGATGGGCCGCGTTTTTCATTTCAGCTCCATTTTATGGGGGTACACTCTAATGGTAATTTGTAGGTTTCTTATTAGCCGACCACAATAAGGCACTTAGTAGTCCAGCCCCTACGGCTACGGCTACAGCTGATTTAATCACAAACTCCTGCCGATTGTATTTCCATTCTGCCTTCCAGCCGCGTTCTTTGAAAAAATTTGGAACCACCCCGTGTTTGAGGTCATCAACAATACCCTCCACCATATTAATTCGATCGGCGAGGATCAGCGGGACCCATCTTCCGAAACTCGATTCACTTTTTCTGAACGCAGCACGACGGATAACTCCACTGAGGCCCGACGGCGGGAGGGTTTTTCCGAAAACGGCTGGATAATTCTTCCGCTCCACTGATTTCAATACCTCAATGTCCATTGGTTGAAGGGGTGGTCGCTCCCAGTTATAGCCTTCATTGTCTTCTGGCAATCGATTTTTCATAGGGTAGGTGGGGTCATTCTCAGAATCTCTGGCAATGCCCCAACCCTTAATGTGACTGTAGTCTTTTTTGCTTTTATCGCTGAATTCTTCAGGTCTTGTTTCGTCTGTCATGATATTGCTTATCTAATTATACAAAAAGATCGAATTTCCAATTTTAAATGCATCTTAGGCGGAAGGTGGAATTAATACCGGTTTTATGATATTGTCCCGTTTGGCCGAAAAAAGATGGTAACCTTCGGCAACTTCTTCCAGAGGCAGTCGATGCGTAATCAGTTCTTTGGGGTTAATGATCCCATCCTTGACATACTGCATGAGCCGTGGAACCACGCGCTTTACTGAAGCCTGACTGGCTCGAATGGTGATTCCCTTATTGACCACGTTCCCTATTGGCACCAGCGCATTGGTAGGACCGTATACTCCGACTATAGAGACGATTCCTCCTTTCTTCACCGAGTTAATGGCCCAATGCAGGGCAGTGGTGCTTCCACCCTGAAGTAACAACTTCCGGCCCAGCAAGGTATTCATGGCGTCGCCGGCAGCCTCACACCCGACCGCATCGATACATACATCTGCTCCCAGGGAATCAGTAAGTTGTTTTATGAAAACTACCGGATCGTTCAGGTGGTTGAAATTATAGGCATCACACTGGGCATACTGCTGGGCGAATTCCAATCTGTAATCCAACTGATCGATAATGATCACGCGTCCTGCTCCAAATAACCAGGCGCATTTGGCGGTCATAATTCCAATTGGGCCTGCTCCAAAGACGACCACGGTGTCTCCCTCCTGAATACCTCCCATTTCGGCTGCCTGATAGGCTGTCGGAACTACATCGGTAAGCATGACCGCATCATCCAGATCCATCCAGTCAGGAATAACTGTGGGGCCAACATCAGCATACGGAACCCGAACGTACTCTGCCTGACCTCCGTGATAGCCTCCACAGGTATGGGAATAACCAAAAATACCCCCGGTGGCAGTCGCCTGAGCATTGACTTCGTGACATAAACCATACAATTCCTGTTTACAAAAGACGCACCTGCCACAGGAAATATTAAAAGGGACGGAGATCCGGTCTCCTACTTTTAATTTCTGAACCTGGCTTCCGGTTTCAACTACTTCCCCAATGAATTCATGTCCGAAAATAGTTCCCACGCGGGTATCGGGAACCAGACCGTGATAAAGATGGAGATCGGAACCACATATACAGGAACGCAGAACACGGACAATACAATCTTCAGGATGTTCTATTTCAGGATAAGGAGCATGGCGGTCAGCCCGAACTCGGAAGGGACCGCGAAAATTCATTGCTAGCATAGGTCTGGAGTTTTAATTACACAGTTATTTATTCGTACAATGTTGTAAATCAACATCTTTTACTTATAAATGTAATCAAAGCATCTCCGTTCCCAGTAGTCTTTAACGGACTTTATCCTAACTATAAGATTTTATTATTGCTCCTGGACGACGCGTTCCCGAACCGTTCCCCGATAGGAAATGTTATCACGCTGGGTACTGATGACGGTGGTGTTGACGTTTCCATTAGGGTAGAGGGTGATGTGGAATTGGTACCCTTCGCTGCTTTCTCCTGCGTCGAAGGTCATCAGCATGCGCCGCTCCTCCTGTTTAATCTCCAGCTCCTGGAGTAAACCTTCGTATTCTATGCCACCGCCGTCGCCATAGCCTCCTCCAAAGTGTCTGACTCCGAAATAGGGAAGAAAGAGTTGAACGGAATCCCCTTCCACTCGTATGTAATTGGCAATCCCTGTTAAATTAATATTCCGTCCGCGCTGAGGAACGGCCCAGTCGTGCTCTATTTCAAACTGGCGGCTCTCAATGAGATTACTTAAATCGTCCATACTGGAGGGGACGGCACCTCTTTTTGAGCTACCACAAGAAACCAGCAGAAGCGCTCCCAGAATAATTAGTAGAAACCATCTGGTGCGGGCAGAAAAAGATTCTGGACGATTCGGCATCATAGGTTTTTCTTTTAGCGGTAGAAATGCAGGTCTGCATTTTTAAAAAACCTCACAGCTATAAAGTTCCTCATGGAATTCATGAACTGTGAGGTTTTCACACCATTACCCGTTATAAAAGTAATTAAAATATTGTCATTGAGCAAGTTATGGTAGTTAATTTTAACGAACTTACTAATAAGGCCTACACCAAATAAAAGAGGTATAAGTGGGGTTGTAGGGTCCTCTGCTGAAAAACTGGCGGGAAGCGTCGGTATCGCAGATTTTTTTAATTACATTCGCCGGTTAAATTGAAGGAAATGAGGAAAATGTTTTATCACACGAAGGTTCGGCGGCTTGGAATTGATCAGGATACAGGTGATGAAATTCCCTTAAGGATACAAATTGAATTGGTTGTTATGGACGAGCAAGGATATATGTCACATGCCTTTCCTCTTTATGAATACTGTCATTTAGGGGTATCTGATGATCGAATCTTCAGTTAAACCTTTTTAGTGTTTGTTCCCTACGGGAGTCCGGTAAAGTTCCAGCTTTAATTTGTACGGCATTGCGGCCGGCTGGTCTTTATAGAGCCAGCGGACGAGTTTTTTGGTGTGATTGATTAGCGCTAATAATTCCGTACAAACCTGGTGGGAACCTTCATCATTCTTTTTCGATCCTCCTTGAGTTCTGCATTGACAGGTCTCATAATGATCCTTAAGTTTGTTATGGAGCAGGCGCAGGATGTCGTATAGGGTTTTATTAGCTGTAGGAATCTGATATTTCAAAAGGGCGGCTTTGACTTCGGGAAAGGGAGCTTCACCTTTCAAAAACGGCCGTCGCATACTTCTGGACCTGGCAGGTCCCTTCTTGAATTGCGGGTTTATGAACGGTGCCGGAGCCATAGCTATTCATTTGTTGGATTGTTGCGTCTTTTCCATCTTGGAGAACGGGACTACAGAAAAGCCTTCTTATGGTCCTGAGTTTCTATTCAGAAGTCTAAAAGACTGTTTAGCTAATATAGAAAAAAAATCGTTCAATTTTAAAAAAGTAGGGCGGTCCAACGATTCTTTTCCATGGGAGTGGAAAAGCTTCTTGTTAAATGTGCAGCTTTCTAATGCCACACCTCGAGAATTGGCGAGGGTGGAATTTTATTTAGGAAATCCAAGTGGGGGCCTCATACAGAACCTATACGGACCAATAAAAAAGGGTCGGAAAGTTCCCGACCCTGATGGTTATAAAGTGATTTTTTAATCGTCCAGGTGGACCCAAACATTTCCATCGTTATGAGATTGTACGGTTTTTTCTATGAACTTCATACCCCGCACGCCTTCAGTAATGGAAGGAAATTCAGCCTGATCGAAGGGTTCTTCATGAATAGCCTTAGCCACTCCCTTATAGATGTTCCCCATGGCATCGAAGATTCCTTCCGGATGTCCAGGGGGAATCTTAGTAGCCTCAAGAGAGAGCGGGCTATTATAAGAATGCCCTGGCTTTAGTACCCGAATTGGTTCTCCCTCCTGCAGGAGGTACAGATAATTTGGATTTTCCTGTTCCCATTTGATTCCGGCCTTATCCCCATATACACTCACGGAGAAATTATTTTCCTCTCCTGTGGCAATTTGACTGGTCCGCAGTACTCCCTTTACAAACTCCGAGAAACGCAGCAAAATGGTGGCATCGATATCCAATTGGTTGTCCCGGTACATGTGATTCAGGTCAGATAGCAGCGATTGCACCTTTAAACCCGTTACATATTCAATCATCCCGAATCCATGCGTTCCAATATCACCCACACAACAGCTGATCCCAGATTTTTCAGGATCAAGCCGCCAGGTTTGGGCTCTTTTCGCAGAATCGTGAATGATAGGATTAATCCAACCCTGATAATACTGCACGTCAACCTTCTGGATGTTTCCCAGTTGACCGCCCCTGATCATTTCCCGCATTTGACGGATCATGGGATACCCGGTATAGGTATAGGTGACGGCAAAAATGCGGTTGCGTTTCTGCTGAAGTTCTGCAAGTATCTTGGCTTCCTGATAGGTGGTTGTCAGGGGTTTTTCGCAAATCACATGGTAACCGTTTTCTAATAGGAGTCTGGCCATTTCAAAATGTGCAAAATTAGGCGTCAAAATCGACACCACCTTCATTCGTTCTTCTTCTGGAAGCTGGGCCTCTTTGGCAATTAAGGTGTCCAAATCGGGATAAGCCCGGTTGGTGTCGATGCCTATGGAAGCAGCATGACGTTTGCCTTCCTGGGCATCTCTGCTGAAAACGCCACCCACTACTTCATACTGATCATGCATAACGGCTGCAAGGCGGTGCATGCCACCGATCAGCGAATTACCACCTCCTCCGAGAATTCCCAGCTTAATTTTGTTGCTCATTTTCTTTAATTCTTCTTTGACGTCGGACACTTAATCTACAGCGTCTTATTTATTTAGTTTACTTCCTTCTTCAATCAGAAGTTCTTTGGTAGCCAATATTCCTTCTTCGGAGGAAAGTCGGCTTCCTTCATATTCCACTCCTACGTAACCTGTATATCCCGCATCTTTTACGATCTTAAGGATACGCTCATAATCCAGTTTGGTTTCCTGACCCGATTCATCAAAATCATAGGATTTAGCACTGACCGCCTTGGCATAGGGCATCATTTCTTCAATCCCCTGGTAAATGGGGTACTCCTGCGCACAGTTTCCGGACCACTGGGCTCCGGACTCTCTGCGAATACAGAAATTACCAAAGTCCGGTAAAGTACCACAATTGGGTAGATTGACCTCTTCCATCACCTGAGCCAGATACCCGGCATGGGATGAAAGTTGACCGTGGTTTTCTACCAGTACGTTGATGTTTTTCTGAGCGGCATATTCAGAAATTTTTCGCAGGCCGTCCACTGCATTTGCTTTCCACTCCTGAGGATCCGTACTGCCAAAAAGGTTAACTCTGATAGATTGAGCTCCTAAGAATTCAGCTGCATCCACCCATTTTTTGTGATTGTCAACTGCCTGATTTCGCTCTTCCTCACTGTTACTGGCCAGACTTCCTTCCCCATCCACCATGATAAGTACGTTCTCCACGTTATACTCTTCACTTTTTGCCTTTAGCTCCTCCAGAATTTCCTGAAGGGCAGCCTGTGGATCATCAGCATCCTTTATCATCGCGGAGTAATAGCCGGTCACGTACTCGATGCCGTCAAACCCCAATTCACTCGCTTTCTGGGCAAAATCCATAGCATTCAATTCTCCCGAACTGATCATTGGATTTAGGGACCATTGTGCCAGGGATAGCTTAAAAAAAGGCTCCTGGGAAAGCTCGGTGGTATCCTGATTATTAATGACCTGATTTTTTTCTGATTGCTCAGAATTTTTACATGCGCTTAGGGACAGAGCCATAAATGCCATCAGGAAGCTGGTGGAAAATAGTTTTTTCATATTGGTTAGAGTTTTTGGTTATTGATATTATAGTTTACCTGCTGATACTACAGCTTAGGACTTTCTTTTTTAGTTATTGGCATTTGTCCAGGGATTGGAATTGGATAGAATCCATCTGGACCTGGCTGTGGAACCGGATTATAACTCCAGTCAATCTCTTCCGGCATCAATAGCTCGTCAGAATTTAAAGCATCCTCCCATGAAATAACCTGTCCGGTATAAGTGGCCATTCTTCCCATAATGGCCGCGAGGGTGCTTTTGGCCCCTATTTCAGCATCGTTCAGGGGCTTGTTGTTTCTGATGGCTTTGAAAAGCTCGTTGTGTTCTTCCTGGTAGGGGTTATGGCCTTCTGAGTTGGTAGCTCTGAAAATTTCATTTCCATCCCAATCGTGAAGGTAAGCAGTTCCGGCATCATTGGTGTCAATCTTCCCCTGTGTTCCTTGAAAATCCTCAGCTACTTTGCGCATGGTGTTGGGCTGGTGTCGACACTGACTGGAAATGATTGCTCCTGAGGGGTACTTGAATTCCACGAAGTGGTGGTCGTATATTTCACCGAATTCCTTCCCGGTACGAACCTGTCGACCTCCCATACCCTGTGCAGACTGCGGAAATTCTCCGACAAACCAGTTGGCCACATCTATGTTGTGGATGTGCTGTTCCAGTATGTGATCCCCACACAGCCAGTTGAAGTAATACCAGTTTCTCATTTGGTATTCCAATTCCGTATATTCAGGTTTCCGTGGATTCACCCATACCCCCGAGCTGTTCCAGTACACCTGACCTCCGGTAATTTTTCCTATTTTTCCCTGCTTCACCTGTTCGTAAATGGCCCGGTAGTTTTCCTGATACCTGCGCTGCAGTCCAACCACTACCTTCAAATTGTTCTCATCAGCTTTGCGGGCCATCTCCAGGACCTTTCTCACTCCCGGGGCATCGGTAGCCACTGGCTTTTCCATAAAAACGTGCTTA
>JAJUIC010000130.1 GCA_029265595.1 Flavobacteriaceae bacterium
TATCTCACGGGTATTGTACGGGACAAACAACGGCGGAAGATGTCCAAGTCTCTGGGGAACTCTCCTGACCCCCTTGAGCTTATAAAAAAATACGGTGCAGATGGGGTCCGGGTAGGTATGTTACTGAGTTCTCCAGCCGGTAACGATCTGATGTTTGATCAGGATTTATGTAAACAGGGCAGTGGCTTTGTCAATAAGATATGGAACTCCTTTAAGTTGATTAAGGGCTGGAAAGTATCCCAGGATACGGAGCAGCCTCAGGCTACACGTCTGGCCATTGCGTGGTATCGGGCCCGTTTTCAGATGACGCTGGGAGAAATTGAGAGTCATTATTCGAAGTACAGAATAAGTGACGCCTTAATGGCAACCTATAAATTGGTTTGGGACGACTATTGTTCCTGGCTGCTGGAAATGGTTAAACCCGCTTATGGTGCGGCTATAGATGCTGCCACTTTTAAAGCCGTGGTGGAAATTCTGGAAGATAATCTGAAGATTCTTCATCCTTTTGTTCCGTTTGTTTCTGAGGAAATATGGCAACAATTGGCCGATAGAACTCCTCAGCAGGCCCTTATTGTTTCCTCCTGGCCCGGCCAACAGCCCTTTGATCAGGATATTATAAGAGAATTTGATTTGGCAGCGGATGTTATTTCCGGCATAAGAAGTATACGTAAGAAGAAGAACATTCCCTTTAAAGATGGCTTGCAACTACAGGTCTTAAATCATGAGGGGGGAAGTGACCGTTTTGACCCTGTGATTCAAAAGATGGGGAATATCTCTAAGCTTGAATATGTTGCTGATCAGGTTCAGGGTGCTTTGTCTTTTCGCGTGAAATCAAATGAATATTTCATACCAGTTGCCGGAACGGTTGATGTTGAAGCTGAAATTTCCAAACTTCAGGAGGAGCTGAAGTACCACCAGGGATTCTTAAAAGCGGTAGATAAAAAGCTTTCAAACGAGCGGTTTGTGCAGAATGCTCCTGAGAAAGTAGTGGAGATCGAAAGACAGAAAAAGAGGGACGCTGAGGCTAAGATTGAGGCCGTACAGGCCAGTATAAAGGCCCTGAAATAATTAAAGTAAAACCCAGGCCGGCAGATGGAAACTTTCCTTCTGCTGGTTGGGTTACCCTATTTACCTGGTCACTTTCAGGGAGCAAAAGGGATTAGTCTCCCGGAGATTCGTCTTTGTTAGTGATGTGGGTTTCCACCAGTTCAATATAGGCCTGCATGGCCTCCCATCGGGTGAGATTTTTCACCTGAAACAAGGCGTTCATCTTGAAGGCATCCACCAGATTGGGATCGGACTTCATCGGGCGCGCATAGGCCTGATTGGTTGCTCGTTTATAGTACGCATAAAACTGAAGCAGGAGATCAGGAGGGAATTTTTGTGTGGTATTTGAAGCTATTTCATATGCCTCTTCAAATCTTCTTTCGAGTTCTTCTTCCAGGGCCATAATTCCATTTAATAGATTAGGGGAGGGTGGCAATTTCGGTGATTCCACCTTTGACTTTTTGTCCTAGTTCTACCAGAACATCTGCATTAAGAGGGAGGTAAACATCCACTCTGGATCCGAACTTGATGAAACCACTGTCGGTTCCCTGAACGACCTGCTGGCCGACCTGGGCATAATTTACAATCCTCTTTGCCAGGGCACCTGCAATCTGCCGGTAAAGAATTTCAATGGAGTTCATGTTTTCCACCACTACGGTAGTGCGCTCATTTTCTTCACTGGCCTTTGGATGCCATGCGACCAGATATTTTCCAGGATGGTATTTACTATATTTTACGACTCCGTTTACAGGATGGCGTGTAACATGCACATTGATAGGTGACATAAAAACCGAGATCATCAGCCTGTTCTCCTTGAAATACTCCCCTTCGAAAACTTCTTCAATTACAACCACCTTTCCATCAACCGGGGCTATGACAGAAGCCTCATTAATCACGGTTCGTCGTTTGGGGTTTCTGAAGAACTGAATGATTAATAAAAACAGCAAAATGCTTCCCATCAGAATCACCAGCCTGGCCGATTGGCTCGTCAGGAACATTCGGGAAAGAAGATTGACCCCAACCAGTACGATTACTGTGGTGGCCATAATTTTATAACCTTCCTTATGAAACATAATTCACTAATTGTAAAAAACCATATACAAATGGACTGGAGAAGATAATACTGTCCAGTCGATCAAACATGCCTCCATGGCCCGGCATGAGGCTCCCGCTATCTTTAACTCCAGCCTGTCTTTTGAATTTTGACTGGATCAGGTCCCCCAAGGTACCAAAAATCGATAAAATAACCCCTATCCCAAGCCAGGTTGGAAAATTCAATAGGCCAGTAGTGATATACACTACATAGCTTCCAATTGCTGTAAAAATAAATCCCCCAAAAAATCCTTCTATGGTTTTTTTGGGTGAGATGCGCTCGAATAGCTTATTCTTGCCAAAGTTCTTGCCGATTAGATACGCGAAGGTATCGTTTACCCAGATCAGCACAAATACCCCTACAATAAGTTCCGGGGTAAAATCACCGGTGTAGCTGGGAATAAGGGTCAAAAAGATTAATGAGGCGATCAGATAGAAAATGATGACCACGTATTTCTTCTTTTCAAATATCGGGATCTTATAAACCAGTAGGAGATCCTTGACAAGAAACAGATTTACAAAGAGCGTGACTAGCAGAAGGACCATGGTGGCATCAGGGCTCAGCCGTTGATAACTGAAAACATAGAACATGACCACCAGTAGAACATAACTCAGCGTACTGCTCAAGCGTAATAAACGCTGAAGTTCCCACAGGCACACAAAACCGAAGAGTAGAAAAAGGGTGGTGAAGGCGAACTCAGAGGCATAAATCGAGACTACTAAGATGGAAACATAGATAATTCCCGATAAAGCCCTAATTAAGTTTTCCTTCATGTTATAAGTCTTCCAAAAGCAGCAAATATAGGTTTTTTGTACTACTTCCGTAACTCATAAAATCCCCTTCTTTGTCGTTTTCGAAATTTTTTATGGTCGTGATATTGGTGGGAATATGATTTCTGTTTTTATTTTTGATTCCCCTGAGACCTTCACCAATAGCATCTATCAATTGGCTGGTAGATGCCAGTATAACAAAATTTGTAGGTAATTCCCCCAATTTCTTTTCCTTGATTTGATTGGAAGATATTAGGATGGAGCCATCGTTGGCAATTAGGTATTCACAAGTAGAAAGGAAGAATGCGGCTTCTCCGGAGGTGGTGAAGGAGAGGTTGTAATTTTTAAACCGTTCACGAAGTACCGGATCAAAACAACAGGTCAATTGTTCATACCAGTCATTTTCTAACAAAATGTTATCAAAAGCCTCCGTCATCTCCTGCTCATTCTCGCAGTAAAGAAATTTCCCGCCGTTGTTTTTGAAATTGAGCATAAAACGCTCATCAGTCGGCAGCTGGATTTCGGGCATGTATTTGCTCCGCTCAGGCGTTTCGGGTTTCTCCTGACCTTTGTCTGATTTAGAGTTAGTTTTAAATAAATTTCTAAATAGACGCATAGAAGATAAACATATTAAACAATACCATTTTACCCAAAGGTAAAAAATCTTATCTCATGGCGACCACGAAATAAGATTTTTTACGTATAGGGCCTATTTTTCGTCTTCCCTTTGCTCCCCAGGACTGGGCCTTTGTTCCCGTCCGGTTACAGGTGTGGGATTCTGCTGCGCCTCATCCTCTATGACTTCAGCTTCTTTTATATCGCCTTCCTTTACCGGTCTTGCCTCGTTGACTTGATCGTCTCTTGTCTTAAAGGGTCGTTTCCCGAAAATCTCCTCCAGGTTATCTTTGAAGATTACCTCTTTATCGAGTAGGATTTCAGCCAGCTGAATAAGCTTGTCCTTGTTTTCGGTAAGGATTTTAATTGCCCGTTGATATTGCTCTTCAATAATGTTAGAGATTTCCTTGTCAATCAGTTCAGCTGTTTTCTCGCTATAGGGCTTGGTAAAGCTGTATTCGCTTTGACCTGAAGAATCGTAATAGGTTATGTTCCCGATGGTTTTATTGAGCCCGTAGATGGTTACCATAGCTTTAGCTTGTCGGGTAACTTTTTCCAGGTCGCTCAAAGCACCGGTTGAAATCTGATCGAACATTACCTTTTCTGCGGCACGTCCTCCCATGGCAGCACACATTTCATCGAGCATCTGTTCCGGGCGAACAATCAGTCTTTCTTCAGGTAGGTACCAGGCGGCTCCCAGGGACTGTCCGCGGGGAACTATGGTTACTTTCACCAGAGGAGCGGCATGCTCCAGCATCCAGCTCACAGTTGCGTGACCGGCTTCGTGAAATGCGATGGCTGTTTTTTCCTCCGGTGTAATAATCTTGTTTTTCTTTTCAAGCCCCCCCACAATCCGGTCAACAGCATCCAAAAAGTCCTGTTTACCAACGGCCGAACGTCCTTTTCTGGCCGCTATCAGGGCAGCTTCATTACACACGTTGGCAATGTCAGCTCCAGAGAAGCCAGGAGTTTGTTTAGCCATGAATTCTGTATCCAGTTCATCGGCTACTTTTTTGAGAGGCCGGAGATGTACTTCGAATATTTCTTCCCGCTCGCGAACGTCCGGTAAGTCGACGTAGATTTGGCGGTCGAACCTTCCGGCTCGCATCAATGCCTTATCCAGTACATCGGCACGGTTGGTGGCGGCCAATACAATGACGTTGGTATTGGTGCCGAATCCATCCATTTCTGTGAGTAACTGGTTCAGGGTGTTTTCCCGCTCGTCATTCGATCCCGAGAAGTTACTTTTGCCTCTTGCCCGTCCAATGGCGTCAATTTCATCAATAAAAATAATTGCAGGAGATTTCTCCTTGGCTTGTTTGAAGAGATCCCGAACCCGAGATGCTCCCACTCCCACAAACATTTCCACAAAGTCGGAACCGGATAAAGAGAAGAAGGGGACTTTTGCTTCTCCGGCTACGGCTTTAGCCAATAAGGTTTTTCCAGTTCCCGGAGGCCCTACAAGCAGGGCTCCCTTAGGTATTTTACCACCCAACGAAGTGTATTTTTCCGGGTTTTTTAAGAAGTCCACAATTTCCTGAACCTCTTCTTTTGCACCTTCCAGACCAGCCACATCCTTGAAGCTCACTTTTACATCGGAATTCTGGTCAAAGAGTTTTGCCTTGGACTTTCCTATGTTGAAAATCTGGCCTCCGGCTCCACCGGCTCCA
>JAJUIC010000009.1 GCA_029265595.1 Flavobacteriaceae bacterium
ATGAGAAGCGTACTGAAGAAAGCTCCAACTGAGAAAAACTTGGACAATCGCCCTTCCCGGGTCCCCGAAAAATAAAGAATCGCCACAATCAGGTAGATCATGCAGACAAAAACGGCATACCTCCCTATTCCGATCCAGGTCTCCTCATTGGAGACCACTCCTTCATTTTTAAGATCTTCCAGTATATAGGTCAGGTAAATTGTTACCACCACCGTGGTCAGTATCAAGATGGCCAGGATAATGGATACCCCCAACGCAACAAGGTATTGTCTGATTATGGAACGGTTGACCCTGGTGTGATAGGAGAATTCAAAACCGGTAAAAATAGCATTCACTCCGTTGGTCATTAAAAAAATGGAAAGAACAAAAGCAGCGGAAAGTAGTCCCCCCCTTTTTTTGGCCGCAATATCCAGAAAAATATCATTGAAGAAAGAAACCGTGTCGGGCGGCAACATAGCGTCTATAAAAACCAAAAATTCCAGCTGGAAATCATCAATAAAATCGATGAATGGAATCAGGTTGAGCATAAAGAGCAGAAACGGGAAAAGGGCCATAAAAAAACTAAATGCGATGGCACTGGCCCGGGTAGAAAAAGTCCCTTTTACAAGACCTACGATGAAAATAATAATGAGGTCATACAGGGTCATCCCTTCAAGACCGGGAAGAACAACAGCTTTGGACTTTCTGGTCCACCACCTGGTGAACTTGCTCTTCCCGCGAGATTTTCCTGCCTCAGGATCCACCATTTACTCCATGGCTTTTAAACTCAGATCAAGATTATGAACCGAATGTGTCAGGGACCCGCTGGAAATATAATCTACTCCACACTCGGCATATTGGCGTGCCGTTTCAAGGGTGATACCCCCACTGGACTCAGTTTTAAACCTGCCACCTATAAGTTTCACTGCCTCCTTGGTTTCCTGAAAATTAAAATTGTCAATTAATATCCGGTCCACCCCGCCTACTTCCAGTATCTGTTTTATTTCCTCCATGGACCGGGCTTCAATCACTATTTCCAGGTTCAGCGATTGGGCTTCTAAATACCGATTGGTCTTTTCAATGGCCTTTTTTACCCCTCCGGAAAAGTCAATATGATTGTCTTTGAGCATGATCATATCAAACAAACCAAACCGGTGGTTTTTTCCTCCTCCGATGCGCACGGCCCATTTCTCTAAAACCCGGATTCCCGGAGTGGTTTTTCGAGTGTCCAGAATTTTTGCTCCGGTACCTTCCAATTGATTCACAAAGGCCCGGGTTTTGGTGGCAATGGCGCTCATGCGTTGCATTCCGTTTAAGACCAGGCGCTCGGCCCGCAGAATAGCCCGTGAGGGCCCTTCTATATAGAAAGCAATGTCTCCCTTTCTTATGGCATCTCCATCTTTAAGCAGGGACTGCATTTTCAACTCAGGGTCTGTTTTTTCGAAGACCCGGCGGGCAAATTCCATTCCTGCCAGAACGCCGCTTTCCTTTACCAGTAATTTGGCTTTTCCCCGGGCATCTTGTGGTATACAGGCCATGGCACTGTGATCGCCATCACCTACATCCTCTTTTATGGCAGTAGTAATGATTCGGTCTATTTCCTGGTCCAGGTATTCATTTGTGATCATTAGTCCCTATTTTTGCTAAAGTTACGAAGTAATCACGAATATAAGATAATGACCATAAAATTGCTCTGTGTTGGAAAAACAGATGAGAGTCACCTCAAGGCGCTCATTGACAAGTATGTAAAACGCCTGGAACATTACAACCGCTTCGAGATGGTCATTATTCCGGACCTGAAAAACACCAAATCCCTGGATCCTGCGCAGCAAAAAGAGCGGGAAGGAAAAGAGATTCTGGCTCAAATCGCCCCTTCTGATTTTGTAGTACTACTAGACGAGAAGGGGAAACAGTTTTCCTCCGAAGACTTTGCCCAGTTCCTGCAAAAACGGCTCAATAGCGGGATGAAACAGTTGGTACTGGTTATTGGCGGACCTTATGGTTTTTCTCCTGAAGTCTATCAGCATGCGCACCAGAAACTTTCTCTTTCGAAAATGACTTTCTCCCACCAGATGGTCCGCTTGTTTCTGGTGGAACAACTCTACAGAGGGTTCAGTATTCTTCGCAATGAACCCTATCACCACAGATAAACCCCTTTAATCGAAAGCATGGAAATCGTATTTGCCACACATAATCCCAATAAATTAAAAGAACTACAGGCTATTTTGCCAGCGCATATAAAACTGGTTTCTCTTCAAGACATCGGATGCCATGAGGATATTGCAGAAACCGCACCTACTATTCAGGGCAATGCGCTTCAAAAAGCCCGGTACATAAAACAGCACTACGGGAAAGATTGTTTTGCAGATGACACTGGACTTGAGGTGGAAGCCCTGGGAGGAGCCCCCGGAGTCTACTCTGCCCGTTATGCAGGAGAGGCCAAAAATGATGCTGATAATATCTCCAGGCTCCTGAGAGAATTAGAGGACCAATCCAATCGCAGAGCCCAGTTTCGAACGGTGATTGCCCTGGTTCAGGGGGACCGGGAGCATTTATTTACAGGGATTTGCGTGGGGGAGATCACCCGCAGCCCGAGTGGCACGGAAGGTTTCGGATACGATCCGGTTTTTTTGCCTCAGGGACAGGACAAAACCTTCGCTCAGATGTCACTCGCTGCAAAATCTGCCATCAGTCACAGAGGAAAAGCAGTTCAAAAACTGGTCAAATTTCTATCTAAATAATTCATTGTGAAATACTTGAATATTTTTGCTTGTAGCAAGAAGGATATCCGTACCTTTGCCGCTTATTTAAATTTATATGACGCAATTTGAACAATTAGGATTAGATCGCGAACTGCTTAATGCAATTAACGATATGGGGTTTCAAACCCCGAGTGAAGTGCAGCAGAAAGCCATTCCTATTTTACTGGAACGAGATACAGACCTTGTAGCCCTTGCCCAGACTGGAACCGGAAAAACAGCCGCCTTTGGCTTTCCTCTGATCCAGAAAATCAACATTCAAAACAAAGAGACGCAGGCCTTAATTCTTTCTCCCACCCGGGAGCTGTGCCTGCAAATCACCAATGAACTAAAAAATTACTCTAAATATCATCCTGGTCTTCATGTGGTAGCTATTTATGGTGGCGCCAGCATTTCAGATCAGGCCAAGCAAATCCAACGGGGTGCCCAGATTGTGGTGGCTACTCCTGGCAGGATGCAGGATATGGTCAATCGCAGGATGGTAGATATTTCCGCCATTGATTATTGTGTGCTGGACGAAGCCGATGAGATGTTAAACATGGGATTTCTGGAAGATATTAAATCCATTCTTTCCCATACTCCTCAGGCCAAGCACACCTGGTTGTTTTCGGCCACCATGCCCAAAGAGGTTGCTACCATTGCCAAGCACTTTATGAAGCAGCCGGTAGAAATCACCGTGGGAACCAAAAACACGGGAAGCGCAAATGTTTCCCATGAGTATTACGTGGTGAATGCGCGGGATCGATATGCTGCATTAAAGAGATTGGCCGATGCCAATCCCGATATTTTTTCCGTGATATTTTGCCGGACCAAGCGCGATACCCAGAAAGTAGCCGAGCAGTTAATTGAAGACGGGTACAACGCCGCAGCCCTTCACGGGGATCTCAGTCAGAACCAGCGCGATTTGGTGATGAAGAGTTTCCGGAATCATCAGATTCAGATGTTGGTCGCGACGGATGTAGCAGCTCGGGGGATTGATGTGGTGGATGTCACTCATGTGATCAACTATCAGCTTCCGGACGAAATTGAAACTTATACCCACAGAAGTGGCCGGACAGGCCGTGCGGGTAAAAGCGGTGTTTCCATGGTCATCGTTTCCAAAAGTGAGCAGCGAAAAATAAAGAGCATTGAACGCATCATTGGTCAAAATTTCGAGCACAAGAGCATTCCCGATGGGAAGGAAATTTGTCAGGTACAGTTATTCCATCTGGCAAACGAAATTAAAAACACCCAGATTAATTCTGAAATTGATCCCTTCCTTTCAGGCATTGAAGAAGTATTAGAAGGTTTTTCCCGAGAAGAACTCATCAAGAAATTCTTTTCTGTCCAGTTTACCCGGTTCCATAACTATTACCAAAAAAGCAATGACCTCAATGCCGGAGTTTCCAATGATGGTAGAGATCAGAGTGATGGGAGCGTCCGTTTCTTCATTAACGTGGGAGAAAAAGACGATTTTGACTGGATGAGCCTCAAAGATTTCCTTAAGGCCACCCTGGACCTGAAACGGGACGAAGTGAGCCGTGTAGAGGTAAAAAGCAGTTTCTCGTTTTTTAATGTAGATGCTGATAAGGCAGACGAGGTTCTACCGATATTTCAGGGGCTGCGTCACCAGGGAAGAGAAATTAATGTGGAACGCACTAAATCCGGAGAAGGACGTTCCAGAAAATCTTTTAAAGGGTCAGAGGGCAAACGGTTCAAATCGGGTGGAAAGTTCGATGGCAAAAAATCCAAAAAAGGAAAAGGTGCCAAAAGCCGCAATGTGGAGAGCTCTTTTAACCGCAGAAGGTCCAAGGCGAAGTAATATTGCAGTAAGTAATGGTATGTTTGGTACGGTTTTCAATAGTATTTATTACTTTTAAGCCGAATTTTTACCATGGAGAAATATTTTATCCCCCTGTTCTTACTGTTCAGTCTATTGTCGTACAGCCAGGACACTACTGTGGTTTCCGGGAAAGTATTGAATGCGGCAAATGACGTTCCCATCAACAATGCGCACATCGTGAACCTGAACCAGGTTCGTGGAGCGGTGAGTGATGAGGAAGGTAACTTTGAGATTCAGGCCGTAGTAAACGACACGCTGTACTTCTCGTACCTCGGATTTAAGGCCATTAAGGTACGGGTCACCAACGACTGGTTCAGATTTGGAGAAGTAAAGGTAAAGATGACGGAGTTGGGAATCGCTCTGGAAGAGGTAGTGGTTCAGCCTGTACAGCTGACGGGCTATCTTGAAATTGACGCCCGCAACATCCCTATATACGAGAATTACCGCTATAGCATTTCGGGTCTTAATACCGGATATGAAGGCGGAGATCATAGTCCAAGCGCCCTTTCAAGAGTACTGGGCGCTGTTTTTAATCCTGCGGATGCCTTATACAATCTCTTCGGAAGACAGGGTAAAAACATGCGGAAACTCCGGAAGATGAAGGAGGATGATGAAATTAGAAACCTGTTGATGAATAAATTCGACCGGCAGACGCTAATGGCTCTCCTCCAGATTGACCGGCTCGATATCGATGAGATCCTGAGGCGTTGCAATTACTCTCAGGATTTTATAGAAACCGCCAACGACCTGCAGATTCTGGATGCCATGAGTGGCTGTTATGAAGAATACAGAGTTTTAAACCGGGGTTAACGGGTAGCTGATCAGCCTTGTATTAGAAGTACTCGAACTTGATTTCCTTAGGCATGAAGTGCGTTCCCTTAAAATTGCCTTCCTCAACTTTGATCTGATGCCTGACATTGGGCGGAATGATATAAGCATCATTGGGTTTGAGAGGCTTATCTTCACCATCTATTCTCAGGGTGCAGGATCCTTCATGAATAAAGAGAATAGATTCCACATCCGCCTGGTGTTCCGGCAAAAGATCGCCTTTTTCGGCTTGCATTTGTTTGGCTACTAAATGTTGCCCTGTAGCAAGAGTTTTAACTTTAGGTTTGGTTACTTTTTCCATTTGCATAGGGAGTTTGCTAAACCTGGTTGAAGCATACTGCATCTGGGGGCTCCGTGCAGAGCACAAGGCCAGGTCTTTTAGTTAAGTAATATACGCAAAATTCCGCAGGTACGAAAATGACTCGTATGACCCGCCGCGCTCAAACCTCTTGGATCGGTTTACCTGTTCTCAAGATTAAACTTGATATTCTCGAGTCCTTCTTCAATATTCTGCTCTAAACGCCCATTAAAATCAAAAAACATCGAAAGCACTGAGGCCGGAAATCGATGGGTTCCCCGAATTCCCCATAACAACTTAGTTCTTTCATCGTCAAGTTCCTTTACGGCCATATAGCTTTCAAAATAGGTTTTATGTGGCTTCAGGAAAAAAAACTGAGTTTCCAGGACCATGCCGGGTTTAATCTTGGTGATTCGCTCTATTCCTTCCTCCTCAAAATACTTGTGCTGCATCCTCCAGTAAAGAGTCGCCCCCTCCTTCCCTTCCTCACCTTTGAATTTCAAGATTACGCCTGTCCTGCTCTCAAACCAGGGAAGCCAATTTGGTTGCAATTGTAATTGCCGGATATAACCGTACACCTCTGCCTTGGGTTTATTGATTAAAACTGTCCGGCTCCGGTCAAATTCCTTTTTTACCCAGGTATGTAAAAAGGCCACAAAGGTTATACAACCAATGAGAATGTAGAAGAACAAAGTCATTAGCTTTTATGGGATTGAAGGTTGTGGTACCGTTCCAGAATCAGGTCGACGGATTTAAGGTTTTTCTTTGCCCAATCCAGGCGTTTATTTAGCACCTCCTCCTTGGTGAGCTGCCATGAAATCTCACTGTTTCTTAAACGATGGGTTAATTCCTGCAAAACGATCGCTGCCGAGACCGATAAATTCAGACTTTCGGTGAAACCCACCATAGGGATGTGCAAAAATGCATCGGCACTTTCTAATACCTCCGGCGAGAGCCCGTCTCTTTCATTTCCAAAACAAATGGCCGCCTTCTGGGAAATATCAAAATCTTGAAGCGGAACCCCTTTATGGGGAGAGGTAGCCACAATGGCATATCCATCTTTTTTTAATGCTTCCAGGCAGCGCTGGGAGGAGGAATGGCGATGAACATCCACCCATTTCTGGGCTCCCATAGCGATTTCTCTGTCAATTCTTTTTCCCAGTTGTTCTTCTATTATATGAATATCCTGCACCCCAAACACATCACAACTGCGGATCACCGCACTGGCATTGTGAAGTTGGTATACATCCTGAACCACTACTGTAAAATGTTTTGTCCGATGGGAAAGTACCCGTTTGAAAAGTTCAATCCGGGCCGGGGTCAACATATCCTCAAGGTACTTGAGTAGGGTACGATCTGTTTTCATAGGGACGAAATTAGAAAATTCCTCCATATAAAAGAGTTTGTATGCCAATATATAGCTATTATGGATGCTCAGAAAAATTATATATTTTCAGGATCAAAACAGAAAGATGAAAAAAGTAGTTGTACTTACCGGAGCAGGCATCAGTGCCGAAAGCGGAATCAGCACCTTTCGGGATTCCAACGGCCTATGGGAGAACCACGACATCATGGAGGTGGCTTCCCCTGAGGGGTGGAATCAGAATCCACAGCTTGTCCTTGACTTTTACAACAAACGGCGACAACAACTCAAAGAAGTGAAACCCAATGCAGCTCATTTTGCCCTGAAGGAGCTCGAAGCTCAATACGACGTCCACATCATTACGCAGAACGTGGATGACTTACATGAACGCGCCGGCAGTTCAAAAGTTTTACACCTCCATGGGGAACTTCTTAAGGCTCGAAGTACTGATGATTCAGGTGTCATACTGGAGTGGAAAGAAGATCTCAATTTGGGTGATCTCTGCCCAAACCAGCAACAACTTCGACCTCACATTGTGTGGTTCGGGGAGGATGTCCCGGAAATGGAACCTGCCATGGAGTTCGTCTCTGAGGCTGACCTACTTTTGGTTGTCGGTACATCACTTCAGGTATATCCCGCAGCCGGACTGCTCCATTATGCTTCCCCACAAACACCTACCTGGTACGTGGACCCGCAACCTGTCCTGATTGAAAACAAACGATTAACAGTTATTGCTGAAAAAGCTTCCATAGGTGTTCCTCAGGTGGTTTCGCAATTACTGTATAATGATTTTTAAATAGGAACATCATCTTGCAGGAAAAGATTAGCTCGGTTACCACCTGGGATTCAAGCATGCCTTTTTAATCCATCTGAATTACCGTAGCGGCGTTTCCGTTCTGATTCTGCAAAATTTCACTATGATGTGCTGTTCCCATTTGTATCACCAGAGTTTTGTTATAATCGCCAATCTGAGAGTCCCACGAAGTGTTTTTTAAACCGTGTTGATGCAAACTACTCAAGTTGTATGAGCCATATTGAAAGGCACCAACTAAGTTATTTTCACCGTTTTGCTGATGAAATAACTCGTTGTTGTTCCCATTTTGCCCAGCATAAGCATCGTTACCATCACCCTCTTGATGTTGAATGGCAGACTGGGCTTCGCCCTCTTGAAATACGGTGGCACTATTTAAATTTCCCTCCTGAATCTGGAAA
Source organism: Flavobacteriaceae bacterium (assembly GCA_029265595.1). GTDB lineage: Bacteria > Bacteroidota > Bacteroidia > Flavobacteriales > Flavobacteriaceae > Salinimicrobium. The sequence continues at coordinate 8,262 of JAJUIC010000009.1, forward strand.
ACCCTGTTATAACTTATTTCTTGATAGGCTTCTGCAATGTTATGATCCCCAGTCTGAGCCTGATCTATTTCGTTATAACCACCTGGGCGAAAATGGTTTTGCTCACCAGCAGCTAAATTTTCCATACCCGTCTGCTCCTGTGACACATAATTATTCGCTCCATACATATTAGCTTCCAAGAGGTTATCATTTCCCACTTGATTTTGCCATATCAATCCCCCAGTGGACTGGGCGAAAGATTCACCTTGATTAGAGTTTGCCTGATTGTCCATTCCGTGCTGTTCCATACCCACCGAATTACTTCTTCCATTTTGAATTACAAATCCACTATTACGAGTTCCCATTTGATATATATCATTCTCATTGGAAGTACCGACTTGAATTACTATAGCGTAATTATCCTCACCGGATTGATTGCCCTGAGATGAATTAGAAGCCCCAACCTGTAGAATACTCGCGTAATTTCCCTCCCCAGCGCTCTGGTTTAAGAGACTATGGTTGGTGTCACCTGATTGCATAACAATTGCAACATGGTCAATACCATGTTGGTTAATTTCACTCTTGTTTTGTTGAGCCACCACGAACATTCCCACCAGTAATGCTGTAGCATTAAAAATTACGTTTTTCATATGCTAGATTAAGATTAATGTTTGAATACCACCCGTCACAGCTGATGTCATTCAAGGCCGGAAAGCGAACTTCCGAAGTAATTATCAATTTTATTAACGGTGTAGTAAATAAAATTAATTAAAAAATCAATACCTTTAAAATAAATCACTTTTAAATAGGCAGCGCCATCTTCAAGGTTAAACAATGTAGAATGAAGGAACTGGCTACATTGGGGATTATTCTAGTTGAAAAGGTGTCTGTATAGTTAAAGCTGGATAGCTCTTTAGAACCGGAACTTGTAAACTGGAGGGAATAGAAAAGAAAAGACTACCCCCATCCACGGACTACAGATTTTGTGAGAACCTAAATCCATAAGATCAATTAAAAGTACCCTCTACTAATGGAGCATTAGAGGGATTCATCTCTCAGGATGGTGCAACAAATCTCCTAAAGCAGTTGACAATCAGCATAATTATATTTCCCCCCTGGCAGCCAAAATTAAAAAGGGGGTAACTCCAATTGGAATCACCCCCATTTTTTAAGCCTAGCTTGACTTAGTTCATCTGAGAAACAATTGCAGTGTTTGCTGAACCATTCTGCAAGATAGTACTCATATGACCATTTCCGAACTGAGATACATTGGTACTATTATAGGTTCCATTTTGAGTATCCACGGCGAAATGATTAGAGCCGGACTGATAGATGCTGCTGCTGTTAAAGGAACCATTTTGAACCGAATGAGCGTGGTTTGCATCTCCAAACTGATAATGAGTGATTAGGTTGTTATCCCCATATTGTTCAGCAATAGCTGTGTTTAGGTTACCATTTTGCACTTGAACAGCGTAGTTCTCATCACCGTATTGATCGATTGAAGCCTCATTTTCATCACCAAGCTGTAGTTGGGAAGCGTAGTTGTAGCTCATGTTCTGAACAACGGATGCATTGTTATAGCGACCCTCTTGATCCTGAAACACCTCGTTGTACCCACCCCAACTCCAGAGGTTTTGTTCACTGGAAGCCACGTTGTAACGTAGGTTTTGAACTTGCTTCACGTAGTTGGAATTTCCTTGCATTTCCGCTTCCAAGACGTTGTGCTGTCCTGTTTGCTTTTGCCAAACAACACCATCATAAGATTGAATAAAAAGCCCTCCCTGTAGAGAAGTTGCCTGGTTATTCAATCCAACTTGCTCGATGTCAGTAAAATTTCGACTTCCTAATTGTACAACATACCCACGATTATCCATACCAATCTGGTTGATGTCACTCTTATTCGATTCCCCGATCTGAATTACACCTGCATAATCTCTGTTCTGTACCTGAAGTACTTTAGAAGAGTTGGATGTTCCCACTTGAAGGATGTTCGCATCACTTGCTTCTCCTTGTCTTTGAACAATGTCAGATTTGTTCAGTTGCCCCAGTTGGACAACAATCGCACCCTGGTCAGTCCCATGCTGATTGATTTGACTCTCATTCTGCTGAGCCACTAGGACCATTCCGCAAAATAGTGCTGCTGCACTTAAAACTACTTTTTTCATAATACAATATTTAAGGTTAAAGGTTTCCTATTGAAAAGGCCGCCCTCCGGTCGAATTTCATTACTGTCCCCATCAGCAATTTGTACCTTCACCCTAATGGAGGGCAACCTTTCATACGGCTAAAATAGCCCCGGGACCTGATGTTGCATTATAGTCTGCACAAGCTGACCGACGAATTACATTAGGGTAATTCTTACACTTCTGCGGAAGCTCAGTCGCAGTAATATCAAAACAGAAAAGTTAATTTATTCATAAACCCTTTTACAAACATTCCTTGGTAATCATTTTCTTACCGGGAGAATGGAATTGGTGTAATCCTCCAGGATTTAAGTCGCAGCCTTTGCAATTCTCCCCTCAAAATCCCTTATGAAATAGTATCTTTACCCTCTTAAAACACAAATCACATAACATGAATCCTCTTCAAGCAATTTCTCCAGTTGATGGACGATATCAGGCACAAACAAAGCCCCTGTCCCCATTTTTCAGTGAGGCGGCTCTAATAAAATATCGGGTACAAGTTGAAATAGAATATTTCATTGATCTGTGTCGTTTACCCTTGCCCCAACTTGAAACTATTGCTGAGAATCAATTCGATGATTTGAGGGACATTTACCGAAATTTCTCTGCTGAGGATGCCCAGGCTATAAAGGAAATAGAAAGGACTACCAACCACGACGTGAAAGCGGTCGAGTACTTTTTAAAACAGCAGTTCGATCGCTTGGGTTTAACTCCGTATAAAGAGTTCATCCATTTTGGTCTCACCTCTCAGGATATTAATAACACCGCTATTCCTCTAAGCCTGAAAGAGGCGGTGGAGGCGGTATATCTGCCTGGAATAAAGCAACTAATTGGCAAGCTTACCGCACTGGCCGAGGATTGGAAAGATGTTCCAATGCTTGCACGCACGCACGGTCAACCTGCTTCCCCAACCCGTTTGGGAAAAGAAATACAGGTATTTGTGGAACGTCTGGAAGAACAAGTCAACTTGTTGAAACAGGTTCCTTTTGCAGCTAAATTCGGAGGTGCAACGGGCAATTTCAATGCACACAAAGTGGCATTTCCTCAGGTGGACTGGAAGGCCTTTGGAACTTCCTTTGTTGAAGATACACTGGGTCTTAAACATTCCTTTCCCACTACCCAGATTGAGCACTACGATCATCTGGCAGCTATATTTGATGCCGCTAAACGCATCAACACCATCCTAATTGATTTGGACCGGGATATCTGGACTTATATTTCCATGGATTACTTCAAACAAAAAATCAAAGAAGGTGAAGTGGGGTCTTCGGCCATGCCGCATAAAGTGAATCCCATTGATTTTGAAAACAGTGAGGGCAACCTGGGAATTGCCAATGCCATTTTTGAACATCTATCGTCGAAACTACCTCTGAGCCGGCTTCAGAGAGATCTTACCGATAGTACAGTACTGCGTAATATTGGGGTCCCCATCGGACATACCATGATTGGTTTTGCGTCAACTTTAAAGGGCCTGAATAAACTCCTGCTAAACCAGGATAAGATACACCAGGACCTGGAGGCAAATTGGGCAGTAGTTGCAGAGGCTATTCAAACAATCCTAAGAAGAGAAGCTTATCCCAATCCCTATGAGGCCCTGAAGGCTCTTACCCGAACCAATGAAGCCATTACCGCTCAATCCATCGCGCAGTTCATAGAGGAGCTGGAAGTTTCCTCCGAAGTAAAAGCAGAATTAAAGGCCATTACTCCTCATAACTACACTGGAATTTAAATCTTATAGAGATTGTAGAAATTTAAATTAAAGAACGCCTCCTTCCTTGTCTAACAGACATCAAAGGAGGCGTTAATTGATAGAATAACCCTGACCTGGGGTTAATTCACGACATAAATTTCTCCTGGGTTAATCCCCACCTCATAAGAATCCACCAGGGTAAAATCACTGAGCTGGTAAACCAGCAACTTTCCATTTCCCGTGTAATCTGCATTTCTGGAAGATACCAGTAGATATTCCCCATCCACTGCAATGCTGCCTAGAACAGCGACTTCCGTAAGTTGCTTAACGGGTTCTGTAGGTAATTGGGTGGCTCCAGTAGAAAAAGAATAGAGTCCATTGCCCATGGTATAATAAACCTGTCCATTTTCCACAATCAAATTTGCGGGATGATCTGTAGTGTTGGGAAACTCAAATTCCTGAATCACCTCCATGGTGGCCAGATCAAATTGAGTAATCGTTCCACCTGATTCCGCTTCCGTATAACTGGGATAGCCATTGGCAGCTATCCATAACGATCCATCCTCAATAGCCATGGAATTAGGCATTATTCCCACCTGGTGTTCTTGAACGTTCAGGGTCTCAGGCTGGATCACACCTATCTTATCATTAAAATTCCATCCACCCATAAAGTTCACATATAATTTCCCCTCATGCTCCCGAATCTTTTCAGGTCCTTCAGGAACAACAATCTTATTGATGACTTCAAAGCTCTCCAAATCCACTACTGCAATGACATCGTCCATAGGATCCATTCCATCGCCCCAGTCACTGATGTAGGCTTTATCATTGTAAAACGTGAGGTAGCGTGGATTTACCAAACCCTGATCAATTGTGGCCACTTCCTGGAAAGTGGTGCGATCCACTACCACCACTTTCTGAGAAATGTTTACAACAATAAAGACATAGTCCTTGTAAAAACCCATGCTTTGTCCGACATCCCCTAAAGCAGCCCCATCGTTGGCCTCCCCATACAGGTCCTGAACAAGGAGTCCCGACTCTGGATTGATCAGAGAAACACTGGCATTACCTGAACCGAAGACACCCTCATTCACTATGTAATAGCCTTCAGGATATTCTACTGAATCAATAATATCAGTCGGTTGATCATCATCACTGCTACAGGAGACCAACAATCCCACCGCCATAAAGGCCCAAAAAAATAAGTACTTAAATTTCATGATTTAATATATAGGTTACTGTTCATTTAGAGGTTTAAATTTCAATTCTCAGCGAAACGTGATAGGATCTGCCTGGCATGGGACGTGAAGGAAGGCTCTCATAATAGGTGTTCCACAAATTGCGCACCTCCACACCCCCTCTTATTTTCAGAGGCTTCCCGAAACTATAGAACAATCCGGTATTGGAAATTCCGTAGCCATCTAATTTGTAAGCATTGTCAGAGGAGGTAAACACCTCATCGGTATACATAAACTGATAGGTATAAGACAGCTTCTTCAAGGAATATCCCAGACCAGCAGTTACCTTATGACCAGGAACATAAATAAGCTCCTTTCCAAGGGTGCGGTCCTTAGTTTTTATATAGGTATACGTACTCGTTGCATGAAATGTATGTTGATGGATATTTTTCTGATACCGCAAGCTGGTTTCCAGGCCGTAGTTCAAAACATCTTTAGTATTTTCAGGTCGCCACAACCCGCTGGCATCCGGTGTCCAACGTAGAAGGTCACTGATTTTAATCACATAGGTAGAAACTTCCATTTCCAGGTTCCCCAGATTGAACTGATGCCCCAAATCGACCTGCAGGGATTGTTCGGGTTCAAGGTCCATTTTACCTCCGGCTCTCCAAAAGAGATCATTGAAGGTGGGAATTCTGTAGTTCTTCGAAAAATTCAAGCGCATGCTATAGGAAGGGCTGAATTGATAGCCTCCGCTCAGAGAATATAATAAAGGAGAATCATACCGGTCGGAAGTCTCTCCACGCAAACTCACTTCATAAAAAAAGCGATTTAGCTGGTGATTCAGCAGCAGTGCAACAGATCCTACCTGGCGGTCCGCCTCCCCCACATCACTGCCCTCCCCATTTGTCAATCGGTACTCTGCAACTCCTGCCAGTTTAATATTGTCCCGCAGCTGGTAACTCAGATCATACTGTGCAAGACCTGTTCTGGCCCTTCCATAGGAGTACGTATCCCGTTGACGGTTTTCATAGTACCGGTAGGTTTCATCCAGATAAGCCAGCCGCAGGGTCGAGGTGAATTTCTTTAAATTCGCCTTCCATTCCAGTAGGTTTCTGCTGTTAATATCGCGGTGTTCACTTCTGGAAGGGGCGGTTAAGGTTCCGGAAAAGCCTCTGGTTCCAGTGGTATAATCGGCAATAAATTTTATACTATGGTGATCTCCTAAAAGATGTGCAACGCCCAGACCAAGCCCTGAAATTTTATAATCACCATTCTCATTGTAGCGTTCTGTACCCAGATAGTTGAAATCATTATCAGAGGCCTGATGAGAAAAGCTGAACCAACTACTGGTAGATTCTGACGAGAGTCTGGTTTTCAGGTTGCCGACATAGCTATTAAAGCTACCGTATTCCAATCCCATTTCTGTGGAGAATGCGTTCTGGAAATGAAAGTGGTTATTCAGATGAACCGATCCTCCCACAGCGCCGCTGCCGTAGAGTACACTGCCGCCACCATGACGCACAGCAACCTGATCGAATCCGGCAGTTGTGAGCGAATTGAAATCCGTCTGACCTGTAAATTGGGAATTAATATTGATCCCGTTCCACACCACTGCCGTCTGGGAAGCTGTAGTTCCTCTGAAAGAGGCTGAAGAAACCATCCCGTGTCCATTTTCTTTAAAATATATGGGTGCATTAAATTTCAGCAGACCAGCCAGAAAATGGTCGTTTCGCTCCAGCACAGAATCGTTCAGCACAGAAACTTGTTGGCCCCGGGAATGCTGTTGTAACTTAACATCACTCAGAATCACTTCATCCAAATATTGCAGCGAATCCAGTTGGGCCCAACCTGATACTCCCAGTATCAAAAATAAAAATGTAATGCAGGTATGTCTCATGTCCTGAAGCTCTTTACCCGAAAGCCAAGGGTTTTAAAAAGTTACATTTGGCAGGTCTCCTGACTCGCGTCTTGTTGCAAACCTTCCCGCCGGTAGTTCCAGGCAGTGGTTATGAAGCATACAACAAGCATCTTTTCAGACTGAGCTCACAGTTGCGGGAACAGTTCAGGAATTCGTATATACGGCACCTGATTCCCTTTTAATCCCGGATGACAACATCCTTTAGAACCAAAATTTCAGGCGAAAATAAGCAATATAAAAGATAAACTATAGGTTGCCGGAAATTATCTTAATTTCGCCGGTATGTTAAGAATCCCGGTAAAATACATTTGCCTGCTATTAGTATTGCTGACTTCCTGTAAAGACCATAGCAATCCCCCTCCCCCTACCCAGCAGTCGCAGGGCACGGCAGAAGACATGCATAAGGAGGTACATCCTTTGGAAACCACCAGGTATGCTACCAGATTTGAATTACATAAAGAGGAAGGATATCAGATTTTGAGGGTGAAAGAGCCCTGGGTTGGCTCAAATCGAACCTACGATTATTTACTGCTTGAACAGGATCAGGAGATTCCTGAGGAAATAGGTTACCACAGGCTCATTCGGGTTCCGGTAGATCGCCTGGTGGTGACCTCCACCACTCATGTGGCCGCCCTGGAAATCCTCGGTGAAGAAAATACCTTGATAGGCTTTCCTGAACTTGACCACATTTCCTCAGAAGCCACCCGCAGGAGGATTGCTGCAGGAGCTATCGCAGAGATTGGAAAAAATGAGGCGCTGAATACAGAGATTTTACTGGATTTAAATCCGGACCTGGTGGTGGGTTTTTCTATTGATGGTAGTAACAGAACCTTTAACAATTTAGAGAAAAGTGGTATTCCGGTAATCTTTAACGCGGATTGGATGGAGGAAACTCCTTTAGGTAAGGCGGAATGGATTAAATTCTTCGGTGCCATCCTTGGGAAGTCTCAGGAAGCGGATTCCTTTTTTACTCAGGTGGAAAGAGATTATCATCAGGCAAGAGCACTTGCCCGTGAAGCTACTGATATACCCAGTGTGGTTTCCGGGTCCATATTTCGGGATCAGTGGTTTTTACCTGCAGGAGAGAGTTGGCACGCCGCCTTTATAGCGGATGCCAATGCTCAATATTTATATGCCGACACCGATGGAACTGGCAGCCTTACCTTATCCCTGGAAGCCGTTCTGGCAAAGGCACATGATGCCGATTTCTGGATAGGTCCTGCTCAGTTCCAATCCTACCGCCAAATGGCAGAGTCCTCCAGCCACTACACCCGCTTTAAAGCCTATCAGCAGCGGCAGGTATACACCTATAGCGCAGCCCGGGGGGCAACCGGTGGCCTACTGTTTTTTGAACTCGCACCCCTAAGGCCTGACCTGGTACTGAAGGATTTAATAGCGATTTTCCATCCCGAATTGCTGCCGGAATATGAACCTCACTTTTATCACCCTCTTTCGGAGTGAAAATGGATTTCCCAATAGCTGATCCAGCCGTTGTGGTAGAAGAGTTATTCGACCTCTCCCTCCCATTCACTCATCCCCCCAATCAGGTTATAAGTGTTATTGAACCCCATTTGATCCATCAATACTCCCGCCTGTCCGCTTCTGTTCCCTGACCGGCAATAGATATAGTAGTTTTTGGATTTATCCAGCTTCTCAAGCCCTTCCACGAATTCTGCTCCTTTGTGAAAATCCAGTTGGGTAGCTCCTGGAATTTTTCCTTCCTCCACCTCCTCATCGGTTCTCACATCCAGAATAAAGGCATTTTCGTCTCCGGCGATTTGCTCCCGCCATTCCTCCTGAGTTAAATCTTTCATAGTCCAATTTTTTATGGTTACTACAAATATAGAAATTCCGTGGTTGATTTCTGATGCCCCAAAAGCGTCCTTCTCAAAAAGCTTCCAGGGAAATAAGTGAAGCGGAAAAAAAGTTTGTCCATTCCATTTTCATACCTATATTTGTCCTTTATGAAAACACGAATTGCAAATAACTGGTGGTGGTTGTTCTTACGTCGGAAGTCGTGAGTGCACTCCTGCTGTATCATTATACGAAGGCTTGTCAACACGACAAGCCTTTTTTTGTTTAGAACCGAAAAATAGTTCCATGTATCATTTGAAAACACATTACAAAAGACTGCTGGCCGACACCATTACTCCTGTGAGCGTCTACCTTAAAATCCGGGACCGATTCCCCAATAGCATTCTACTGGAAAGTAGCGACTATCACAGCAATGAAAACAGCTTCTCCTATATCTGTTTTAATCCGATTGCCAGTATCACGGTGGCGGGAGAAATTATAACAGAATCTTTTCCCGACGGCTCCACTAACACCATCCCAATCACCCAAAGGGAACAACCTCAGAAAGCCATTGAAGCTTTTGCCCGGCAATTTAAATCAGATTCCCCTTCTTTTCATTTTATAAATGAGGGGTTGTTTGGATACATCGCCTATGATTCCGTTCGGTATTTCGAAGATATAGAGGTAAACAAATCATCCAGGGGAATTGACATCCCCGATATGCACTACAGTGTCTACAGAAATATTATTGCCATTAACCACTTCAACAACGAAGCTTATATTTTCGATCACAGCTTCCAGAAGGAATCCAACCTGGGTCAGATTGAGCAGCTGCTTCAGGTAAAATCTTTCGCCTCCTTTCATTTCAAACGGGAAGGAGTACCAACTTCAAACGAAACAGATAGCAGTTTCAGGGATAAAGTGCGGCAGGTTCGGGAACATTGTCAGCGGGGAGATGTTTTCCAGTTGGTGCTGTCCCGTAGGTTTTCACAGGACTTCTCTGGTGATGAGTTTAATGTCTACCGGGCGCTTCGTAGCGTGAACCCCTCCCCTTATCTTTTTTATTTCGACTATGGAGATTTTAAAATCTTCGGGAGCTCGCCGGAAGCCCAATTGGTTGTAAAAGACAATCGGGCAGAAATTCATCCTATTGCCGGGACCTTTAAAAGGACCGGGAACGATGAAGAAGATGCCCAAAGTGCGAGGGCTCTTGCTGAAGATGAAAAAGAGAACGCCGAACACGTGATGCTGGTGGATCTGGCAAGGAACGATTTAAGTCGAAATGGCACAGAGGTCACCATTGAAAAATATAAAGAAATCCAGTATTTCTCGCATGTCATTCACCTGGTTAGTAAGGTAAGTGCTCTAAAAAAGCCTCAGGTTTCAACGATGCAGTTGGTAGCAGACACCTTCCCGGCCGGCACACTCAGTGGCGCACCAAAACCAAAAGCCTTGGAGCTGATTAACGTCTATGAAAACACCCACCGCTCCTTCTATGGCGGAGCCATTGGGTTTATGGATTTTGACGGCAATTACTCCCACGCAATTACCATCAGGACCTTTTTAAGCAAAGACCACAGGTTACATTATCAGGCAGGAGCCGGCATTGTCTCCGCCTCAAAGGAAGAAAACGAACTTCAAGAGGTTTATAATAAGCTCCGAGCTCTTGAAACCGCTTTACAAATGGCAGAAAACATCACCTAAAACTATGGACACCTTATCAAATACCCGACCCAAAAAAAGGGATGCTGCAGCTCCCATTTCAGTACTGGTCATCGACAATTACGATTCCTTTGTTTACAACCTGGTACATTACCTGGAAGACTTTGGTTGTGATGTGGAGGTGCGGCGTAACAACCAATTGCACCTGGAGGAGGTTGAGCCTTTCGACCACATCCTTTTATCTCCCGGTCCCGGGATCCCAGACGAAGCGGGTCTTCTTAAAGAGCTAATCGCTCGCTACGCCCCTACCAAGGACATTCTAGGGGTATGCCTGGGACAGCAAGCTATTGCAGAGGTCTTCGGCGGGAAACTTAGGAACCTCGACCAGGTATTCCACGGCATTGCTACACCCATCCACCTGAAAGTGGATGACGAACCTTTATTTAACAATCTGCAGGATCCACTGGTTGTTGGACGCTATCATTCCTGGGTAGTGGATGCTCCGCTCCCGGACTGTTTGGAGGCTACCAGTGTTGATCAGGCTGGTGAGATTATGTCATTGCGACACCGAACCTATAAAGTCAAAGGAGTGCAATTTCACCCTGAATCAGTGCTGACCCCCCAAGGAAAACAAATCCTGTGGAATTGGTTGTTTTCGGAGGTCCAGGCGTCTGATACAGAAGCCCAGGCCACAACAGACACGGAAGAAATACAGTCTTTTTAACCAGATAGATTAAGATGAAAAATATTTTAAATCGCCTGTTAAATCATGAAACCCTCAGTAAGCAGGAGGCTAAGGAAGTGCTGACTGATATTACCAGGGAGAACTACAACGAAAGTCAGTTAGCAGCTTTTCTCACCGTCTACAATATGCGGGGAATTACTATTGACGAACTGGATGGCTTTAGGGAAGCTCTGCTGGATCTTTGCCTCCCCGTCGATCTAGAAGCCTATGATCCCATAGATTTGTGCGGAACCGGAGGGGATGGAAAAAACACCTTTAATATTTCCACGCTGGCTTCCTTTGTAACGGCAGGTGCAGGTGTCCGGGTTGCCAAGCATGGTAATTACGGAGTGTCCTCCAGCTGTGGAAGTTCCAATGTAATGGAGTACCTGGGAATAAAATTCAGTAGTGAGAAAGATTTCCTTGAACGTTCCATTGAGGAAGCAGGAATTTGTTTTCTTCATGCAGCCCTATTTCATCCCGCCATGAAAAAGGTTGCACCCATTCGAAAAAATCTTGCAGTTAAAACTTTTTTCAACATGTTGGGTCCACTGGTGAACCCCGCTTTCCCAAAAAAGCAGGTAGTGGGGGTTTTCAGCCTGGAACTGGCCCGGATGTATGGGTACTTATTGCAAAACACCAATACCCGTTTCAGTATTCTTCACGCCCTGGATGGGTATGATGAGCTTTCTCTTACTAGCCAAGCAAAATATATCACGCATCAGAATGAAGGTTTATTAAGCGCAGAAAGTTTTGGGGTTCGCCAGCTGCGTCCTGAGGAACTTGCCGGAGGGTCCGATGTGGCCTCCGCAGCGAAAATTTTCATGCAAGTCCTTCAAAATAAAGGAACCCAGGCTCAGGACAATGTGGTGTGTGCCAACGCGGGTATGGCTATTTCCACCGCAAAAGGACTACAGCCTAGAGAAGGTTTTGAGCTGGCACAGGAATCTCTGCAGTCGGGCAAGGCTTTAAATGCCTTTGAAAAGTTATTAAACTTCAGCAAAAATTAATGATGAATATTTTAGAAAAAATAGCCCTGCACAAACGTCAGGAAGTTCAGGTTCTCAAAGATCAGGCTTCCTGGAGGGTCCTGGAGAGGACGCCAGGTTTTAAACGACCTACGCATTCCCTGAAAAGCGAACTGACTTCAAGTAAGACCGGTATTATTACGGAATTTAAAAGAAGATCGCCTTCCAGGCCTGACATCAATGTAAAGGCCCAAATTGAAAAGATTGTTCCCGCCTATGATGCTGGAGGAGCCAGTGGCATTTCAATTTTAACCGACCAACATTTCTTCGGTGGAAGTAATGCTGACCTTCAGAAAGGCCGCGATCTAACGGATCTCCCCCTCCTACGTAAAGACTTCATACTGGACGAATTTCAAATTCTGGAAACCAAAGCTATTGGTGCAGATGTGCTATTGCTCATTGCTGCCATCTTAAACCCTAAGGAAATTCGCACATTTACCCGTATAGCCAAAGATCTGGGACTGGAAGTGCTGCTAGAGGTACACACGATGGAAGAGCTGCATGAAAACCTTCATCCGGAAATCGATCTTGTGGGGGTGAATAACCGCAATTTGAAAACTTTTGAAGTGGATTTGGAAAACAGCCTACGGATTAGCGAGGAAATTCCTGAGGAATTTCCCAAAATAGCAGAAAGTGGACTGCAAGAAGTTGCAGTGGTACACAGGCTCCGACAGCAAGGGTTCGATGGTTTCTTGATGGGTGAGAATTTTATGAAAACAAAAGATCCGGGAGCAGCAGCTGCCGATTTTATTCAACACTTATCCCAATGAAAACAAAAGTCTGCGGCATGAAATACGGGCAGAATATTGTTGCTGTCTCCCAACTTCAGCCCGATTATTTAGGGTTTATCTTCCATCCTGATTCCCCACGGTATTTCCAGGGATCGCTGCCCGAATTGCCTGGAAGGATAAAAAAAACAGGGGTTTTTGTGAATGCCAGCCTTCAGGCAATCCTGACATACCTCAACCACTATGGTTTGAATGCCGTTCAGCTGCACGGGCAGGAACCTCCACAGATTTGTGCCACCTTAAAAGAAGAAGGGATAGAAGTTATTAAAGTTTTTTCGATCGGCCAATCCTTTGATTTTAATAGTTTAACTCCTTATGAAAGAGTGGTAGATTACTTCCTGTTCGACACCAAGGGGAAAGCTCCGGGGGGAAATGGAATCACCTTTAACTGGGATATTTTAAGGTCGTACTGTTCAGATGTACCCTTCTTTTTAAGTGGTGGGATTGGCCCTGGTGAAGTAGAGGATATCATTAGCCTCTATAAATCATGGAAGGACAACAATAAAGAGCACCTGATAATGGGAGTGGATCTCAATAGTCAATTTGAATCTGCACCAGGAATAAAAAAAACAGATGAATTACATACCTTCCTGCAACGCCTCCAGGCAGGTATTGAAGTAACCGAACAGAGTAATGAAAAGAACTAAATCAATGAGCGATACACCCACTCCTTACCACATTAATTCCGAAGGATATTATGGAGAATTCGGGGGAGCCTTTATTCCCGAGATGCTCTACCCGAATGTCGAACAATTACGTCTGCAATACGAAGCTATTTTGTCGGACCCTGGCTTTCAGGAGGAATTCCATCAACTGCTGAAGGATTATGTAGGTCGACCTACTCCTCTTTATCACGCTCGGCGTCTGAGCGCCCATTATGGTTGCCGAATCTACCTTAAGAGGGAGGACCTTTGTCATACAGGAGCGCACAAGATTAACAATACCATCGGTCAGATACTACTGGCCAAAAGACTGGGAAAAAAACGCATCATAGCAGAAACTGGTGCCGGCCAGCACGGAGTTGCGACTGCTACGGTGTGCGCATTGATGGGTATGGAATGTGTGGTTTATATGGGAGAAATTGACATTAGACGGCAAGCCCCCAATGTGGCCCGGATGAAAATGCTTGGGGCAAGTGTGGTTCCCGCCATTTCTGGAAGCCGCACCCTCAAAGATGCTACCAATGAAGCCATCCGGGACTGGATTCAGCATCCGACCGATACCCATTACATTATCGGATCAGTAGTTGGTCCTCACCCCTATCCCGACCTGGTCGCCCGGTTTCAAAGCGTCATATCCCAGGAGGTTCAGATACAGCTTCAAGAGCAGGAAAATCGCAGTTATCCTGATTACCTGGTGGCTTGTGTGGGGGGAGGCAGTAATGCAGCCGGACTTTTCTATCATTATCTGGATCAGGATCAGGTAAGCATCATTGCAGCTGAAGCTGCCGGAGAAGGAATTACCTCCGGGAAAAGTGCAGCGACCTCAGCCCTGGGGAAAATCGGAATAATTCACGGGAGCAAAACCCTCCTTATGCAAAGTGAGGATGGGCAGATTACAGAACCTTATTCCATTTCCGCCGGCCTGGATTATCCGGGAGTTGGCCCCATGCATGCTCACCTCTTCAAATCCAAAAGAGCGGATTTCATATCTATTACAGATCAGGAGGCTATGCAGGCCGCTTTAAAATTGACCCAGCTCGAGGGTATAATACCCGCCATTGAAAGTGCTCACGCGCTGGCAGTTCTCGAGCAGCGAAAATTTGAAGAACATCAGGTGGTGGTTCTCAATCTATCTGGTCGGGGTGACAAAGATCTGGCCACCTATATGGAATTTTACAATTTAAAGTGACACAACCCTACTCTTATGAACAGAATAAATAGCGCATTAGAAGCCGATAAAAAGTTGCTATCCATTTATTTTACTGCGGGATTTCCCCAGCTGGATGATACCTTGCCTATTATTGAGACGCTCCAGGAAAATGGAGTCGACATGATAGAAATCGGGTTGCCTTTCAGTGATCCCTTAGCCGACGGCCCTACCATCCAGGAAAGTTCCAGAAAGGCCCTGGAAAATGGCATGACTACCTCCAAACTTTTTGAACAATTGGAAGGCCTGCGGGACCGCGTCCATATTCCTGTACTCATTATGGGTTACTTTAATCCCATTCTCCAGTTTGGTGTTCGAGAGTTCTGTCAGCGCTGCCGGGAGGTGGGCATTGACGGATTAATCATTCCGGACCTTCCGGTAGAAGAATACCAGTGTCACTATCAGGCTTTATTCGCCGAATTCGGTCTACGGATGGTTTTTCTCATTACGCCTCAAACCCCTGATAGCCGAATTCATCAAATTGATTCCCTCTCAGAGGGCTTTATCTACATGGTCAGCAGCCCCGGAGTTACCGGAGGTACCGAAGGTTTTGGCAAAACCCAGACGGAGTATTTCCAGCGCATTGCACAGATGCAGTTAAAGACCCCTCAGGTGGTGGGATTCGGGATTAAAGATCAGCAGACCTTCCAACAGGCTACTGAGTTTGCCCAAGGTGGAATTATCGGCAGTGCTTTTATCAAAGAACTCGAGCGTTCGGGACTCGAAGCAGTTCCTGAGTTTCTATCCGGCATCCGGAAACAGGAGGTCCCTGGAACTTAAACCACAAGTGGCAACGACTCCACTCCCGGAACCGATTTGCACATCTGATTGATTTTAACTAACTTATAACCTGATTTTAATAATCACAATCGTGTCGTTTCATTATATTGTTTCAAACTAAAAAAAGAAGATTATGGGACGTATAAGAGATAAGCACGAAAAAAATAAGCGGAAAGACCGCGATAGTAATCCTTTAGATAAGTTCGGGAATACAGATCAGGAAACAAACGAATTTGATATCGACAAGGACACTATAAAGGATCAACAGAAAAAAGAATAATGGGAAAAGGAGACAAAAAAACAAGAAGAGGTAAAATTTTCAGAGGTTCTTATGGCAGACTTCGTCCGAGACAGAAAAAAGCTTCTCGGCAGTCTGAAATCCAACAAGCTACCAAAGAATAGAACCTCAAAAGGAGTTATTCACCCCTTTTTTCTTAGAAAAACCTGCAAGTCTTGGCTGACCTGCAGGTTTTTTTTATGGACGGGAAGGACCCACTCCCGTGTTCGATGGAATTTATACAGAATTACTAATCTGCTTCTAAAAATTCCCGGTACTGCATCACCCTAAAATCCACTGTATTGAAGTCCGGATTTTTTCGTTTGAGGTGTTTATATAGTTCCATGCTGCCTACCGCCCGGTTGGCAGATCCAGAAGGTGCAATCAGGGAAATGGTGTTAATGGTTTGTCCATCTAGTACAAACTGGTGGACCCGTGGGACATCATTAGCAATAACTTTTAGACCCAGATCGTATTTTTTAAGCAGCTTTCTAAAAAAGTATTCCGGCCCATTTTTGCTGTTTCCACCGGTGAACAGCAGGGTGTGGATGGAAGGATGTCTGCGCAGAATGTCTATTTGATCTCTCAGCACTACCTCGGTCATACCAATATCTGATGCATCTACCTTTTCGCGCATACAACTCTCCACCATATCGCTGATCCCGATGCCATGCCGTATAAGAAACTGCTCGCGCTGCTCGATGGCTTCCCGGGTGTTTTCGTATTTTAACCCCAGGTGGAAAATCTGGTCAATAATCTGCCACAGCATGCCATCGCGACTCCCATAACAGAAATCCACATCCCCTTCTTTTAGTTCGCCAGTTGAAAATCGCGGGGGTGGCAGGGTCCCCACAATCAACTTTGTTGCATTTTCCGGAATGAAGGGGGCATAGGGGTGTTGGTGAAAGAACATATCAGTTGAATTGTTTTAGAATTACTTCAAAACCACTACCAGATCATCGGCATACACCATGGTTCCTGCTTTTAAAACAACCTTATCAACCACCCCTTCTTCATTGGCAGTGATGGTGGTTTCCATCTTCATCGCCTCTATAACAAACAAAGGCTGATTGCGCACCACTTCCTGACCTGGTTCTACCAGGATGGAAGATAAGGAACCTTGAAGCGGTGCCCCAATTTCTTTCTTATTATTTTTATCCACTTTCTGATGACTCACCTTTTCTACTTTCACAGACCGATCCTGCACTTCAATTACCCTGGTCTGTCCATTGACTTTAAAGAAAATTTTGCACAGTCCGTCCTCGTTGGGAGCACCCACAGAGACGAGCTGGATAAGCAGGGTTTTACCACGGTCTAAATTCACAATAATTTCTTCATCCGGTTCCATACCATAGAAGAAGTTCTTGGTTGGAACCTCCATTACATTCCCAAATTCCAGGTGGTGGTTGTACCAGTCCGTAAATACTTTCGGGTATAATTTATATGATAAAAAATCCGTGATTTCCAGATCTCTGCCCATACCTTCTGAAAACAAGGTCTTGAACTCCTCGAATTCATTTTCAAAATCTACAGGGTCCAGATGCGCATTGGGCCTTTCGGTATAGGGTTCTTCTCCTTTGAGAATAATTTTTTGAACTTTTTCCGGAAAGCCCCCGTGGGGTTGTCCCAGATCTCCCTTAAAGAAGCTTTGAACAGAAGCCGGGAAAGACAACTCCTCTCCACGTTCCAGGACATCTTCGATGGACAGATTATTACTGACCAGATACTGCGCCATATCTCCCACTACTTTGGAACTGGGTGTCACCTTAATAACGTCCCCGAACAGATCATTTACCTTACCGTACATGGAAGTAATTTCATGGAAGCGATCCAACAATCCGAGCGACTCTGCCTGTGGTCGCAGATTGGAGTACTGGCCCCCCGGAATCTCGTGTTGGTAGACTTCTCCTGTACCTGCCTTCAATCCAGATTCAAAGGGGTAGTAATAAGTTCTCACCGTTTCCCAATAGTTCGAATACTCATTGAGTTTCCGAGTATTGAATTTCCGGCCGCGCTCGTGAAATTTGAGCATTTCAGCCACGGAATTAAAATTAGGCTGGGAAGTCAGCCCTGATAACCCACCCAGAGCCACATCAATCACATCTACACCTGCTTCTACAGCTTTTAAATAGGTGGCTGCCTGTATAGAAGCCGTGTCATGTGTATGCAGGTGAATGGGGATGGTTAAACTGGATTTTAGGGCGCTGATTAGTTCAAATGCCGCATCAGGCTTTAAAATCCCGGCCATGTCCTTAATACCTAAAATATGTGCTCCGGCATTCTCAATATCCTTTGCCAGTTGCACGTAATACTCCAGGTTGAACTTGCTCCGCGCAGGGTCCAGAATATCTCCCGTATAACAGATTGTTCCTTCCGCCAGCCCATTGGTCCTTTTCCTGACATGTTCAATACAGGGAGCGATGGATTGCATCCAGTTTTGACTGTCAAAGATCCTGAAAACATCGATGCCATTTTCCCAGGCCTGCTCCACGAATTTCTCAATCAAATTATCGGGGTAAGCCGTGTAGCCTACGGCATTGGAGCCTCTTAAAAGCATCTGCAACAGGATGTTGGGCATCGCTTGCCGCAGTCGCCTGAGTCGTTCCCAGGGATCTTCATGTAAAAATCGCATACAGACATCAAAAGTAGCACCGCCCCAGACCTCCATACTGAATACCTCGGGATGGTTTTTGGCAAAACCTTCGGCTACCTTTATCATATCCTGGGTCCGCATCCTGGTCGCCAGTAAACTCTGATGAGCATCACGCATAGTGGTGTCGGTAAAATGGACGCCCTTCTCATGCAGCAGCCATCGAGCAAACTTTTCCGGACCGTAAGCCTTCAGTAAATCCTTGGTTCCCTCAGGGTATCCGACCGCAGCATCAAAAGAAGGAATAACGGGTTTAATGAATTTGGCGTTGGGATCAACCCGTTTGACATCCGGGTTACCGTTCACCGTTATGTCTCCCAAAAACTTAACCATTTTAGTGGCCCGGTTGCGCGTTTTCCGTATTTCAAAAAGCTCCGGATGGTCCTTTATAAAATTGACCGTGACATTCCCGTCCCTAAAGGTTTCATGTTGCAGGATATTATCAAGAAAACCAATATTGGTCATCACCCCCCGGATGCGGAATTCAGCCAGGGCCCGTCGCATTTTTCGACATGCCCCGTTGAGCGTCCGGCTATACGCGGAAACTTTAACCAACATGGAATCAAAGAAAGGAGAAACAGTGACTCCTCTGTACACGCTGCCGGCGTCCAGTCTAATTCCAAAACCAGCTGCGGTACGATAGGTCGTGATGGTGCCATAATCGGGGCGAAAGTCATTTGTCGGATCCTCCGTGGTAATCCTACACTGCAGGGCATACCCATGAGTACTAAGAGATTCCTGACCATAAATTTTAATCTGTTCATCAGACAGCCGGTAACCACCGGCAATAAAAATCTGGGCTTTGACCAAATCAATATTGGTAATGAGTTCCGTGACGGTGTGTTCCACCTGGATTCGGGGGTTAACCTCTATGAAGTAGATCTCCTCTCCCTCTACCAGAAACTCCACTGTCCCGATATTATTATAATCCACTGCCCGGCAGATATCCAGGGCGTACTGGTACAGTCTTTCCTTAATAACATCGGATAGCCCAAGGGAGGGAGCAAATTCAATTACTTTCTGATACCGCCTCTGAACAGAACAATCCCGCTCAAAGAGATGCACCATGTCGCCGTGATTGTCTGCCACAATCTGCACCTCAATATGTTTGGGATTCTCAACAAATTTTTCCAGAAAGACGGTGTCATCTCCGAAGGAATTCAAGGCTTCCCTCCGGGATTCGTTGAAACCCGATTTGAGTTCCTCATCGCTGCGTATGACGCGCATCCCTCTGCCGCCCCCACCAGAGGCTGCTTTCAGCATTACGGGATAACCAATCCGCCTGGCTTCCTGCAGGGCAATATCTACATCGGTCAAATCCTCACTATTGCTTTCAATTACAGGAACATCGTTCTGCCGGGCAACTTCTTTGGCTCTGACCTTATCCCCCAGGGCTTGTAGCACATCTACCCTGGGCCCAATAAAAATAATTCCATTTTCCTCACATTTGCGGGCAAACTCAGGATTTTCTGAAAGGAAACCATACCCGGGATGAATAGCATCCACCGCATTTTCCTTAGCCACTTTTATAATGGCATCCATATCTAAATAGGGTTTCAGAGGTTCGTGATCCTCCCCTATCTGATAGGATTCATCCGCTTTATACCGGTGCAAGGCATAGCGGTCTTCATAGGTATAGATTCCCACGGTTCGCAGACTTATCTCGGTACATGCACGAAATATTCGAATAGCAATCTCTCCTCTGTTGGCAACAAGGACTTTGTTTATTTTCATCAATAAGGTTTTAATCGGTATTTGATTTAAACGTCAAAAAATCGACCGGCAGAAAATAAACATAAATGCTGAAGACTTCGCTATTTTTACAAAAAATTAACGAATTCTTTTTCTCCGCTTTTTTTAAAAAAGAATGGACTATTTACAGCTATAAGTGATATGCTGGCTATTCTTGAGCGAGAATCATATTTCGCATTGCAGCGTTTATGGGTGTTTACCTGGTGAACACGAGCTCATTTTCCCTCTGTGACTCCGCTTCGCTGTACTGGTACCCGTCAGTATTAAAGCCTTTTAAACCTTCCAGATCATTAATTTCATTCTCTATGATATAACGCACCATAGCACCACGTGCTTTTTTGGCGAAGAAGGAAATAATTTTGAGCCGCCCATTCTTGAAATCTTTAAAAACCGGTGTAATCACAGGTACTTTTAATGTTTTGGCATCGATGGCCTTAAAATATTCATTGCTAGCCAGATTAACGAAAAGCTCCCCTTCAGACAGTTCTTCATTTAAGCTGTGGGTAATATCCTTTTGCCATAATTCATAAAGGTTCTTCTTTCGTCCCACAGCCAGGTCTGTACCCATCTCCAGCCGGTAAGGCTGCATCAAATCCAGAGGCCTCAGAATACCGTAGAAACCAGAAAGAATCCGCAAGCGATCCTGCAGAAGATCCAGCTTTTCCAGTGGAAGGGTATAAGCATCCAAACCTACATAGACATCTCCGGCAAAGGCGTAGACCGCCTGGCGCGAATTCTCCAGGGTATGTTCCGAAGAAAAGTCCTGATAACGGGCATAATTGAGGTCTGCGAGCTTGTCACTAATGTCCATAAGTTCTGCAATTTCCTTTTTGGACATCCGGGAAAGCTTCCGGTTAATTTTAGCAGTCGTCTCTAAAAATAAAGGCTGTGTAGCCTTTGTAGTGGGAACTTCACTTTTGTAATCTAAAGATTTGGCAGGAGAAACAACTATCTTCATTCCAGGATGGTTTAATCATTTTGAGCGAAGATAAGATTTTCACCTGAAACACTCCCGGCAGTTAGGAATGCTTGATTTTATGCAATCATAAGCCCCGTCTATCACTTCTTTAATCTTCTCGATGGTTTTTACCATAATTTCGCCAGCGTTCGATACACGCGGCCATATCTTCTGGTATGGGAGAATCAAAGCGCATGAACGTCCCTGTTTCCGGATGTTTAAACCCTAGAGTCTTGGCGTGAAGGGCCTGGCGTGGAAGCACTTTAAAACAGTTCTCCACGAACTGCCGGTATTTAGTAAAAGTCGTTCCTTTTAAGATGCGGTCTCCTCCATAACGCTCATCATTAAAGAGCGTGTGTCCCAAATGCTTCATATGCACCCTTATCTGATGCGTGCGTCCGGTTTCCAGGCGACAGGATACCAGGGTCACATACCCCAGGCGTTCCAAGACTTTATAGTGGGTGACCGCCGGTTTTCCCTTATCAGCCTCCTCCCCCAGATAAACCGTGTTTTGCAACCTGTTTTTAGGGTGCCGGCCAATATTCCCTTCAATAGTTCCCTGGTCTTCTTCCACATTTCCCCACACCAGGGCAACATATTCCCGTTCCGAGGTCTTATTGAAAAATTGTTTGGAAAGGCTGGTCATTGCCTGTTCCGTTTTGGCAATTACCAGTAAACCACTTGTATCTTTATCAATCCTGTGCACCAGCCCCGGACGGTCGCTGCTATTGCTCGGAAGATTCTCGAAATGATACACCAACGCATTGATCAGGGTTCCACTATAGTTGCCATGGCCAGGATGTACCACCATTCCAGCTGGTTTGTTTACTACCAGAAGCGTATCGTCTTCATATACAATATCGAGCGGAATATTTTCCGGAGTC
>JAJUIC010000155.1 GCA_029265595.1 Flavobacteriaceae bacterium
TCGGAATGTAAGGTCCATAGCCAAAATGCTTACAGCTTTTTCAGTGAAAGTTTAATAAGAGTTTCCACTGTAGCATCCGGATCTTCCTTCCTAATTCGATCAATCACTTTTTCCGATTGCTTACGGGTGTATCCAAGGGTCTCTAGAGCTGACAACGCTTCTTCGCGGTTGGTATTGTGCTGGGGGACAGAAAGCTCGTCCATCCCATAGATCTTCACGATCTTGTCCTTCAGATCAAGAATCACACGTTGGGCCGTTTTCGTCCCTATCCCCTTCACGCTTTTCACCGTAGCCACATCCTCACTTACGATAGCCTCCATGATTTGGCGGGGTTCCAAAGAAGAGAGCATCGTCCGGGCGGTGCTGGCTCCCACCCCGGAGACTGAAATAAGCTGCCGGAATACCTCCCGCTCTGTCTTGTCGATAAATCCATATAAAGTGTGGGCATCTTCCTTAATCTGAAGATGGGTATAAATAAAAACCAGTTCGGACTCCGGTAGCTGAGCAAAGGTATGGAGGGAAATATGTACCCTATACCCTATTCCATTGCAATCCACGACAATATCTGTAGGATTCTTTTCAACCAACCGGCCCTTAAGATGATGAATCATTATGAATGTGTTTTACCAAATGTAAGAAAATTAAAAAGACGGTAAAATAGATCGACAACCAAGCTATCTTTCCCATACTACCCTGGGGTCAGCGATCACAAATATGGGTTGTAATCCCTTCTTTTTCTCTTCAAAAATAAAAAACCCTTCTAAATGGGTGAAGGGTTGTTTTAAGTTCTATAAGCCCAGGACCTACCGGTAAAGGCTTTCCAATTTACCGTTTCGCTTGTTCTTTTCGTTCTCTTTCCTGAGCGTCTACCACTGCCATGGCAGACATGTTAACCATCTCCTCTACACTGGATCCCAACTGCAACACATGCACTGGCTTGTTCATTCCCATAAGAATGGGACCCACCGACTCTGCCTGATTAAGTTCCTTGATGAGTTTATAGGTGCTGTTCCCGGAATTCAAACTGGGAAAAACCAGGGTATTGACTTTTTTCCCGGCAATCTTGGAAAAAGGAAATTTCTTTTGAAGAAGTTCTTTATTCAGTGCGAAGTCCGTTTGCATCTCTCCATCCACGATCATCTCCGGATAGAATCGGTGAAGATAAGCCACCGCCTCTTTGACTTTCGTAGCCCGTTCGTTTCGGGAAGAACCGAAATTGGAATAGGATAACATGGCTATTACAGGCTCCAGACCAAATAGTTTGACCGTATTGGCGGTGAGCTGCGCAATCTTAGCCAGTTCTTTTGCGCTGGGATCCACATTTACGGCCGTATCACTGATAAATATCGGGCCTCTGGAGGTATTCATCAGGTTGGTAGCAGCTACGCGGGAAAC
Organism: Flavobacteriaceae bacterium; assembly: GCA_029265595.1. GTDB lineage: Bacteria > Bacteroidota > Bacteroidia > Flavobacteriales > Flavobacteriaceae > Salinimicrobium. The sequence goes on from JAJUIC010000155.1 coordinate 1,396, forward strand.
TCCCGGCGCTTTTCCTATGAGTTCCAGCAGGGGTTTTAAAACGGAAGGATACGCCCGAGAATAGCCCGAGAGCAATACATCGGCATCCCCTTCATTGACCATCATAGCCGCAAAATAATTGCGCTGTCTCATTAACAATTCTGCGTCATAAAGAGTGACACCTTTTCGGTGTCTGTCTTTCCAGAATACCTGAGCATACCGTTTGCGCCTTTCCTCCTCTTCATCCGATTTGGTATCGATGATGGCCACATCCTCTGCATGAAAATCGATCTCATCCATGAGTTCGCGGATAACATCCTTTCTTCCCAGAAGAATGGGCAGCCCGATCCCTTCGTCGTGTACAATTTGAGCGGCTTTGAGAACATCCAGATGATCGGCCTCTGCATACACAATGCGCTTGGGATTCATTTTAGCCCGGCTCATCAGCAGTCGGGTAATCTTGTTATCATTCCCCATACGCTCGAGCAGCTCCTCCTGGTAACGCTCCCAATCCTGAATCGGCGAACGCGCCACTCCTGACTCCATGGCTGCTTTGGCAACCGCCGGAGGAACAACGGAGATTAATCGCGGGTCGAAAGGCTTGGGAATTATATAATCCCTACCAAAATTCAGGCGTGTTTCTCCGTATGCAATATTGACCTGTTCGGGCACTGCTTCCCGGGCAAGATTCGCCAGGGCATGAACAGCCGCCATTTTCATCTCTTCGTTGATCTTGGTGGCACGGACGTCCAAAGCTCCCCTAAAAATAAAAGGGAACCCCAGGACATTATTCACCTGATTGGGATGATCACTACGACCTGTGGCCATGATAATATCTTTGCGGGTACTACGGGCCAGATCATAATTGATTTCTGGATCCGGATTGGCCATGGCAAACACAATAGGGTTCTTTGCCATGGACTTGAGCATCTCGGGTGTGACAATATTCCCCACTGAGAGTCCTAGAAATACATCTGCCCCATTCATGGCATCTGCCAGAGAATCGTATCTCTTCTTTACCGCGAACTGCCGCTGTAAATCTGAAAGGTCATTCCGGTCCTGATGCAAAACTCCCTTCACATCGAACATGACCATGTTTTTTGGCTGCACGCCCAGGGCCAGGTATAATTGGGCACATGCCATAGCTGCAGACCCGGCACCTGAAATGACGACTTTCACCTTCCCGATTTTCTTTCCAGCCAGTTCCAGGGCATTAATCAAGGCTGCTGCCGAGATAATGGCCGTTCCATGTTGGTCATCATGCATGACCGGGATATCCAGCTCCTCTTTCAGTCGTCGCTCTATTTCGAATGCTTCCGGAGCGGCGATATCCTCCAGGTTAATGCCCCCGAAGGTGGGAGCTATGGCTTTCACGGTTTGAACGAAGGTATCTACATCTTTGGTATCCACTTCGATATCAAATACATCGATATCGGAAAAAATCTTAAATAACAGACCCTTTCCTTCCATTACGGGCTTGGAGGCTTCGGGACCGATATCTCCGAGTCCCAACACAGCGGTTCCATTGGTAATGACGGCCACCAAATTACCTTTGGTCGTGTACTTGTATACGTTGTCTTTATCTTTATAAATTTCCCGACAAGGTTCCGCAACTCCGGGGGAATAGGCCAGGGATAAATCTCTTTGGGTGGAATATTTTTTAGCTGGCACCACCTTAATTTTCCCGGGCTGAGGCTTGGCATGATATACCAGGGCTTCTCGTCTTTTTCTTTGATTGCTCATATTCTTCCTAAATTTATTCAGGAGCCTACAAAGGTAAGCATTCTGCGCAACCTGATGGAAGGTTCGCCATGGACCGAAAGAATTTTACAGACACAAAACTTTCTGTGGGATCCCAACTGGAGCCTTTCTCATCGGTGAAGAAGCTTCTCATCTATTTTCTTTGCGCAAGCCTGAAAACAATCAGATCTGAGTTAACCAGTACCTCAAAACTTCCCTCGATGTCGGCGAGGCGTTAATCATCCTGGGCGAGAAAGGCAATATTTCGGGTCAGTCCTTTGTACTTGGTGCGCTTGACCGCAGATTTTTTAAAAACCTTGCGGAAGGTCTCTTCTGTAATCTCCTGCCAGTCCTTGCGGGACATTGACAACAAATCCGGATGTGGCTGAAAGAGCGGTTCCTGGTGTGGCTGCGAAAATCGGTTCCAGGGGCACACATCCTGACAGATGTCACACCCAAACATCCAGTCCTCAAATTTCCCTTTCATTTCGGTGGGAAGTTCATCTTTTAGTTCAATGGTAAAATAAGATATACATTTACTGCCATCGACCTGATAGGGTTCCACAATAGCCTGGGTCGGACAGGCGTCGATACAGGCCGTACAACTTCCGCAATGATCTGTGACCGGAGTATCGTAATCCAGTTCCA
>JAJUIC010000064.1 GCA_029265595.1 Flavobacteriaceae bacterium
CCCTGGAAGACAAACATGATTCCTGCGATTCCGTCAAGTATTAATCTGCTGAAAATCAATAATATCACCTGAGCTCCGGGTACGTTCTTGACCAGGGAAAACAGGCTGTTGCGAAAGTTGAAAAAAGTTTTTCTGGGGTGTTGATGATCTAAAGTTCCTCCACCTAAATGATAAACTACAGACTGGGGAAGAGCCCATACCTCATATCCTTTATTAAAAAGCCTCCAGCACAAGTCAATTTCTTCCTGATGTGCAAAATAGTCTTCATCAAAACCTCCGACCTCTTTAAAAACCTTATTTCGGATCATCAGACAGGCGCCACTTGCCCAGAAAATTGGCACGGGTTGATCATACTGGCCTTCATCTTTCTCTAAAGTAGAGAATATTCGACCACGGCAAAATGGGTATCCCAGCCGGTCAATATATCCCCCGGCAGCTCCCGCGTATTCAAATCGCTCCGGATGGTTGTAATCCAGAATTTTAGGTTGAGCAGCAGCAAGTGTGGGATACCGCTCAAAAAACCTGGGAATGGAAGAGAGCCAGTTCGGTGTGACCTTTACGTCACTGTTCAGAAGGATGAGGAGGTCCTCATCCAGTTGCGCCAGGGCCAGGTTGTAGCCCTGGGCGTAGCCGCCGTTAACCGGGTTCTGAATGATCCTGACTGTTGGAAAGTTTTGTTTCACATAGCTCACCGAATCATCTTCAGATGCGTTGTCCGCAACATATATCCGGGCCTGGCTGGAATGTTCCACTACGGAAGGTAGGAACTTCTCCAATAAAGACCGGCCATTCCAGTTCAATATGACTACTGCGATTTTCACCCCAGCAAAGAAACGAATTTATGCGGAATTGTGTAGGGCCACCCCGGAAAGGCTACTGAGGCGATTTCCAATTAGGGAGCTCCGGCAGGAAGTGGTAGGTTTCATTGATGTAATCCAGTTGACAGAAGTAATGACGAAGGCCATTGGTAACCATTAAGTATTGGGCTCTCAGGGTCAGGTTGTAGCGGGCAATCTGGTCAAATGTTTCCTGTGTAATGGGGATAGAGGGTCCTTTGCATTCCACCACAAGGTGGATGCTTCCATCGGGATTAAAAGTGAGGACGTCATAGCGCTTGGTAAGGCCATTAACCTTGATCTGCTTTTCAGCGCTCAGAAGTGACTGAGGATGACCCTTCTCCCTCAGGAGATACTGAATAACGTGTTGCCGTACCCATTCTTCCGGGCTGAGAAGCACAAACTTTTTCCTAAGGGAATCAAAAACGGCTACTTTATTTTCGCTATTTTTGAACCGAAACGAATACGAGGGGAAATTCAATTTTTGCATCTTCCCAAAAATAAAAAGATTTTCTTTACACCGAACATCTGTCATGGATGAAGCGAATAAAATTCTGGCTGATTTAAGGAATGGGATTTATAAACCCATTTATTTCCTCATGGGGGAAGAACCCTATTATATTGATAAAGTGGCGGATTTTATTGAGGAGCACGCACTGACTCCAGAGGAAAAAGGATTCAATCAAGTGGTACTCTATGGCCGGGACGTGTCCATAGATGATATTGAGAGCCACGCCAAGCGATTTCCGATGATGGCGGAGCGCCAGGTCATTATCGTAAAAGAGGCTCAGGAATTATCCCGCACCATCGATAATCTTTTAAATTATGCCCTTCAGCCTCAGCCTACCACTGTGCTGGTCCTTTGTTATAAGTATAAAACAATTCATAAAGGTCGAAAACTTTATAAGACGCTGAAGTCCTCAGGAGTGGTTTTGGAGAGTAAACGTTTGTATGAGAACAAGGTCGGAGGTTGGATTATTGATAATTTGAGGCAGCATAATTATACGATCGATCACAAAGCAGTTCACATGCTGGTAGAGTTTCTGGGGACGGATCTGAGCAAAATTGATAACGAGCTTCAAAAACTGCGACTGATTAGCCCGGAGGGTACTACTATTACTCCCGAACTGATAGAAGAGAATATCGGAATTAGCAAGGACTACAATAATTTTGAACTTCAGGATGCCATAGGAAAAAGGGATGAAGTGAAAGCGCACCGGATTATTACTTATTTTGCCCAAAATCCGAAGGATAATCCGATGGTGCTTACCATTTCCCTGTTGTACTCCTTCTTTTCCAAGCTGCTGCAGTATCATGGACTCAAAGATCGGTCACAGGCGGCTTCTGTTTTGAAAATTGCGCCTTTCTTTGTTAAAGATTATGCGGCTGCAGCCCGAAATTATCCCATGAAAAAAGTAAGTCAAATCGTTTCACTCCTGCGTGAGACAGATTTAAAAAGTAAAGGAGTCGATGCGGCCAACGTTTCTCAGGGGGACCTTCTGAAAGAGTTACTCGTAAAAGTGATGCGATAAAATGACAAAATTCAAGACATGGGTAAGTGCAGCGCGGCTGCGGACGCTGCCACTTTCGGTCTCTGGAATACTGGTAGGTACAGGAATAGCAGTCCATCAGGGGTATTTCAACCTGGTAATATTCAGTCTGGCTCTTGCCACCACCCTGGGCCTTCAGGTGCTTTCAAATTTCGCAAATGACTACGGGGATTTTGTCAAGGGTACGGATAATGACGAACGCGTCGGTCCGGAAAGAGCCCTCCAAAGTGGTCTTATTACCCGGGAAGAAATGTATTATGGGATGATTATCACCACTGTGGCCACCGCCTTCTTTGCTCTGATGCTGATTTATGCGGCCTTCGGCGGGGAGAACCTCCTGTATATTGTGTTATTTGTCCTGCTTGGAGCAGCAGCTATTATGGCGGCCATCAAGTACACCATAGGCGAGCGCGCGTACGGTTATCGCGGTCTGGGAGATGTTTTTGTCTTTATTTTCTTCGGGATAGTAGGAGTTTACGGATGCTATTTTTTATATGCGCTGGATTGGGATTGGAAAGTACTATTACCTGCCAGCGCCATAGGGGTCCTGAGTGCGGGAGTGCTGAATCTGAACAACATGCGGGACCGGATTTCGGATGAACGAGCAAAAAAATATACCCTGGTTGTAAAACTGGGGCCGGAAAGGGCCAAGCACTACCATTATTTTCTGTTGTTATCGGCCATTTTCTTTATGGTAATTTATACCGCGCTGACTTACCAGGGCCTTGATGATATCCTGTACTGGTTTGCGTTCCTTCCTTTGCTACGTCACCTTAAAACGGTCATGGAGAATAAGAATCCGGAGCGCCTCGACCCACAGCTAAAAGTCCTGGCGATCAGTACGTTTCTGATGGCAGTTCTTTTTACGGTGGGGCAGGTGGTTTAGCGCTTGCAAGGACCGGCAGTAGCGGCTTGATTGCTTTTCGAAGATCTGGTTTCTGAATTCTTCGATATTTTCTATCTTTAACCAAACCGCAAAAAAACAGGATTATGATCATAACCCATTACGGACACAGTACCTTTGCCATTCAAATTGAGGGAATTAATTTGGTGGTAGATCCTTTCATTACCGGCAACGAACAGACTAAAAATAAGGTCAACCTGGATGATATAGAGGCGGATTACATACTACTGACGCATGCACATCAGGATCATACCCTTGATGCAGGAACTCTGGCCAAGAAAACAGGAGCTGTCATCATCAGTAACTATGAAATCGCCAATTACTACGAGGAAAAAGGGCTGGAAGTACATCCGCTTAATCATGGAGGAGCCGCTACCTTTGACTTTGGGCGTCTAAAGTATGTTGCAGCTGTTCATACCAGTTCATTTGCTGATGGTACCTATGGTGGACAGCCCGGAGGTTTTGTAATCGAAGGCGCTCATAAGAATATTTATATTGCAGGAGATACTGGCCTTACCATGGATATGAAGCTCATCCCCATGCAGACCAAGCTGGATCTGGCCATTCTTCCCATTGGCGATAACTTCACTATGGGAGTAGATGATGCGATTCTTGCCAGTGATTTTGTGGAGTGTGACAAAGTTTTGGGTTGTCACTACGACACCTTTGGTTATATTGAAATTGATCATGAAGAGGCCAAACGAAAGTTCTATGAGAAGGGCAAGGACCTTATGCTCCTGGGGATAGGGGAAAGCCTTGAGCTTTAATGAGTTGTGGCTAAAAACATAGTACCATATTGAAAGCACGTTATCAAAAGTATTTGTTGAATTTTAAACGCCCCAGTGGAACTTCCCGGGGCGTTCTTACTGAAAAAGAGACCTGGTTTATAATTATCGAGCACCAGGGTAAAACGGGGATCGGTGAATGTGGTATTCTGCGCACTCTAAGTTACGATGACCGGCCGGATTACCAGGCGAAACTGGAATGGGTCTGCCAAAATATTGATGCGGGTCCCGAGCAAATCTGGGAGGAGCTACGGGATTTCCCTAGCATTCAGTTCGGAGTGGAAATGGCCTTCAAATCCTTAGAGGCCGCCCATCCCTTTATCTTAACTCCATCCGACTTTACAGCAGGTTTTGATGCCATTCCAATAAACGGTCTGGTCTGGATGGGCTCCAGGGAGTATATGAAAGAGCAAATTATTGAAAAAATTGCCTCGGGATTTACTTGTATAAAATTAAAAATAGGAGCCATTGATTTTGATACTGAACTGGAATTGCTTCGTTTTATCAGGTCAGAGTTCTCCGCCCGGGACATTGAAATCCGGGTTGATGCCAATGGAGCCTTTGGTCCATCGGAAGCTTTGGATAAGTTAAATCAGCTCAGTGAATTTTCCTTGCATTCCATAGAGCAGCCCATAAGGCAGGGACAACCCGAGGAAATGGCACGCTTATGTGAAAAAACCCCTTTGCCCATTGCCCTGGATGAAGAACTCATTGGAGTGACGGATGTAACGTTAAAGGAAAAATTGCTACTTACTATCAGACCGCAGTATATCATTTTCAAGCCAAGCCTCATTGGGGGTTACACAGGGACTCAGGAATGGTTACGGCTGGCGGATGATTTGCAGATTGGGTGGTGGATGACCAGTGCTTTGGAAAGTAATGTAGGGCTGAATGCCATTGCCCAGTTTACCTATGGGTTGGAGCCGAAAATGCCGCAGGGTCTAGGTACTGGAAGTTTGTACACCAATAATATTAAAGCTCCCCTTGAGGTAGCAAATGGAAAACTGCATTATCATCCCACCGGAGCGTGGAAATTTAATTTATAAAATACATGTTTATACAACAAGCCTTTAAAGCTCAACATCAATGGTGGCGTTACGTCATCGGTATTATAATTACCATAATTGCCGTGGTTATAGGCCAGATTCCCCTTACCGCTGCTATTCTGATCTGGGGGGATATTGATCCCATGTATGTCTCAGCCGATACCCTCTACCAGGTCCTTGAACCAAACTTGACGATGTTCCTCCTGCTACTCTCGTTTGCAGTTGGTTTGGTTGGATTGTTATTTGTGATACGATTTGTCCACCGGCAACCTATATTGGAAGCGACAACCTCTCGAAAAAAGATGGATTGGGGGAGGTTTACTTTCGGATTTGCCCTGATTGCCATAGTGAATATTTTGTTTTTTGCAGTAGGGTACCTGGTGAGTCCCGAAGATTATATATGGAATTTTCAGGCGATACCATTTCTCATTTTATTGGTTATTACAGTGGTAATGGTCCCTTTGCAAATTGCATTTGAGGAGTACCTGTTCCGAGGCTACCTCATGCAGGGGCTTGGGGTTCTCGCTCGGAATCGCTGGTTCCCGCTGATTGTGACCTCCTTGATTTTTGGTCTGCTTCACCTGGGGAACCCGGAAGTGGGGAAAATGGGAGAAATTGTGATGCTCATTTATATCGGAAACGGGTTCGTGTTAGGAATCATGACCTTGATGGATGAAGGTATGGAATTGGCTCTGGGCTATCATGCCGGAAATAATATTGTGGCTTCCCTGATGCTGACAGCGGACTGGACCGCTTTTCAGGGGCACTCCCTATTCAAAGATGTTTCGGACCCTACTGTGTCGACCTTAGAAGTGCTGGCCCAGGTACTGATTTTCTTTCCTGCTATTTTATTTATCATGGCCCGCAGGTACAAATGGACCAACTGGCGTGAAAAACTTTTTGGAAAAGTTGATCCGCCACCGATGGAAGAACCTGTGGTTCTCGAGCAGCCAGAAGCGTAAACCTAATGAAAAATTGAAGGTTTCCCTGCGCTTTCCTTCGGGATTTTTGGAGGGAAGAACTTGCTGAAATTGCGGGGGTGACGGTTTTATTTTCAGTAGGGTGTGTTTATTCTCAAACATTTTTGATAACTTTAGGTGTTTGGCACAGAACAGGGAGGATTTACTTTGATTCCTTGTTTTGATAACCACGCCTTAAATCAGTTTTGTATGAGTGAAACTTTCAGACTGCCAGAGACCCATCCGGACTTCAAGCTGAACCAGGTGCATCTTGATAATGAAGCCTTGGCTGCAGTGGCATATAGTTATATTAAGGAGGGAGAACCATACGAGGGTGAAATCGGAAATTTTTTACTGGATTGGCTGAGTGAAAAGGATTATGTTTATGTGCAGACCTCCGGATCCACCGGGAAACCCAAAAGAATTCGGCTGCGGAAGGACCACATGATCCATTCGGCAATTTCTACAGGAAAGTTTTTCGATTTGCCGCAACAGACCACAGCCTTGTTATGCTTACCTGCCAAATACATCGCAGGGAAAATGATGTTGGTGCGCGCCATGGTACTGGGCTGGCACCTGGATGTTGTTCCCCCCAAAGCAAATCCTCTGGACCAGGTGTTTAAACGGTACGACTTCAGTGCCATGACTCCCTTCCAGTTGGATAACTCCCTCAGCCGACTGCATCTGGTTCAAAAGCTCATTGTTGGAGGAGGAGCGGTTTCAAATAATCTAAAAAAGCTGGTCCAGGGTATCCGAACTGAAGTGTATGAAACCTACGGGATGACCGAGACTATTACCCATGTCGCGGCAAGGAGAATTAATGATGAAAAAGCCCAAACTGACCCTGTTCCATTTAAAGTACTTCCGAAAATAAAGATTGCCACTGACGAACGGCAGTGCCTGGTGATACAGGCTCCAAGGGTTTCTGAGGAGGAAATAGTGACCAATGATGTGGTGGAGATTCTGGGTAAAAAAACCTTTTTGTGGAAAGGTCGGATAGATAATGTTATTAATTCAGGTGGCGTTAAGCTTTATCCGGAAGAAATCGAGTATAAGTTATCCAATGTCATTGCGCATCGGTTTTTTGTCGGTGCCATACCGGATGATGCATTGGGAGAAATGTTAGTTTTAATGGTGGAAAGTCCCTTTTCTGAGGAGGCGCTTCGGAATCTCGAGGAGGAAATCCGGAAGGAAAATCGTTTGGAGCCCTATGAAGTTCCCAAGAAGATATATATGGTCGAAAAATTCGAGGAGACGCCCAATGGAAAAATCCATCGGATAAATACCTTAAAAAGCCAGATATCCTGATATGTGTTTAAAAAGATAGTGGCTTTGCTATGCGGTGGGCGTCACCTCCCTTCCCTTAATCCATAATCCGGGTCTGTATATAAAATTCTTCCTCATTCACCTCCAGCTGGGAAAGGGCATCCACACCCTCTAAAGACTGCCACTCAGAAGTGGCCCACAAGCGTTGTTCCTGGCCTTCAATGAAGACGTCGACCGGCATTTTGAAGTCGGGGACATCTGCCTTCCAGCGAAATTGGATGGTTCCTTTTTCTTCTTTTAGTTGCAGTTCCGGCAGGGCAGCGTGTCTTAAGTACTGGTCAAAAACAGGTTGAAGATCTACCTGCACCGCAGCATCAAAAAATTGTTCTGTATGACGGGTGGTAATGATCTGATGTTTATAAGTCTCTGTATATTCTTTTAGGGTTTTCCACCACAGAGAGTCGTTGTTGTAAATACTTCGGATGGTATTGAGAAGATTGGCTCCTTTTGAATACATATCTCCTGAACCCTCTGTATTTACTCCATAATCACCAATAATGGGTCGTTCGTTTCGGATCCCCCGGCGCAGCCCGTTTACATATTCCAGGCCACTTTGTTTCCCCCAGCGGCACTCCACATAAACGGCTTCTGAATAGGAAGTAAACCCTTCATGTACCCACATATCTGCGATGTCCCGGGTGGTGATGCTGTTCCCGAACCATTCATGGCCGGATTCATGAATAATGATATAATCCCATCCCAGTCCATGTCCCGTTCCACTGAGATCCCGACCCAGATACCCTTCCATGTATTTATTCCCATAGGCTACGGCGCTCTGATGTTCCATCCCCAGATAGGGTACTTCTACCAGCTTGAAGCCATCCTCTACAAAAGGATATTCTCCAAATTTCTGGTAGAAGCAATCCATCATAAGATGAACTTCTTCAAACTGTTTTTTAGCCTTCTCCAGGTTGTAGGGTAGGACGTAATAATCCAGGTCCAGGTTCTTGTACTTGTCACTAAAATGAGCATAGTTACCAATGTTCAGAACGATGTTGTAGTTATTAATGGGGTAGGAGACTTGCCAGGACCAGCGCGTGTATCCATCTCCTAAATCCTTTTTTCCCACGAAGCGTCCATTGGAAACGTTCATTAGTCCATTTGGAACGGCAGCTTCAATCAGGACCTCCTCCGGCTCGTCACTTTGATGATCTTTGTTGGGGTACCACAGACTTGCACCGGTTCCCTGAACGGCCACAGCGATCCAGTGGTTGCCATCTTCATCCTTTTCAAAAACAAAACCACCATCCCACGGTGCATTTCGAGCAACATGGGGATGACCAGAATAATGGAAGGTAATGGAATCCACCACTGACTTTTTTAGGGCTTCGGGGAAGTCAATAAATACGGCATTATGCCTGCGGGTATATTCAAGATGTTTTCCCTCATGGACAATGGAATCTACCCTCATGTTTTCAAAGAGGTCTACCTGCATCACGGGAAGCTGTTGCTCCGTCTCAAAAACGATCCGGTTAAAGCCGGAAATAAACCGGTCCTCAGGTACCAATTTAACCTGTAAGTGGTATTTCAGAACATTATATGCCCGCTCAGGTCGCAACGATCCCCTTAGGCTGTCGGCTTCTGAGTAAGTATCTCTGTTTGACAGTACCTGAGCATGAACCAAAGTGACACTTTGGCTAAAGAGTAGAATTCCAAAAATAAAGAGGGTGATGATTTTGTTCATGAGGTCAGTATTTAAGATGGGCAATTTTAACGTAAGGTCGTTTACAATTCTATGCCAGGTTTTAGGTCTGAATTACCCCCAGATTAAAATCTTTTGTGATAGGAGCATGATTGGCAGCTTCTATTCCTGTGGAAATCCATTTTCGAGTATCCAACGGGTTGATGACGGCATCGGTCCACAACCTTGCAGCCGCATAATAAGGCGAGGTTTGCTCGTCATATTTGGATTTAACCCGTTCCAGGAGTTCTTGCTCTTTTTTAGCATTTACCTTTTCCCCTTTCTTCTCAAGAGCCGCCTTCTCAATTTGCGCAAGGACCTGGGCAGCCTGCGTGCCTCCCATTACGGCCAGACGGGCGCTGGGCCATGCTACTATCAGGCGGGGATCATAGGCTTTACCACACATGGCATAATTACCCGCTCCATAAGAATTACCGATGATTATTGTGAATTTCGGCACCACGCTATTGCTCACAGCATTGACCATCTTGGCGCCATCTTTAATGATACCACCATGTTCACTTTTACTGCCTACCATAAATCCGGTGACATCCTGAAGAAAAACCAATGGTATTTTCTTTTGGTTGCAGTTGGCGATAAACCGGGTCGCCTTGTCGGCAGAATCGGAATAAATGACGCCCCCTACCTGCATTTCTTTATTCTTGGTTTTGACAATTTTTCGCTGATTGGCCACGATTCCGACTGCCCAACCATCAATTCGTGCATATCCCGTTAGAATGGTTTTTCCATATCCGGCCTTGTATTCGGAGAATTCAGAGTTATCCACCAAGCGCTCGATAATTTCGCGCATATCATATTGGTCCTGACGGCTACGAGGCAGTATGCCATATATTTCTTCCGGAGATTTAGCCGGTTTTACGGCAGGTTTGCGATTAAATCCGGCCTGATCAAAATCTCCTATTTTGTCGACGATCTCTCGAATGGTCTTTAAGGCAGTCGCATCATCTTTCACTTTATAATCGGTGACCCCACTTATTTCGCTGTGTGTGGTGGCGCCACCCAAAGTTTCATTGTCGATATTCTCTCCAATGGCAGCCTTGACCAGGTAGCTTCCCGCTAAAAAAATACTACCAGTTTTATCTACAATCAGGGCTTCGTCACTCATTATGGGAAGATAAGCTCCCCCTGCAACACAACTTCCCATTATGGCAGCAATCTGGGTAATTCCCATGCTGCTCATGATGGCGTTGTTGCGGAAAATCCGACCGAAATGTTCCTTATCGGGAAAAATTTCATCTTGCATGGGAAGATAGACCCCTGCAGAGTCTACCAGGTAAATAATAGGAATGCGGTTTTCCATGGCAATTTCCTGAGCCCGCAGGTTTTTTTTGGCTGTAATAGGAAACCAAGCTCCGGCTTTAACCGTGGCATCATTGGCTACTATGATACAAAGTTTGCCAGATACCTTTCCCATTTTCACCACCACTCCGCCACTCGGGCAGCCGCCGTGTTCCCTGTACATGCCGTCCCCGGCAAATGCACCTATTTCAATGGCTTTTTCAGGAGTATCCAATAATCCATCAATCCGCTCCCGGGCGGTCATTTTCCCTTTTTCACGGTGTTTGGCGATTCTTTTTTCACCTCCCCCCAGATGAACCTGTGCAAGCCTTTTTCTCAGATCAGAAAGTTGTAATTTATTGAAATCTTCGTTTTTATTGAATGATA
>JAJUIC010000012.1 GCA_029265595.1 Flavobacteriaceae bacterium
AATGCATCGCTCAATATAGCTTCCCTTGGACGTGTTGTAAACCACGTTGAAGAATCGAATACGATGTGTTGCTCTATAGAGCATATCTATTCAGGTTTAAAGCCCAACTCATCGGCTCTGCCGTGGGTGGGATAGTTTACAAGGGTTTGTGCTAGAATAGATCAGCTACATAAGGATAATCTCGATGTCAAAGTACGCCTTTCTTAGCCACTCTAAGTGGTTAATCCCTCTCGGGTGTAGCCGAAGTGTCTTCGGACCAGCATCTGCACCAGCGGCAGTGGGATAAAGGAAATATTCAAAAGACCCCACTCTTTCGTTGGTGTTAATGCAAACCTACAAAAGATTTTTTATATTTTACAAATTCGCTGTTTTCCAATATTTCTATGAAGCAGAGGAATCACTTCTGGGCATCGATGAAGACTTAATTTCCAAAAACCCCCTTTATGGTTTGTTTGGTACTTCGTAACTTGCTGATTTTTCAGATTACATGATGATTCAAATTAAAAATACCCGTTTTCGAAGCTGGGTTATTCGATATATATTCTTCTTTTTAGGTTTGGTGTGTTTTGGATTAGGTGTGGCTATAACTGTCAAAGTGAAACACGTCGGCCTTCATCCATGGGATGTGCTAAACATCGCACTTTTCGACCGATTCGGTTTTTCCATAGGAACATGGAGCGTAATCATTGGTTTTATACTAATCGGAATTTCCCTGGTCGTGAGCCGGAAATATGTCAACCTTGGTACTTTCCTTAATGCATTACTGATCGGACCATTTATGGATTTCTTTCTTTGGTTGGATTTTCTTCCTTCCCCTACCTATACCTGGCTTGATTATGTCTATCTTTTGATTGGAATCCTGGTAATAGGTACAGGAGGAGGTTTATACGTGTCAGGCGGAGTTGGTGCCGGACCCAGGGACGGCTTTATGCTCTCCATGTCAGAGCGTACAGGGTGGTCCATCAGCAAAGCCCGGATTTTAGTGGAGTGCGGCGTGCTTCTGATTGGTTTTTTATTAGGGGGTCCCGTGTTTGTGGCGACCTTCTTGTTTACCTTTATTATGAGTCCCGTTTTTCAGTTATCCCTAAAAGTCTTTTCCAAACTTCGGAATGATCTCATCGCTTCCGAATCTTAACCGCTATCAGAACCATTGCAACACCCGGGGAAACCGGTTTTCCTTTTTAAAGGGTTGGATTAAATATTCTTCCTTGGCCGTAGGTGAATTCAAACCCGGATGCCTTTTCCCGAAGCTAATAATTCCTATATTTACGAAATTTTAAGTAACTAACCGCCAAATTACTTCGCTGAAATATGGAATTCGCATTACTCGATCAGATTATTTTTGCTGCCTATGCTCTGTTAATAATTGGAATAGGATTATGGGTTTCGAGAAATAAAGGAGGTACCTCTGAAGATTACTTTCTGGCTGGAAAATCTCTTCCCTGGTGGGCGATCGGAGCCTCCCTTATTGCAGCCAATATTTCGGCAGAACAATTCATCGGAATGTCAGGTTCGGGTTTTGCCATTGGGCTGGCCATCGCCTCTTATGAGTGGATGGCCGCTATTACTCTAATAGTGGTGGGTAAATATTTCCTACCCATTTTTATTGAAAAGAAATTGTATACGATTCCGGAGTTTGTGGAAGTTCGGTACAGTACCAACCTCAAAACGATCCTGGCAGTATTTTGGATTGCTCTTTTTGTTTTTGTGAATCTGACTTCCGTCCTGTACCTCGGAGCTACCGCTCTGGATGCTATAATGGGAACCGGGGATGGATCGCTGTTTATGTACTCCATGCTCGGTCTGGCCCTGTTTGCAGCAGCTTATTCTTTGTACGGGGGGCTTTCTGCGGTGGCATGGACCGATGTCTTGCAGGTAGTGTTACTGGTATTTGGAGGGCTGGTGATGACCTACTATGGCCTGGTGGAGGTTTCCGATAACGGCAATATCATAAACGGCATGGTGAACGTCTACGAGGCGGTTCCAAAGAAGTTCTCCATGATTCTGGAAAAAGGGGAGATTTTCACTCCCAACGGCCAGGATGCCTGGTGGGACTTACCTGGAATAGCTGTTCTTATTGGTGGAATGTGGGTGGCCAATCTTTATTACTGGGGCTTTAATCAGTATATCATTCAGCGAACCCTTGCCGCCAAGAGTTTGAGAGAATCCCAAAAAGGGATTATCATGGCCGGTTACCTTAAACTACTCCTTCCTCTAATTGTGGTCGTTCCGGGGATTATTGCCTTTGTTCTGAATACCAGCCCTGAAGGAGTTCTTGGCCCCGAATATACCGATCCCACCTTTTTCTCACAAAGCGGTCGGGTAATCAATGATAATGCCACTCCATGGTTGATCCGGGAGTTCATTCCGACAGGATTTAAAGGATTGGTGTTGGCCGCGCTTGCTGCCGCCATTGTTTCCTCCATTGCTTCCATGCTGAACTCCACCGCTACAATTTTCACCATGGATATTTACAAACCTTACTTCCAGCGAAAGGATTCTGAAAAAGGTTTGGTACGGGTAGGAAGGCTTACTGCAGCCCTTGCTTTGGTTATTGCCGTTCTTCTTGCGCCACAGCTTGCTGATCTGGGGCAGGTATTCCAGTATATCCAGGAGTATACCGGGGTGGTGAGTCCGGGTATTTTGGCAGTATTCATTCTGGGGCTCTTCTGGCGAAAGACGACCAACAGTGCTGCCATCTGGGGGGTTCTAATTTCCATTCCCATTGCTTTTTATTTCAAAGTGGCGCCGAATGGATGGAGTGACAGCAGTCTATTTGTGGAACTTCCCTTTATGCATCAAATGATGATAACCTGGATTTTGACGATGTTGTTTATGGTTGTCATTAGTCTTATTGAAGGTAAAGGCAAGAACCATGAGAAGTCCATTGTTATCACCCGGTCACTGTTCAAAACCAGTCCGGCCTTTAACATCGGAGCATTCGGGATTCTGGTTATCACTGCTGCTCTATATGCCATCTTCTGGTAAGAGCGGTCAAAAACTGATCCTGTAAAAATAACAAGCACAAACCTGTCAAAGGCTGTGCTTGTTATTTTATGTCTCCTGTCACTCGAGGGATAACCACAAAAGAATTAGGGACGAGCGTAGTGCGCGGTAGGTAGTTGTCTCAGGGTCGCTGCTGCCTGTTCAGCTGTGATATCGCGCTGAGGTCCGGCAAACATTTCATAGCCGACCATGAATTTCTTTACAGTGGCTGATCGTAGCAAAGGGGGGTAAAAGGACATATGGAAATGCCATTCCCGATGCTCTTCTCCATCGGTTGGTGCCTGATGAATGCCTGAGGAATAGGGGAAGGATGTCTGGAACAGATTGTCGTACTGAATGGTTTGCTGCTTGATGATACGGGCGAAGGCTTCTTCTTCCTCTGAACTGAGTTGCCCAATATGCTGAAGATGTTTCTTGGGTATGATCATGACTTCATAAGGCCAGACTGCCCAATAAGGAACCAGCGATACAAAATGCTCGTTTTCAAATAAAATACGAGTGCCCAAATCGAGTTCTTGTTTCAGATAATCTCCTAATAGACTTTTCCCGTGCTGCTCCCAATAGGCCTTCTGGAATTGAGTTTTTTTGGCTACCTCGGTAGGTATAGACCGCTGGGACCAGATTTGGCCGTGAGGATGTGGATTACTACAGCCCATAATGGCGCCTTTGTTTTCGAAGATCTGAACGTAATTAATGTCTGGCTTCTTCCCCAGATCCGCATATTCTTTTTTCCATAGTTGAACAACCTTCATGATGTCATTTACTTCCATCAAAGGCAATGTCAGGGAATGATCTGGGGAAAAGCAAACTACCTTACAGATCCCGGTTTCTGATTCAGCTCTGAGCAGGCCATCTTCCTGCTCCATAATAGGGCTGTCCGGCAGAAGGGCCGAGAAATCATTTATAAAGGAGAAAGGTTCTTTATAATCCGGATTTTGCTGCCCACCGGATCGGGAGTTGCCCGGACAAAGGTAACATCCCGGATCGTAGGTAGGCCGCTGTTCTTGAGAGGCCTCTTCCCTTTTACCCTGCCAGGGCCGTTTGGTGCGATGTGGGGATACCAGGATCCATTCTCCCGTGAGAATATTATAACGTTTATGGGGAATTTGATTGAAGTCGGTGCTCATAAATAACTTTTTAACTAGTGAACCCTATGCAGGAGCAAAAGATTGATTTTTAGCGGCTTTGAATTTGAGTTCCTTCACTGGGGGAAACCACGATAGCCTCTCCTTTGATGCCAAATTCTTCTTCATAAGCAGGTAACACCTCTTTAACGAAAGCATCAATGCGGGAAGATTCAATTAGGTTGATGGTACAACCTCCAAAACCTCCACCCATCATACGTGCTCCGTAGATGAAATCTTTGCTCCGGGTGTAATCCACCAGAAAATCCAGCTCCGGGCAGCTGACCTCATATTGGTGTTGCAGGCCGTGGTGCGACTGATACATCAGGTGGCCAAATTTTCTCAGGTCACCGGACTTAATAGCTTCTGCTGCTTGTTGTACCCGGAGATTTTCCTGGATGACATAAGCTGCCCGGGAAAAGGTCTGAGAGGATAAAGGCTCCTTGAATTCCTTCAGCATTTCCACATTTACATCGCGAAGTGCTTTTACCTGTGGGTGCCGCTTCTGAATCGTTTTTACCGCATCTTCGCATTCTTTGCGGCGCTTGTTGTACTGGCCTTCTGCCAGGTTATGTTCCACTTTGGTGTTGAGAAGAAGTACTTTACAATCCTTAAAATCTGCAGGAATGTATTCGGCCTCCAGGCTGCGACAATCCAAAAGGATCAGGTGGCCCTTTTTGCTCATGACCGAAGCGTACTGATCCATGATACCACAGTTTGATCCCACAAAATTGTTTTCCGCTGCCTGAGACAGTCGTACAATCTCTATTTTCTCGAGTCCCAGTCCAAACAGGTCATTGATGCCACTGGCAAACCCGCATTCCAGGGCAGCAGATGAACTAATACCTGCCCCGATGGGAAGACTGCTGCGGATTATACAATCGAAGCCTTCGAACTTTTTTCCGAGCTTTTGGATTTCATCTATTACTCCCAAAAGGTAGTTGGCCCAGGAGGCCTGTTGGGGTACCACCTGGTTCAGATCGAATGAGGCAAAGGCCTCATAGGTCCGACTATAAATATGACAGGTGTCTTTTGTGCCATTTCGACGAAATTCAAATTCGATTTTCTGATCAATGGCTGTAGGCAATACGAATCCCTGGTTGTAATCCGTGTGTTCCCCTATAAGATTAATTCTTCCGGGAGAAGAAACGTAAACTTCCCAGGCAAAATCTTCGAAACGCTCCTTAAGCTGGCTATTATTCATGATGTGTCAGTACAATTTCCCCAAAGGTAACAAAACTGTACTTTACCATCTTTTTGAACGCTTGAGTTTATATTAGCTAGCCTGCTCAGGTAATAGCGTCTGCTATCCCTGTTTTAATTCATGAAGCCGGGCGACATATTTACCTATCACATCAAATTCTAAATTAACCCTGCTCCCTACTTGCAGCTGTTTGAAAGTTGTATTTTCGAGCGTATACGGGATGATGGCTACGCTAAAGGAATTTTTACCTGAATCCACCACCGTAAGACTGACGCCGTTAACGGTTATGGATCCTTTTTCAATGGTGAAGTTACCGATGACTGGATCAAACTCGAAGCTGAACAGGGTGCTGCCCTGCTGGTCCGATATGCCGGTGCAGGTAGCGGTCTGGTCCACATGTCCCTGGACGATATGTCCATCCAGTCGATCCCCCAGCCGCATCCCGCGCTCCAGATTGACCAGATCCCCTTGCCGAAGCTCTCCGAGATTGGTTTTTTCCAGGGTTTCTTTAATAGCGGTGACCTGGTAAACATCCTCTTTTATGGCAACCACTGTTAAACAGACTCCGTTATGTGCAACACTCTGGTCCACTTTTAATTCTGGTGTAAACGGAGCCCTCACATGCAGGTGAAGATTTTCCTTATCCCTCTCGATGGCTTCAATTTCCCCTACTTCCTCAATAATCCCTGTAAACATTGTACTATAGAATAGTTATCTTTGTGGGAGTAAAGTTACTTATAAAAAAAGGGACGCTTATGAAGCAGGGCGAAAAAATAAGACTGGGCATCAGTATCGGAGATTTGAATGGAATTGGAAGTGAAGTGATACTCAGAACTTTTGAGGATGAGCGGATGCTGGAAATCTGTACTCCTGTAATTTTTGCCTCTGTCAAAACCATGTCTGTCTTTAAAAAACTCCACGGATCTAAAGTTGATTTTCACGGAATCGAGAAGCCAACGGATGTCATTGATGGGAAGATCAATGTGGTGAACGTGTGGAAGGAGCCTGTTCAGATCAATCTGGGTCAGGAAGAAAAGACAGCCGGGCAGTACGCGTTCAAATCGCTTAAAGCGGCGACTCATGCTTTAAAGATAGCAGAAGTGGATGTCCTTGTCACGGCTCCTATTAATAAACACAACATTCAGAGCGAGGAATTTAATTTTCCAGGGCATACAGATTATCTCGGGGTGGAACTTGGAGGGGAAACCCTGATGTTCATGGTCACCAGGGAATTAAAAGTTGG
The DNA here is from genome assembly GCA_029265595.1 of Flavobacteriaceae bacterium. Taxonomy (GTDB): domain Bacteria; phylum Bacteroidota; class Bacteroidia; order Flavobacteriales; family Flavobacteriaceae; genus Salinimicrobium. The sequence goes on from JAJUIC010000012.1 coordinate 6,578, forward strand.
TTTGTTTACGGATCATGTGGCTGTCAAAGATGTTGCGTCCACCATTACTCCGGAATTAATAAAAAAGAAAATCGATATCATCCACCACAGTCTCATTCAGGATTTTCGGGTTCAGCAGCCCAAAATAGCGGTATTGGGGATTAATCCTCATAGCGGGGATAATGGGGTGATAGGAAAGGAGGACCAGGAAATTTTAACGCCTACGCTGGAAGCCATTCGGGAGGAAGGGAAAATAGTGCTCGGACCTTATTCGGCCGATAGCTTCTTTGGAACAGGAGCCTATAAGGCTTTTGATGCTGTAATGGCGGCTTACCATGACCAGGGCCTCATTCCCTTTAAAACAATTTCCTTTGGAGAAGGGGTGAATTATACGGCAGGTCTTCCAAGGATCAGAACCTCTCCCGATCATGGAACAGCCTATTCTATTGCCGGAAAAGGCAAGGCAGATTTCCGATCCTTTCGGGAAGCGGTGTATCTGGCTCTGGATATCTTCAGGAATCGGGAAGAATATAAAGAACTGACCAAGAATGTGCTGAAGAAGCAGGGGAAGAAGATATGAACAGAAAATTGTTTATAAAGAAGTTTTGAATTCCATTATTTTTGTATCTTTGCAGCCGCCTTTACGAACTGGAAAGGTGTAGTAATTGATGATCAAATGAGGAATAATAGTGAGTATACCATCCCATTTGTCGGTTTAAAGCAAGGATATCACCAGTTCGAGTACGCGATTGACAACAAGTTCTTTGAGCTTTTCGAATACGATGAGTTTATCTCTTCCAGCATCCAGGTGAATGTTCAGATGGAAAAAAAACCAAATATGCTGGACTTTAGATTTAACGCATCGGGCACGGTAAATGTGAACTGTGATGTTACCAATGAACCTTATGATCAGGCTATCGCAAATGAATTGCACCTGGTGGTAAAATTTGGGGAGGAATTCAACGATGACGATGAGGAATTGTTGATTTTACCTCATGGGGAATTTCAGGTAGAAATCCAGCAGTACATCTATGAGATGTGCGTATTGGCCGTGCCACTTAAAAGAGTTCATCCCGGCGTGGTGGACGGTACCCTGCAATCGGATGTACTTGACAAACTGGAAGAATTAAGTCCCAAGGAGGATGGTGAGAATGATCAAGAGGAGATTGATCCTCGATGGAATAAACTAAAGAATCTATTAAACGATAAATAAACGCAGCAATGGCACATCCTAAGAGAAAAACCTCTAAGACCAGAAGAGATAAAAGAAGAACTCATTATAAAGCATCTGTTCCGCAAATTGCAACGGATCCTACTACTGGTGAGGCCCATTTATATCACAGAGCACACTGGCATGAAGGTAAGCTTTACTATCGCGGTCAGGTGTTGATTGATAACACAGAAGAAGTAGAGGCCTAATCAGGAAGAGCTTTAGGGAAAATAGAACTCTCACATTGTGAGAGTTTTTTGTTTTAAGTTGAAAAAGTGCGAAAAACACATTAATTTGCACCGCTGTGAACCTGAGTTTTAATGCGTTCCACCATTTGGAGTGCGTAAGCAGCTTTTGGTTTGGCAGGGCATAAAATTTCCTTTTATGAGTAAGACAACAGCAGCGATTACAGCTGTGGGCGGTTATGTCCCCGATTATGTGTTGACCAACCAAATTCTAGAGACCATGGTGGACACCAATGACGAGTGGATTACCACCAGGACTGGAATTAAAGAAAGAAGAATTCTTAAAGACGCCGAAAAGGGTACGTCTTATCTTGCGATACAAGCGGCTCAAAATCTGATTGATAAATCAGGAATCGACCCCTTGGAGATTGATATGGTTATCATGGCTACTGCGACCCCGGATTTGCCGGTTGCGGCCACTGGAGTATATGTTGCCACTGAAATTGGTGCGACCAATGCATTCTCTTATGACCTGCAGGCTGCCTGTTCGAGCTTCCTCTATGGAATGTCAACTGCTGCAGCCTTTATTGAATCAGGACGGTATAAGAAGGTATTGTTGATCGGAGCGGATAAGATGTCTTCCATTATAGACTATACAGACCGCACCACCTGCATCATTTTCGGTGATGGAGCTGGTGCGGTTCTTTTTGAACCCAATACGGAAGGCCTCGGTCTGCAGGATGAAATGTTGAGAAGTGACGGCAGCGGGCGCCAGTGCCTTAAAATTGAGGCAGGAGGATCGCTACTTCCTGCATCTGCCGAAACTGTTGCTAATAAGCAACATTATGTGTATCAGGATGGAAAGACAGTATTTAAATTTGCTGTATCCAATATGGCCGATATCAGCGCTGACATCATGGTTCGCAATAAGCTCACCAATGAAGACGTTGACTGGCTGGTGCCGCATCAGGCCAATATGCGAATAATAGACGCCACCGCCAGACGGATGGGAGTGACGGATGAGAAGGTGTTGAAAAATATCCACCGCTACGGAAACACTACTTCGGCAACCTTACCGTTGCTGTTGCATGACTTTGAAAATAACCTCAAAAAGGGAGATAATCTTATTTTTGCATCATTTGGAGGAGGCTTTACCTGGGGCTCCATATTCCTTAAATGGGCATACAATTCGTAAAACACAAAACATCCTAATATTATGGAGTTAAAAGAAATTCAGAATTTAATCAAATTCGTCGCCAAATCCGGAGCCAGTGAGGTTAAACTGGAGATGGGAGATGTCAAGATTACCATCAAAACAGGATCAGATGAGGGTGAGCGGACCACTATAGTACAACAAGTGCCTATGGCCGGGATGCAGCAACAACCTCAAATGCAACAAGCACAGCCTGCTCCTTCTCCCGCCCCTCAGCCAGCAGCTCCAGCAAGCAGCGGACAGAACACGGCTTCCGGAGAGGATTCTAAATATATTACCATAAAATCCCCCATCATCGGGACCTTCTACCGCAAACCTGCACCTGACAAACCGCCCTTTGTAGAAGTTGGAGACAGCATCAAAGAAGGTGATGTGCTTTGTGTCATTGAAGCGATGAAGTTATTCAACGAGATTGAAGGAGAAGTTTCCGGAAAAATCGTGAAAGTGTTAGTGGATGATGCCTCACCGGTTGAATTTGACCAGCCGTTGTTCCTGGTTGATCCATCTTAATGAATACCCTACCTCAGCCCGGGTTTATTCCGGCTGAAATAAATAATCTGGTATGTTTAAAAAAATATTGATCGCCAATAGGGGAGAGATTGCACTGCGCGTGATCCGAACCTGTCGGGAAATGGGAATTAAGACCGTAGCGGTATATTCTACTGCTGATGCTGAGAGCCTGCATGTGCGATTTGCTGATGAGGCGGTGTGTATCGGCCCTCCGCCAAGTTCTGAATCCTATTTGAAAATGTCGAATATCATTGCGGCTGCAGAGATTACCAATGCGGATGCCATTCATCCGGGATATGGTTTTCTGGCAGAGAACGCGAAGTTCTCTAAGATTTGTGAAGAGCATGATATTAAATTTATTGGTGCCAGTCCGGAGATGATCGAGCGGATGGGGGACAAGGCCTCGGCCAAGGCTACCATGAAAGAAGCCGGAGTACCTACCATTCCCGGTTCGGAAGGCATTCTGACCTCATATGAAGAAGCCGCGGAGGTTGCAGAAGAAATTGGCTACCCGGTGATGCTAAAAGCTACTGCCGGTGGTGGAGGAAAAGGGATGCGCGCCGTGTGGAAAAAAGAGGATCTGCGAAATCACTGGGATTCTGCTAGAAAGGAAGCCGGGGCTGCATTCGGAAACGATGGGATGTATATGGAAAAGCTCATCGAGGAACCCAGGCATATTGAAATACAGGTCGTAGGGGATAGCTCCGGGAAAGCCTGTCACCTCTCTGAAAGAGATTGTTCTATCCAAAGAAGACATCAAAAGCTGACGGAAGAAACGCCTTCTCCATTTATGACTGATAAATTGAGAAAGCAAATGGGTGAAGCTGCCGTCAAAGCTGCAGAACACATCAAGTATGAAGGAGCCGGAACTGTGGAGTTCCTGGTCGATAAGCACCGGAACTTCTACTTTATGGAGATGAACACCCGGATTCAGGTGGAACACCCCATTACAGAACAGGTAATTGATTATGATCTGATCCGGGAACAAATTCTGGTGGCTGCCGGTATTCCGATCTCTGGGAAAAACTACTATCCGCAACTGCATTCTATTGAGTGCCGAATTAATGCGGAGGATCCCTATAATGACTTCAGGCCCTCACCAGGAAGGATCACCAACCTGCATGCTCCCGGGGGACATGGAGTTCGTATCGACACCCATGTATATAGCGGGTATATGATTCCACCGAATTACGACTCGATGATCGCCAAGTTGATTACCACAGCTCAGACAAGAGAAGAGGCCATCAACAAAATGAAACGGGCACTGGACGAGTTTGTAATTGAAGGAGTGAAAACTACCATTCCTTTCCATCGCCAGCTAATGGATCATCCGGATTACGTGGCCGGAAATTACACCACCAAATTCATGGAAGGTTTTAAAATGGAACCTGTCAAAGAAGAATAAACAAGAGAAAAACGCCCGGGATTCACACCGGGCGTTTTATATTCGCCCTTTTCCAAATGAGCCGAACTTTTAATCGGTTGCCAGTTCTGCTAGTTCCTGCCCTATCTTACTTCCGATGGCTACGCCCATACCGCCAAGGCGGACCCCACAGCTTACGCGGACAGAGAGTCGCTTTACAATTGGTTTCTTTTGATCTCCCACTCCCATAATACCACTCCAACGCTGTTCTACTTTCCATGGTGTTTGTGGTAGAATACTCTCGCGCAGCAGGCGCTCCAGGTTGTTCTGAATCAGATCGGTGTATTCCATGGAAGTCGTTTCTTCTCCCGCAATATCCAGGTTTCTTCCGCCTCCCAACAGCAGGCGGTTCCCTATGTTTCGGAAGTAATAGAAACCTTCATCCAGATGAAAAGCTCCCTTGAGGTGAAGGTTTTTAATAGGCTCGGTTACCAAAATTTGTGACCGGGCGGGTTTAACCTGGGGAATGTTCAGCTGAGCGGAAAACCCATTGGTGGCAATGATAAGCCGGGAGGTGGTAAGTTCGAATGTATCCGTTTCAATATGTACTGCGGTAGGAGTTTCTTCATACTTGGAGACCCTTACCTGGTTCAGAATTTTCACCCCTGTGCCCAACACTTTCTGTAGCAGGGCGGACATCATTTTGCCGGTGTGGATTTGTCCCTCGAAGGGCGTGTGAAACAGCGTGGGAAGAATGTTTTGAAATCCATCCTTGTTTTTGGCCTCCAAAAAGGCAGGGGCTCCGAAAATCGGAAACAGCAATTCATTGACCTGTTCCCGATTCTCCCGGCACTTTTCCAGAAGGGCTTCCTGCCCTGGAACAAAAAGTTCGGTTCCTCCATATTGGCGGTAATCAATTGTTTTATCCCCTAGATTCTTTCGTAAAAGAGACAAGCCTTCCCGTCTTTTTCGCACCAAAGCGACCACCTCCTGTGGAGTATGGTTCCCCAAATCGGCAATAATTTCGGAGAGGCTACCAAAAGTAGCAAAGCCCCCATTGCGGGTGCTGGCTCCGTGAGGCAGCATTCCTCTTTCCAGGATGAGGACCTTGGCCTGTGGAAAGCGTTTTTTGAGGTTCCAGGCGCAATTCAGGCCCACGATTCCGCTGCCAATGATGGTATAATCAACGTTTTTAAACCAGGTATCGGTTTCCCAGAAAGAAAAATACATAGAAATAGCTTTTGATCTTACCGGCGTAAAGCTAGTGTTTGCTCCGTGCGTAAAGATAAATAAACACGGGTATTGGGAGATACTCCTTCGGCATTTTCTACAAACACCTGCTGATCCTCACACCGGAGTTCTACCAGGTAGGTGTGGCCTTTGTAATAAGACCGCTGTACTACCGCTTCAATACCTTTGGATCCTGAAATATCCAATTCATGAGGATACAGAATCACCTCTTTCTCCAAAGGGATTTTAAAATCAAACCATCTGCGAGGCAGCACGTTGACTTCCCCAAAAAGGGACGCCACATAGCTCTGGGGTGGCTGCTCATATAAAGCTTTTGGGGAGTCCATGGCTATGATACGGCCCTGATCCATCACGAAGGTTCGGTCAGCAAAAGACAAGGCATCGGTACTGTCATGGGTGGCTACCATGCAGGTGATCTTTTCTTTTTTCAGGTGTGCAAACAATCTTCTTCGGAGGTTGTTTTTCCTGAAGTGATCAATATGGCTGAAAGGTTCATCCAACAAAAGAAGTTCCGGTTCATTGGCAAGCACTCTTGCCAGGGCGACCCGTTGTTGCTGTCCACCGCTGAGATTTCGGGCTTTGACATCCGCCAGCTCCTGCATTTCCACCAGCTCCAACAGCTCCTTTATCCGCTTCCTTTTGCGCACCGGATACATATTGGAGAGGTACTTTCCGATATTGTCGGCAACCGAAAGTGGAGGCATCAGGTCGAAGTCCTGTGCCAGGTACTTTATAAAATCTTCTCCGGGGACCAGATTAAAGTTCGGCCCCAGAAGCTGCTTTCCCTTCCAGTAAATCGTTCCCTCTACATGGTGCAACCCGTAGATCGCCTGTAATAAAGTGCTTTTCCCGCATCCACTGGCCCCAATGACCGAAATGTGCTCGCCGGGATCTACCCGAAAGCTGAGGTTGTCCAGAGTAATTGAATCGGTGTAGGAAAAACTTATATTCTGTACTTCAAGCATGCGGCGGGCTTTTACGCAAATGTAGGGTAAAAAAAATCCCCACTAAAAGTGAGGATTTCTTTAACTCTACAGTAATTCCTATCCTTTAATATTGTCGGTGGTTTTCTCCGGCAACACTTCATATCCCATGTTATAAAGGGTGAAGCCAAAGATATCCGCAGTCTGCTCGATGGTTTTGCTCACCGGGGTTCCCGCACCGTGCCCCGCATTGGTCTCTATTCTGATGAGAACGGGGTTGTCTCCGGCCTGCTTATCCTGCAGCTCAGCTGCAAACTTAAAGGAGTGTGCCGGTACCACACGGTCATCGTGATCTCCGGTGGTTATCAGGGTGGCTGGATATTCCACTCCTTCTTTTACGTTGTGTACAGGCGAATAGCCCAGGAGGTACTCGAACATCTCCTTGTTGTCATCAGCCGTACCGTAGTCATAGGCCCATCCGGCTCCGGCTGTGAAGGTGTGGTATCTCAACATGTCCAGCACTCCTACTGCAGGTAAGGCAACCTGTATCAGGTCTGGCTGCTGCGTCATCACAGCACCCACCAGAAGTCCTCCATTGGAACCTCCCCTGATGGCCAGTTTTTCTGAAGAGGTATAGCCTTCATCAATCAGGTATTGAGCAGCTGCTATAAAGTCATCAAAAACATTCTGTTTTTTCATCTTGATTCCCGCATCATGCCACTCTTTCCCATATTCACCTCCTCCGCGAAGGTTGGGAACCGCATAAATACCACCTTGTTCCATCCAAACAGCATTAGAAACACTAAAGGAAGGCGTAAGGCTGATGTTGAATCCACCATATCCGTAAAGGATGGTTGGATTGCTGCCATCGCGCTCCAGACCTTTCTTATAAGTAATAATCATCGGAACTCTGGTACCGTCTTTGGAGGTATAGAACACCTGCTCACTCTGATAATCCTCCGGATTGAAAGCAATGGCCGGTTTGTTATAAAGTTCAGAGGTGCCCTCTTCTATGTTGTATTTGTAGATACTGGTAGGAGTGACATAATTTGTAAAGGAATAGTACAGTACGTCCTCGTCCTTCTTAGTTCCAAATCCTCCTGCGGAACCTACGCCGGGCAGCTCTACGTCCCGAACAAAGTTCCCCTGATAATCGTACTGCTTCACGACGGAAACGGCATCCTGCATATAACGGGCAAAGAAATACCCGCCACCGGTAGAGGGGCTTAAAACATGCTCTGTTTCAGGAATGAAATCCACCCAGTTTTCCGGGCTCGGGTTGCTGGCATCCACCGTTACAATTCTTCCGTTAGGCGCATCAAGGTTGGTGGAGATGTACAATTTACTGCCTACATTTTCAATGACATAGCTGTCACTGTCCTCATTTCCGATTACGGTAACAAGTTCTGCATTGGGTTTGGTAAGGTCTTTTAAGAACAACTTTCCTCCGGATGTGGCATTTCGCGCCGAGATCAACAGGTAGCGGTTGTCTTCTGTTACGCTTCCACCGACATAACGGTGTTTTTGATCCTCAGTACCACCAAAAATCAGCTCGTCCTGGCTCTGAGGCGTGCCAAGTTTGTGGTAATAGAGTTTGTGCTGATCGGTCTTTGCCGATAGTTCACTCCCCTGGGGCTTGTCGTAGCTGGAGTAGTAGAAACCTTCATTTCCTCTCCAGGAGATACCGCTGAACTTAATGTCTACCAGTGTATCCTCCAGGATTTCGCGGCTTTCCGCGTCCATCACGATAATCTTTCTCCAGTCGCTTCCTCCCTCAGAAATAGCATAGGCCAGGGTTTTTCCATCCTCGGAGAAGCTCATGCCCGCCAAAGAGGTGGTTCCGTCTTCACTGAACTTGTTGGGATCGAGGAATACTTCTTCCTCACTGTCTTCACTTTCTTTGCGATAAACCACGTACTGATCCTGCAAACCGTCATTTTTGGAGAAATAGATATAATTTCCTTCTTTCCAGGGAGAACCAATTTTTTCATAGTTCCAGAGCTCTGTAAGTCTGTCTTTTAATTCATTTCGGAATGGAATTTCCTCCAGGTATCCGAAGGTAACTTCATTCTGAGCTTTAACCCAGGCTTCTGTTTCCTGGCTTCGGTCATCTTCCAGCCAACGGTAAGGGTCTTTGATTTGGGTGCCAAAATAATCCGTTACGGTATCAACTTTTTTGGTCTCAGGATATGTCAAGGCACTGGTGTTTTCAGAAACATTGCTTCCACAGGATGCCAAAAATCCTGCAGCGCAAATTCCCATTAATGTTTTTTTCATAATTTATTGAGTGTTTTCGTACCGGTAAAAATAAGCTAAAAATTCTTGTCGAGCTCCAGCGGTAGCGGAACTACAATATTTTCTTCCAGTTTTTCTCCAGATCTTCTTTCTTAAGAAGATATTCCGCAATCTGAATGGCATTGGTAGCTGCTCCCTTTCGCAGGTTGTCCGCCACAATCCACATGTTAAGCGTGTTGGGCTGGGAGTCATCTTTTCGAAGGCGCCCCACAAAAACTTCATTTTTCCCCTCCGCGTAGATCGGCATGGGATAGAGATTTACATCAGGGTTGTCCTGAAGCTGTATGCCTGGAAAATTGTGCAGTTCCCGGCGAACACTCTGCAGATCAAAGTCGTTTTCAAACTGGACATTGACCGACTCACTATGGCCACCCACCACGGGTATGCGGACCGCAGTGGCCGTTACAGCAATGGAGTCATCACTAAGAATTTTTTTGGTCTCCCGGATGAGTTTCATCTCTTCCTTGGTATACCCGTTTTCCTCAAACACATCGCAATGAGGAAGTGCGTTGCGATGGATAGGATAAGGATAAACCATATCTCCTTTTTTACCCTCGTATTCATTCTCCAGCTGTTCGACCGCTTTCACCCCGGTACCGGTAATAGACTGATAGGTAGAGACCACTACGCGTTTCACCTTGAATTTCTTGTGTAGTGGTGCCAGCGCCATGACCAGTTGGATGGTGGAGCAATTCGGATTGGCAATAATGCGGTCTTCAGGTTCAATGCTTTTGGCATTAATCTCAGGTACCACGAGTTTCTTAGTGGGATCCATTCTCCATGCAGAGGAATTGTCGATGACAACGGTTCCCATAGCCGCAAACTTTGGGGCCCATTCTAAAGAAGTATCTCCGCCTGCTGAAAAGAAGGCGTATTTAGGTTTGTGGTTCAGGGCCTCCTCCATCGAGATGACCTCAACTTCTTTTTCTTTATAAGGAATTTTTTTGCCCACGGATCGCTCTGAAGCTACCAGGAGCAGTTTTGTCAGGGGAAAATTTCTTTCTTCAAGTACCTGGAGCATGACCTGCCCCACCATCCCGGTTGCACCAACTAATGCTACTTTCATAGGGTAATCGTAAATTATGGACGAAAGCGGTCCATATTAAGGGACAGCTTTAGTCTTTTGTTTGAGTTTAAAAACAAATATAAGGTGCACAAGTGACAAAAACCGGGCCTAAGGGAAGTTTTCGGTCCTTATTCTGGTGTTTTCCTGAGGTCGTTTTCTGCTGCCAAAAAAGAACCACCCGATGTGGGTGGTTTAAGGGTGAAACAAAAGTGCAGCGGTGAACGCGCGTATGATTAGTTGTTTTGCTTTCTTAGTTCATCCCGGATCTGAATCAGAAGTTCCTCCTGAGTTGGACCCTTGGGTGGGGCTGGAGCCGCTTCTTTCTTCTTCTTGGTACGTTCATAGGCCCGCAGTACAAGGAAAATAAAAAAGGACACAATTACAAAATAGATGATAGCCTGAATGACATTACCATAGGTCAGTACGGCCGCTTCCTGCTCCTGTGCCTCCTGGAGGGTGGCATAAGATCCTCCATCCAGGGCTATAAACTGCTGAGAGAAATCTGCTCCGGCGGTTATGATTCCAATAATGGGCATCAGAAGATTGTCTACTACAGAGGAGACAATACTATTGAAGGCAGTTCCCATCACAACTGCCGTGGAAAGGGCAATGATATCCCCTTTCATCATGAACTTCTTAAAGTCTTGAAAGAACCCCATTTTTTCACAATTTTTAGTTAGCTAGGACAAGATAGTGAAAAAGTTGATTGGTTGGATCAGTCAATGATGATTCTTGTGACCCTGGAGGCAATTTGCGTCAGTAATTCGTAAGATATGGTATTGACCTTTGCTGCAAGTTTACTGGCCGGCTGGGGCTCGCCGATGATTACCACCTCATCTCCTTCCTTACAGGGAATTTCAGTAATATCTACCATTAACATATCCATACAAATATTTCCGATGATGGGGGCGTACTTTCCATGAATGAAGACACCTGCTTTCTGGTTGCCGTACTCTCTGCCGATTCCATCTGCATACCCAATGGGAAGCGTGGCGGTTCTGGTGGGTCTGCTGGCCTTGAAGGCCCTGTTGTATCCTACCGAAGCTCCGGTGTCAAGCTCATGAATCTGTGAAATGATTGTTTTGAGGGTGGCTATGGGCCTGAGGTTTATATCGCGGGTGGGATCATTACCGTATCCCTGCAACCCAATCCCGCTGCGAACCATATCAAACATTGCCTCCGGATAGTTAAAAATTCCGGAAGTATTGAGAATGTGGAAGAGGGGACGGTAGGGCAATCCCTGGATAAACTTTATTCCGATTTTGTGAAACAGATGAATCTGCTCCAGGGTAAATTCTCGTTCTCTCCAATCCTCACTGGCTGCAAGGTGGGAAAAGACAGAAGCTATTTTAAGCTCCTTAGACTGATTAAAAAGCTGCACAATGGAATCCACCTGATCCAGGGAAAAGCCAAGGCGGTTCATACCGGTGTTCATCTTTATATGGACCGGGTATTCCCTGAGCCCTTCATTTTGGGCAGTCTCCATAAAAGCTTTGAGGTTATAGCTGCTATAGAGGTTGGGTTCGAGGGAAAATTCGATAAGCTTGTGATAATGGGTGGATTGCGGATGGAACACCATGATTGGGGTGTCTATACCTGCCTTTCGAAGTTGAACCCCTTCACAGGTATAGGCCACCGCCAGGTAGTCCGCCCCCAGATCTGAAAGTTTGCGGGCAAGACTGATAACATCACTTCCATAGGCACTGGCCTTGACCACAGCCATAAATTTCACCTGCTTATCCAGTCGCGACCTTAGATGACGGTAGTTGTGCTCCAAGGCACTCAAGCTGATTTCGAGGATGGTTTCCTGAGCGGTGGGCATGGATGTTATTGAGATTGATCCGATTTTGTGGCGTCTTTAATTTCCGCCCGACGTGTTTTTTCTTCCTGTCGGGCCTTGTAATAAGCCGCTCTGCTCAGCGGCTCGTATTCTGCAGTCTCTCCAAGTAAAACCAAATCTTCCCCAGGGGCCTTTCGATAGCTAAATTGCGCCAGGTTTCCCGTTCGGGTACAGACAGCATGAACTTTGGTGACATATTCTGCCGTAGCCATCAGGTTGGGCATCGGCCCAAATGGGTTTCCTTTGTAATCCATATCGAGGCCCGCCACAATTACCCTGGTGCCTTTATTGGCCAGATCATTACATACCGAGACTATCTCATCATCGAAAAATTGTGCCTCGTCGATTCCGACCACATCACAATTGTCTGCCAGAATCCGTATTTGAGCAGCTGCAGGAACAGGGGTCGAACGAATTTCATTGGCATCATGAGAAACTACCATAGCCTCGTCATACCTGCTGTCAATGGCCGGTTTGAAAATCTCTACCCGTTGTTTTGCAAACTGGGCACGTCGGAGCCTGCGGATGAGTTCTTCTGTTTTTCCTGAGAACATCGACCCACAGATGACTTCGATCCACCCAAATTGCTCTTTAGAATTTACTGTATTTTCGAGAAACATTTTGTATTTTTCAAGACGAAATGGCGAACTTCGCTTCGGATAATGATTAAACAAAATTACTAAAAATACATCCGCATTTGAGGCGGAAGGAGGAAAGTTATGAAAAAGGAATTGCAACAAGAACTGATCGCTTTAGCTAAAACAATTATAGAGACAGCAGAGAGCCGGGATGTTCCTGTGAACCAGTTAAAAAAGCAGGCTCAGAAGATTTATGAGAAGCTGACTGTAATGGAGTTCACTCAGCAAGGCCTGCAAAGATTGAAGGGGGGTGAAGATGATACTCAGCCGTCCCTTACCGCCACTGAGAAGGAGGGGCCCATTGCTACTGCACCTACTGAGCCTGTAGAAGTTCCAGCTTCTCATCCCGAGGATTCCAGTGAACATTATACCCCGGACGGTACTGAATATCGGGAACAGGAGGCCATTACCGAGCCCAATACAGAGAAAATAAAGGATATAGTGGCTCAGATGCCGCCCGAGAGTGACCAGATCGACCAGATGCTGAACTCCATTTTTCCAAAGATCGAGCCGGAAGAGAATCCCTGGAAACGGCAGGAACAGGCAGGCTCGAAGAAGCCTCAAAAGAAACAGGATAAAGAAACCGAACAGGACTTTGGTGTTCACTATGACCGCCTGCCCCTGTTCGAACCGGTGGAATCACAGCCCAGGAACCCGGATAAACCAAAAAGTGTGAATGACCGTCTGAAATCAGGCATCCACATCGGCCTGAATGACCGACACGCTTTTGTAAAACATTTGTTTGGAGGCAGCACCTCGGACTACAACAGAGTGCTTTCGCAGCTGAACACCCACAAATCCCGAGAGGAGGCGCTAAGCTTCATTGAAAATATGGTCAAGCCGGACTACAATAATTGGGAGGGCAAGGAGCTTTATGAAACCAGGTTTTTAAACATCATCGATAACCGATTTGATTAAATCTGTCTCATAGCTCTGTAAGGGGCCGCCGTTTTGTGACAGGCCCTGGTTAAAATCAAAAAATACATGAATGGGTAAACTGATTGTGGTACCAACACCTATTGGTAACCTGGGCGATATGACCTTTCGGGCAGTGGAAGTACTGCGGGAAGCAGATCTGATTTTGGCGGAAGACACTCGTACCACTTCAAAGCTTTTGAAGCACTATCAAATCTCCACGCCCATGAAAAGCCACCACATGCACAACGAGCACAGGGCGCTGCCAGGCCTGGTGCAGGAAATCCGCAGTGGAAGTACCCTTGCCCTGGTAAGTGATGCAGGTACTCCGGCGATCAGTGACCCTGGGTTTTTACTGGTACGTGCCTGCGTGGAAGAGGGCCTGCAGGTAGAGAGTCTTCCGGGTGCCACCGCTTTTGTTCCGGCTCTGGTCAACAGTGGTCTTCCCAATGACCGCTTTGTGTTTGAAGGCTTTCTTCCAGTAAAGAAAGGAAGACAAACCAGGTTGCAGCTGCTTTCTCAGGAAACCAGGACCATTGTCCTTTACGAGTCGCCTCATAAACTTCTTAAAACCCTGACCCAGCTGGTGGAGTTTTTCGGTGAGGATCGGCCAGTATCCGTGTCACGGGAGCTTACCAAAATTCATGAAGAGACCATTCGCGGGTCTGCAGGGGAGGTCCTGGCACATTATCAGGAGCATCCGCCAAAAGGGGAAATAGTTATTGTGGTGGGCGGCAGCAAACAAAGGTGATTTTGTATCTTTGCCACCAATTTCTCACAAGGCCTTTACCCTAATTTTAAGATGCTCCATGCGCTGGATTATAAAGCCGGAACCCGATTTAGATACTGTTGATCACCTGCGAGCGGTCCTGAATGTAAGCCGCCCTATAGCCAGTCTGCTGGCGCAGCGTGGGGTGACAAGCTTTGAAGAGGCCAGGGCATTCTTTCGACCGTCCTTCCATCAGCTTCATGACCCGTATTTAATGAAAGATATGCAATCGGCGGTTGCCCGCATTCTAAGGGCAGTAGAAGCTGGCGAGAATATCCTGGTCTACGGAGATTACGATGTGGATGGAACCACCAGTGTGGCTTTGATGGCTTCCTATCTGCGCACTTTCTATTCTCAGGTTGCCACCTACATTCCGGATCGCTATAAAGAAGGCTACGGGGTGTCCAGGCAGGGAATTGATTTTGCCGCGGACAATGACATTACTCTAATTATCGCGCTGGATTGCGGAATTAAGGCGGTGGAACAGGTTGGGTATGCCAGGGAGAAAGGGATAGATTTCATTATATGCGATCACCACCGGCCGGGGATGCAGATTCCGGATGCAGTTGCGGTGTTAGATCCCAAGCAGGAAGATTGTGCTTACCCTTATAAAGAACTCTGCGGTTGCGGAGTGGGGTTTAAACTAATTCAGGCGCTTCATGAAACGCGCAAAGGTGCTTTTCAGGATCTGGTGCCCTACCTGGATTTGGTAGCTACGGCCATCGGGGCTGATATTGTGCCGGTGACCGGAGAGAATCGGGTGCTGGCTCATTTTGGTCTGAAAATTCTCAATAGCAATCCCAGGCCGGGAATAAGAGCGCTGGTTCAGCAGGTCAATCCAAAAAAAGAACTGAGCCTTACGGACGTATCTTTTCTAATTGCTCCCAGAATCAATGCAGCAGGTCGAATGAAACACGGGCTTCATGCTGTGGAACTCCTGATGGAGACAGATGAAGAGCGGGCCCGGCAAATGGCCACCACCATTGAACAACACAATGCCGAGCGTCGGGATGCAGACCGCTCCATTACTGAGGAAGCATTGGCTTTAATAGAGGCGGCAGGGGAGCAGGAGCGATTTACAACGGTAGTGTATAAAGAAGACTGGCATAAAGGAGTCATAGGGATTGTGGCTTCCCGGCTAACGGAAACGTATTACAGGCCTACCCTGGTTTTTACCAGGAGCGGAGACCGATTGGCAGCCTCTGCACGGTCCGTGGCGGGATTTGATGTATATGATGCATTGGAAGCCTGCAGCCAGTTTATTGAACAGTTTGGAGGGCATAAATATGCTGCGGGTCTGACCATTGTGGAATCACAACTGGAAGCGTTCAAAAACCGATTTGAAGAAGTAGTCGCAGCCTCCATCGATAAAAGCTCCTTGGCACCTACCCTGGCAATCGACGGTACGGTGCAGCTTCATGAAATTACTCCTAAACTGCGACGGATTCTACATCAGTTCGAGCCCTTCGGACCAGGCAATCCAAAACCGGTATTTATGGCAACCCAGGTGAGGGATATGGGATCCGCCCGGTGCGTGGGAAAAGATCAAAATCATTTGAAGTGCAGGTTAAAGCAGTTAAACTCAAGAGTCTCTATTGATGCCATCGGATTTGGGCTGGGCCATAAATGTGAATTGCTGCAAGGGGTACAGCCATTGAAGGTGGCCTTTACCATAGAAGAAAATGCATGGAACGGACGGGTTGACACCCAACTTGTCCTAAAGGACCTGGAGCTGGATGCTCCCTTTAGCCTGTAGCGGTAAAAGGCCTGCAGTTGAAAGGGAGGTGAACAAAAAGAGCCGCCGGGTAAGGCAGCTCTTGAAGTAGCTTATGAAGGCTTTACTTATTTATTCGCATCGTATCGACGGGATACCTCGTCCCAGTTGATCACATTAAAGAATGCATCAATATATTCTGGACGCTTGTTCTGGTACTTCAGGTAGTATGCGTGCTCCCATACATCCAGACCTAAAATAGGAGTTCCTCCACATCCTACATTGGGCATAAGGGGGTTGTCCTGGTTAGGAGTAGAGCAAACTTCTACTTTCCCGCCTTTATGCACACATAGCCAAGCCCATCCGGAACCGAATTGAGTGGCAGCGGCTTGTGAAAATTTTTCTTTGAACTCCTCAAAGGAACCGTAAGCATCATCGATGGCTTTAGCCAGGTCTCCGCTTGGTTTTCCACCACCGTTTGGTCCCAACACCTCCCAGAACAGGTTGTGGTTGTAATAACCACCTCCGTTATTTCGAACAGCTTTGTTCTCCATATCCAGGTTTTTCAGAATATCCTCGATGGATTTTCCTTCATTGTCAGTGCCTTTAATAGCATCGTTTAATTTTGAAGTATATCCAGCGTGGTGTTTTCCGTGGTGAATTTCCATTGTTCTCGCATCAATATGCGGTTCGAGTGCATCAGATGCATATGGTAGTTTCGGTAGCTCAAATGCCATAGTTTATATATTTTAAGTGTTACTAAATTGTGTGAAAAACAAAGTTATGAATTCCCAAATTTACTAAAAATTTTTGGATGTTATTAAAACCTTAAATAACAGGTGTGCATCACGTGATTTCTAGTATTATTCTCTTTTGTCCTCAGGGAGATTTGCGTACTTTGGGATCAAATTTTCTGTTTTGAATATAAGCAATTCTTTTCGAATATACAACGCCTCGGCCGGGTCAGGTAAAACCTTCACCCTGGTAAAGGAATATATGTTGCTGCTGCTCTCCAGTAAACACCGCGAACCATACAATCATATCCTTGCCGTAACTTTTACCAACAAAGCAGTGGCGGAAATGAAATCCCGCATTGTGGAGAACCTTGCGGGATTTGCATGTCCCCAATGTCCGGAGAAAAATCGACCGATGTTCGAGATGGTTCAGAAGGAACTAGGGCTGACATCCGGGGAAATAAGAGAACGGGCCGCGAGGATCCTGAAAAGTTTAATACATAACTATGCAGCTTTCGAGGTCTCGACCATTGATGGATTCACGCATAGGGTACTTCGGACCTTTGCTAAAGATCTGGATTTGCCTCTGAATTTCGAGGTAGAGCTCAATACCACCGAAGTGCTACAGGAAGCTGTGGACCAACTGGTAGCTAGGGCAGGAACCGATCCGGAACTGACGCAGATTCTGGTGAGCTTTTCATTGGGCAAGACTGACGAGGATAAAAGCTGGGACGTCAGCAGGGATTTATTGGAGATTGCAGAACTGCTTACCAGAGAAACCAATCAACCATTTCTGGAATTATTAAAAGATAAAGAGCTTAGTGATTTCCAGCGGCTGGACCACACCCTGAAGAAGGAGATAGCAAAGCTAAAAGGGCAAGCTACTGAGGCTGCCGAAAGTTTCTTTTCCCTTCTGGAAGCTCATGCTGTGGAAGACAGTGATTTTTCCGGGGGATATTGTCCAAAATTCTTCCATAAGATACTCAGGGGACAGCCCGATAGTGATTTTGATAAAGTCTGGCAATCCAAATTAGAGGACCAGCCTTTGTATCCCAAGAAAGTTCCTGCATCTAAGCAGCAGGTTATGGATCAGTTGCAACCTCAGATTTGGTCGCTTTTTTCTGGGGTTAAGGAGGCTTTACTGCAAATACAGTTCATGGAAGCTGTTCAGAAAAACCTGGTTCCCCTTTCCCTGCTTAGTGCGATTCAAAATGAAATCGAGCTTATCAAGCGCAGTCGAAACATTGTGCTTATTTCCGAGTTTAATGCCCAAATTGCAGCCACCATAAGAGATCAACCGGCACCCTTCATCTACGAAAGACTCGGGGAGCGTTACCGGCATTATTTTATTGATGAATTTCAGGACACCTCTGAACTGCAGTGGAAAAATCTGATTCCGCTGATTGACCATGCCTTGTCGTCAGAACCAGATCCCGAGGCCAATAGTCTCACCATAGTCGGAGATGCCAAACAATCCATTTACCGCTGGAGAGGCGGAAAGGCGGAGCAGTTCATGCAGCTCTGCACGGACTACAATCCCTTTAGCGTCGAGGATAAAAAGGTAGTGCAATTACCCGTCAATTTCCGTAGTACCCGAGAGGTGGTGGAATTTAATAACCAATTCTTTACATTTTCTTCCCGTTATTTCCAGGATCAGGAACACCGCACATTATTTGAAGAAACCAGTAGGCAGCAGCCCAAAAGTCCTGGTGGCGGATATGTAAAAATTGAACTGCTACAGGCAGATCAGGAGGAGGAAATCAATAAGCTTTATGTTGAGAAGGTTTTAAAGACCATCCGAAGTATTCAAGACAGAAACATTTCCCTGGGAGAAGTCTGCATTTTAACCCGAACCCTGAAGGAGGGTGTGCTTGTTGCCACCCATCTGAGTGAGCACGGGGTACCGGTAATTTCCCAGGAAAGTTTATTGCTTAGTGGATCCCCCCGGGTACAGTTTGTACTATCGGTACTCCGATTTGCCCTGGATGGCAGTGTTAAGCAGGTGAAGTGGGAAATTCTGCAATATTTAGCGGACCACCAACTGAATCTGGCGGAAAGTCATGAATTTATACGGGATCGTCTGGAGTTAAATGATCAGCAATTTCTAAATAGTCTTCAGACTTTCGGATATAAGCTTAATCTGGAAGATCTGACAGTTTCTACGCTTTATGAAGCGGTAGAGACCGTTATCCGGTGCTTTAATCTCATAGAAGGATCTGATGCATACCTGCAGTTTTTCCTGGATTTCGTTTATGAAACCACCCAGACCAATATGGGGATTTTCTCTTTTCTGGAACTGTGGGAGCGCAAAAAGGATAAGTTGAGTATCTCGGCTCCCGAAAATCCCGATGCCGTGGAAATAATGACCATACACAAGGCCAAGGGATTGGAATTTGAAATTGTCATTTATCCATTTGCTCATAGCAAGATCGGAGACGTCTCCCGAGAGAGTCTTTGGCTTCCCTTGCCGGAGCCTCTAAATCAGGATATACCCGTGGGCCATATCCGGGCCAGTAAAAAAATGACAAGTTGGGGTTCCTTGCCGGCTGACTTGTATAACATCCTATGCGGGCAAAGTCAGCTGGATGCACTTAATGTACTGTATGTTGCCCTTACCAGGCCGGTCCAGGAACTGTATGTCATCACTAAAATGGATACACCCAAAAAGGATCAGGAACCAAAGAATTATGCACAGCTATTAAGTAGTTATCTTCAGGATGCGGGAATTTGGAGAGAGGATCAAACCATCTATGAGTTTGGCAGTACTACTTCCTATCAGGTAAAGCAGGTGGAAAAACAGGATGTTCAGGTGCCACAGCGGTTCTTCAGTTCCCCAACTCAAGCGGGTGGCGTATCTATAATTACCCGTTCGGGAATGCTGTGGGATTCCCGTCAGGAAAGGGCTTTGGAACGCGGGCGTCTGGTTCATGAACTCTTTGCCCGTGTCGATACTCAGGATGATATTGAGGCAGTTTTGGAGGAGGCCATAGTGGAAGGCTTGCTGACTTATGACCAACGAAAAGAAATTGCCAATGTTCTGAGGGAGGTGGTGGATCATCCTCAGCTGAAAAGACTGTATGAAGGGAAGACTGTGAATTTCACCGAAAAGGATATTATATCCCGGGACGGTACGCTTTTACGCCCGGATCGGATATGTTTTGAAGAAAATCTGGTCAGTCTGGTGGATTACAAAACCGGGGAGGAGCGGCCGGAACATCAGACTCAGATTAAGGTATATGCACAAGTGCTTGAGGAAATGGGATATGAAGTCAAAGATCGTTTACTGGTCTATCTCAATGACACGGTGCAGGTCCTGCGTATTTAAAAAGAAGTGTAACTTTGTAAAAAAACAACCATGTACGGAGCAATAAAAGACCATTTAAAAGCAGAATTGCAGAAAATTAAAGAGGAAGGCCTTTATAAAGAAGAGCGTGTTATCACCTCTGCGCAGGGAGCCGAGATCACCATTGAAGGAGGTCAGGAAGTTATTAACTTCTGTGCCAATAACTATTTGGGACTATCTTCTCATCCGGAGGTCATTCAGGCTGCAAAGGATACCCTGGATTCGCACGGATTTGGGATGAGCAGTGTTCGGTTCATTTGCGGAACACAGGATATCCACAAGAAGTTGGAGCAAAAAATAGCCGATTTCTATGGTACGGAAGACACCATCTTATACGCTGCGGCTTTTGATGCGAATGGGGGTGTTTTTGAGCCGCTTTTTACAAAGGAAGACGCTATTATCTCGGATTCTCTTAATCACGCTTCCATCATTGACGGAGTGCGCCTGAGTAAGGCAGCCCGCTATCGCTACCAGAACAATGATATGGAAGATCTGGAGAAACAGCTTAAACAAGCCAATGAAGATGGGGCTCGATTCAAAATCGTGGTGACCGACGGTGTTTTTTCAATGGACGGGCTGTTGGCGCCTCTGGACCAAATCTGTGATCTGGCAGAGAAATATGATGCTCTGGTGATGATTGATGAGGCCCATGCTACCGGTTTTATCGGAGAAAGCGGCATCGGGACTCTTGAGGAAAAAGGTGTTTTGGGTAGAATTGATATTATCACCGGAACTTTAGGAAAGGCTCTGGGGGGAGCTATGGGTGGGTATACCACCGGTAAAAAGGAAATCATTGCCATGCTCCGACAGCGCTCCCGACCGTATCTGTTTTCCAACTCTCTTGCTCCAGCCATTGTAGGAGCTTCCATCAAAGTCCTGGACCTGATTTCCAAGGATGATCACCTGCGCAACAAGCTTCGCGATAACACAGCCTATTTTAAAAAGGGAATCAAAGCGGCAGGATTTGATATTATTGATGGGGAGTCGGCTATAGTACCTGTGATGTTGTACGACGCTAAATTATCCCAGGTAATGGCAGATCGCCTGCTGGAAGAAGGTATATACGTTATTGGGTTTTTCTTTCCCGTGGTTCCCAGAGGAAAGGCCCGTATTCGGGTGCAACTGTCTGCAGCTCACGAGAAAGAGCACCTGGATAAGGCCATCGCAGCCTTTACCAAGGTGGGTAAAGAATTGGGGGTGATTTAAAAAATTTAACTCAAAATAGTATTATGGAGCACGTCGATGGGCGTGCTTTTTTTATTTCAGAAAGGCAAAAAATGCAGTGGATTATTATTGCTACTTTAT
>JAJUIC010000005.1 GCA_029265595.1 Flavobacteriaceae bacterium
AGTCACCTGCCTTTCCTCCATAACTTCAAACAAGGCAGCCTGTGTTTTGGCCGGGGCCCGGTTGATTTCATCAATCAGAACGATATTGGAAAAAATAGGGCCAGGTCGGAATTCAAAATTTGTATTGCCTTTGTTGAATACAGAAGTTCCCAGAACATCACTGGGCATCAGATCGGGAGTAAACTGTATGCGGCTGAACCGGGTCTTCAAGGATTTTGAGAACAATTTGGCAGTAAGTGTTTTTGCTACTCCTGGGACCCCTTCAATCAGGACATGGCCATTTGACAGCAGGGCAATGATTAATAGGTCAAGAAAATCTTCCTGTCCCACTACCACTTGCGATATCTGATTTTTTAACTGCTGAACTTTATCTTGAAGATCTTTCAGGGGAATCCGATTATTGGAAGCAGGGTCTGCCTCAGGTTGTGTGTTTTCCATTGATGCGTTTTTTAAATTTATTGATTTTTTTATGGAGGTCTTTTAGTTCCCGTTCCGTAATATGCTCCTTCTGTTGAAGGTCATTCATAAACGTAAACAGGCTATTTATTTCCAGCTTCGGAATGTCCCATCGTGCACTTATCCGATTAATGATATCAGCGTCTCTGGTACTATCGGTTTTCTGTTGCAAAAACCTGTAAAAGAAGCTCATGCTTTTGTCTGCAATACTTTTATAATCCTGTTGCTCCAGGTATAAATCGGCAAGAGTTGCTGCAAACTGTACGGAATGATTCTGTGGCGGATCTATCACAGGAATGCTCCGTTGTTTTCTTTTTCCTTCGAAGAAGATGAAAAGGAGGCTCCCTGCCAGAACCACATAATAGGCCCATTTGAGAGAAGGTGTCTGAAAGAGAATGTATAAGGGCGAGGTATTAAAGACTTTGCCAGCTTTATGATAAGCATCCCACAGAATTGGAGTGTCAGGAGAAATATAGGAAAGTGCAGCTTCGGTATAGGTGTGGTTGTCTCCATGAAGGAGAAAGAAATTGGAAAAGATTTGCGGAGCTGCATGCAACAAAATCTGGCCGGATCCAAAGGGAACCTTGATGAAATTCGGGTGTGATTCTGAAGTTGACGTGGTTTCAGAAAATGGCTTAACAGTACCTAGTATTTCATGCTCGAGAGTATCTAAACTGCTGAAGGCGTAATAAAAGGTTTCCCGGTCGTATAAATAAGTTTGATTCCCGTGGGCCTGGAGCTCCTTCAAACTAAAAACGGGCCGTGAGGAGATGTCTGACTGAGGAACTACAACTTCCATTTTCAGCTCCAGGGTGTCCAATAGGTTATCTCCTAAATACTCAGTGGCAAGGAAAGCAGTGTTTCCTTGCTCTACCCATTTTAGAAGGCTCTTTAACTCTGCATCATCAAAGGGAAGTTGATGATTTATAAATAGATAGGTTGCGGCTTCCTGGGAATTTTGAAGGAATTCATATGGGGGGACGGTAATAGATTGAATGGAAAAGGCTTCTTCCAATTCCTGATAAAGAACATAGGTGCCCAGGGGAATTTTATCGGCTGCAACATAACTGGGATTCCAGTTTACAGGCTGCTTCTGTTGGGCTTCCAGATATACCAACAGTCCCAGCACCAGCAGAAAAGCACTTATGTAAATTTTATCTCTTCTCATTACCTGCTTTTACTGTTTTGGTCAAATCAAGATAACCCTTTCGCATCTGTTCGAACTTGCCGCGATGGGCTGGAAAATTACCATACCAGGTGTAATCGTAAATTTTCGAAAGATTCAGAAAGGTGCTCTTTTGGAATTCCTGATCAAGTTCTCGGGCATATTCAGTATTGGTTTTGTCTGACTGGTAATGGATAAGCCCCTCGTTTTTTAAAAACTGCAGGACTTGCAGATACTGGTATCGAATGGCCATCCTGTAATTATCTTCTTGTAAGGCTTTCTCAATCATATGATCAATATCCTGGGATGCTACGATTGCTTCTTCTTCGGTAGTGAAAACAGTATTGGTTGGTGCTTTTTCAATAAAAGCTCCTCCAGGATTCAGTCGGTGGAAGAGCCAGAGAAAGAAGAAAAGCACTCCCAACAGAATCAGATAAGGGAGGACTTTTAGAATAAATAGGAGAAAGCTACTGGTGGGCACCTCTCCGAATAGCCATATAATGAATTTGGACCACTGCAGTCGAAGGTAATTCTTAAAGCGGGTCCACCAGGAGTCCTGGACGGATTCTGAGTAATCGAAATCGGGATCCTTACTATAATGTTTTATACGTGCATCGTCAAAACGAATGGTCTCATAAGTGCCATCCTGCTTCAGCATGGCCTGTTCTATCCCAGCTCTTGAGGATCCCGTAAAACTCGGATGCGGTATTAGTAAGAACCAAAAAATCCAGACCTTCCACATTTATTCATCATTTGTTCTACCCAGCTGCTCTATTTCTTCCATACTTCCTGTAGCATACTTTTTCTCATGCAGATTGAAATATATAAAACTGACGGCCACAATCATAATTACAGAAAGCAGGTGCTGGATTAAAGAAGCGACAATATTGAGGACCACATATACCCAATCAAAAAGAGAAGTGGGATCCACCGTGGCTCCTTCTTGTGTCATACTCAGGGCCTTCATGAAGTAGTACAGGAATAATGGCATCCGGAAAATCATTGAAATGACCTGAACCAGCAAATAAATCAGCACCAGTGAAAGAAAGGTCATCCACCAGTTTTTTGAGACGATTCTGAAAACTTCTTCCAGGGATCCTCCGATACCACGGTTTTCAAATAATAGAACAGCCGGAGCCAGAGAAAGGGGAACCCACAGGTAAATGCCGGGAATAATCAGTAGGAAGCCGAAAAAAAGAAAGATTCCCACTACAAGGAACAGACCAAACATGCTGGTGAAGTTCTTTTTGGCATTAAGAGCTACTTCATCTTCATCTATGTGTCCGCGATTCCTGATGTAGGATTTAATAAAGGTAAAAACGACATTATAAAGGAGCGCATAGAACACTATAAAGGAGATCAGCAATAAAAAGATAGTGAGGAAGAAAGAGGTATTGTAGTTGTCAAAATTCTGATTGAAGGGGTTTATTAGGCTTTTACCCATCATAAAGGAATAATATCCCAGCAGAAGGGCCATAATTAAAAAAGCAGGACCAGCTATACCTGCGATCAGTCGAAACAGCAGTTTGTAATTCTGTCGTAGGAACTTAAAGGTGTCGGTAATGATTTCTCCTAAATCGCGTTGCTTTTGGAAGCGAATATATTTTTCAGTCATTTTCAATTTTTGTTCAATCGGAAAGGTAAATAAAGGTAATAGAAGAACATCAGAAGTAGTGATGCCCCTATAATTAAAATAGCAAGTATATCTGGCATCTGAGTCTGCCGGGTAACGAACCCTTCCAAAAAGCCTGCAATAATAAAGAAAGGAACTGTGCTCAAAACAATTTTCAAGCCTGCTTTCACTCCCCGGGTGAAGGACACCAGCCGGGTATAGGTTCCGGGAAAGAGGATGGATTTGCCCACCACAAGACCGGCACTGGCAGCCACAATGATTACAAATATTTCGATGGTTCCATGAATCCAAATGGTCCTGGCGGATTCCCACAATAGGTCCTGATCATAAAAAAAGTATTGAAAGGATCCCAGCATGACGGCATTCTGCATGATGATAAAAACACTGCCGACCCCCAGGAAGAGACCAAAGACAAAGGCATACAGCGCTACTCGAATGTTGTTGATTGTAATCCCGAGGAACATATCCATTTGATTCATCTGCTTGTAGACAGCCATGGGGTCATTGTTGGCTATGTTCTCCAGCGTCATGTTGACATAGGCATCCCCCAAGATAACACGTACAAAACCTGCATCCGTGGCGGCAGAAAATGCGCCGATTGCCCCGAAACCCAGGAAGAGGAAAAGCGAGAGATAGAACTGATACCTATACCTGTAGAACTCTTTGGGAAACTGATGGGTGTAAAACTGAATGAATCTGTTTCGGGATTCTTTTTTGTTCTTGTAGATTTTCTGATGGGCCTTAGAAGCAAGTGCGTTGAGATACACCGAGGTATTGCTTTCGGGATAAAAGGTTTGGGAATAACTCAGATGGTCGGTAAGCTGAAGGTAGAGGCGTGACAATTTATCCGGAGACATCGGTTCATTTTCAGTAAGAGCCCTTTCGAACTTCAACCATTTATCCTTATTTTGCTTGATGAACTGTGCTTCCCGCATGCGGTCGGAGATTTAACCAAAGAAACTGATTTAATGGATAATTTTCAAATTGAAACAGCCCAAAATGTGCAGATCGGCCATCAGGTTGCCGGGCTGGGTGAACGCATACTTGCCTACCTCATAGATGGGATATTAATATTGGGTTACGTGGTACTGGTTTCTTTTCTGTTAGAGCAGCTTCAGGTGACGGATCGGGGTTGGGGGCTTGTAATGATAACAGGTCTCCCTCCGTTTCTATACTTTCTGATCTGGGAAACCTTCTGGAATGGTCAGAGCCCGGGAAAAAAGGCTATGGATATTCGAGTAGTTAAATTGGATGGTACCCGCGCGGGATTTCCCGATTTTTTAATCAGATGGATCTTGCGGGTTGTTGATATTAGCCTTACCAGCGGGAGTGTTGCAGTGGTCTGTATACTTATCAACGGTAAAGGCCAGCGGCTGGGCGACCTTGCTGCAGGAACTACCGTTATCTCAGAAAAACTTCCCACCCGTCTTTCGGGGAGCTTATGGGTGGAGGTGCCACAGGATTATATTCCCAGCTACCCTCAGGTAAGGATGTTGACGGATGCCCAAATGCAGAAGATTAAAAATTTATATCAGGAAGGCCTCAAATTCTCCAATGACAAACTACTTGGGAAACTTTCTCAGAAGGTAGCCCAAATCATGGCTGTACAGCCCCGGGAGGTTCCCACCGAATTTCTGGCGCGCATCATTAAAGATTACAACTACTATACTCAAAAATAACAGTGAACTTGATGGGGGGAAACCTCCCGATCCATTAATACATGATTTCCCATATTTCCTGGCGCGGGAGCACGGTACTAGGGAGGTCCATATTCTGTAACCAGATAATGGTCAATTCTGAATCCAGATGTCTTTCAATATGTGTCCGATAGCCTGTCCAGTCTCCGGAGTGGTAGACAATTTTCCCGTGCTGGGGATGATCTTCTACATACCAGCCATAGGCATAGGAAGTATCGCTTCCATCGGATAATTTCTTTGGGGTGAAGACAAGGTCCCGCTCCTTAGGAGATAAAAACTGACTCCATAAAGCCTGGTCCCATTTTAAAAGATCACGGGTGGTTGAATGAAGACGTCCCTGCCCATATACCCCATCCAGATAGGTGACATAATCGTATTCCATGGTATGGTAGGGCTCGGTAATGGCACCCTCCGGATTATCAACATAACTCTCCGTTAGATGGTCTACCTCCACGGGGTTTTTGTACCGGAGGATAATATGAGTTTGATCCATCCCTAAAGGTTCGAAAATGGTCTCCTTTAAGAACTGAGGATAAGGCTTTCCGGAAACTCGTTCAATAATTTCGGCCAAAAGAACATACCCTGTATTGTTGTATTCCCAGGAGGTCCTAGGTTCAAACAGGACCTCAGGTAGTTGTTCCGCAAATAAGGCAATTACTTCTTTGTTCGTAGCAATCACATTCTTATCCCATTGTTGATCCATTACAACCATATAAGATGGAAGGCCGCTTTGATGGGTAATTAAATCCTGTACCCGAATTCCTTTATAAGATTTGAGTTCCGGAAGGTACTGCGAAAAATCATCCTCCACCGATAGTTTCCCCTGACGTTGCAACAGGACGATTCCCATGGCTGTAAATTGTTTGGTAACAGAAGCCAGGTTGAAGACGGACTGGGAGCTCAGGGGTTCTTTGGTGGTAATATCCGCAA
Source organism: Flavobacteriaceae bacterium (assembly GCA_029265595.1). Classification (GTDB taxonomy): domain Bacteria; phylum Bacteroidota; class Bacteroidia; order Flavobacteriales; family Flavobacteriaceae; genus Salinimicrobium. The sequence continues at coordinate 5,882 of JAJUIC010000005.1, forward strand.
GGCCGAAACTGTTCTCGTAGACTACTTCACCTTCCCGTGCAATGAGAACGTTTCCGTTAAAGGCCTGCTGCTGGTAAAGACTCTGGAACAGTTGATCCAGTGCTTTTACCTGATCTTGCCCCAGGGCGGTCACATGGAAAATACAAACGATGCAGCTCAGTAGGAAATGTTTCATAAGGAAAGTTTTGAGAAGTTAAATGTACGCAGACATTTTTATTTAGAATCCCGTAAAGAGGAATTTCCAGATTGGGCGAAAAAAAACCGGCCTGCAGGACCGGTTTGGTTTATGAATCTTGTTTAGGGATACATCAAGTATTTTTCCCTGGTTTGAGCGAAGTCCTGTAGGCCTTCTTCCCATGTGCTTCTTATTTGCTCTGCACTCCAGCCTTTTTCAATTTGCTCCTGTAGATCTTCTGTACCTGCCAGTTTGGTGAAGAAGGCATTGAAGAATTCAGATTGATCGGAGGTGTGATTATAAGCCTCAATGAGCCACTCCAGATTAATTTCATCAATTCTGGGGTGGGAACTGAGATCTCTTCCGTAACAGGTTTTTTCCAGGTGTTTGGGGTTCCGTGCGCCCTCATTGGATTGAGGCGTATAAGAAAAATCAAATACCTCCGAATCTAAATAAGGCGAACCAAAAACCTGGAATTGCTTGTCTGTTCCACGTCCTTCATTCACATTGGTGCCTTCGAAAAAACAAAGGCTTGGATACAGATTAATGGAAGTAGCATTGGGTAAGTTCGGAGAAGGCTTGATTGGCAGGTCGTAGGGCATATCGTGGTTATAGCCCTGCATTTCAATAATTTCCAAATCCGCCTGAATACCGTCTTTAAGGTAGCCTTCCCCATTGACCATTTTTGCATATTCGCCAATGGTGAGACCGTGAACTACCGGAATGGGATGCATGCCCACAAAGCTCTGGTGCTCCATCTCTAAAATAGGCCCATCAATATAACTTCCATTTGGATTGGGGCGATCCATGACAATTACAGGAATATCATTTTCTGCGGCCGCTTCCATAATGTAGTGCAGCGTGGAGATATAGGTGTAAAACCGGGTCCCCACATCCTGAATGTCGAAAATCAAAACCTCAATACCCTCCAGCTGAGCAGGAGATGGTTTTTTGTTGCTGCCATATAGGGATAGGATTGGAAGTCCGGTTTGTTGATCTTTTCCATCCTTGATAACCTCCCCTGCATCTGCTGTACCACGGAACCCATGTTCAGGTGCAAATACCTTTACCACTTCGATTTCATTATTAAGTAGTGCATCTACCAGGTGAATAGGTTCACCTTGAGCAGCCACTGAGCCGGTGAGACCGACAACACTGGTTTGGTTGCCTACAACTCCTACTTTTTTTCCATTCAAAAGAGGAAGGTAGACATCCGGTTGATCGGCCCCCAGCACTAAAGGCGCCACTTCATTGGTGCTTTCATTTTTGGCAAGCGAAGTGTCTTTACCATTTTTTTGGGTTGGGTTTCCACAAGAAACGCTCGTAATAAGTACTAATAAAAATGTACTTTTGAGAAATGATTTAATCATCAGCCAGGTTTGAATATAGAATTATTTATAGCTAAGCGCCTTATAGGAGCAAAGCAGGACAAAAGTAGCATTTCGGCCCCAATAATTAAAATTGCAATCGCGGCTATTGCAATTGGTGTGGTTATGATGCTGATTTCTTTTGCCACTGGTTTGGGACTGCAGGAGAAAATCAGAGAAAAAATGTCCGCTTTTAAAGGTCATATAGTCGTCTCTAGTTATGATAACAACAATTCCCAGGTATCGCTGAATCCCATTTCAAAGGATCAGGATTTCTATCCGGAGTTTCGAGAAGTAGAAGGTATCAGGCATATTCAAGCTACTGCCTATAAGGGAGCTGTCATTCGAACCGAAACCGACTTTGAAGGCATCATCGTAAAGGGCGTCGGAGAGGATTACGACTGGCAGTATTTCAAAGAATTTCTGGTGGAAGGAAGGCTTCCCGATGTTTCACAGTCGCTGAATGATGAAGTGTTGATGTCCCAATATACCGCCAACAGATTGGGCTTGGAAATAGGAGACAAGGCCATTACTTATTTTATTCGGGAAGGAAGTTATGATCGGCCACTACTGCGGGCCTTTGTGGTGACAGGAATCTATAACTCCGGATTTCAGGAATTTGATGAGACTTATTTAATTTCGGATATTCGTCATATACAGCGACTGAATCGTTGGGAGCCGGATCAGATTGGCAACTTCGAAATATTCCTGAACGACTTTGGTAAGCTGGAGGAAAAGGGAATGGAAATCTATGAGAAAACCAGCTCTTACCTGGACACCCGTACGATTAAGCAGCAGTATTATTCTATTTTTGAATGGCTCTCGCTCTTTGATTTCAACATTGCGCTCATTATCGGCATCATGATTCTGGTGGCCGGAATTAATATGATTACTGCCCTGCTGGTGCTTATACTGGAACGCACACAGATGATTGGAATCCTCAAAGCGCTGGGTGGTTCTAATTGGAGCATTCGTAAAGTCTTTTTGTACAATGCAGCCTATCTGATTTTGCTGGGACTTTTTTGGGGCAACCTTGTAGGGCTGGGACTGCTACTGGCGCAAAAGTATTTTAAACTGCTGCCTTTGAACCCCGAAACCTATTACGTTACGGAAGCCCCGGTTTATCTGGCCTGGGAGTATATTCTTGGTGTGAATCTCGGTACGCTCATATTGTGTATGTTTATGTTGTTGGTTCCCTCTCTTATCATCACAAGAATTTCTCCGGTCAAAGCCATGAAATTTGACTAGAGTTGCCAGCAAGCTTAATTACTGAGACATTTCAGCTGGGTTAGCCCATTTAATTTAATTTTTATCTTTTCTCATGGCGCGGCTTATGGGGGCCGGCCAACTTTCCCTGTCTTCGTTTACTTATGAGATTCACCTCATTTGTGTACCTTTGCAGCCGTCAAAAAGGAGATATGGAATACGCTGAAAATATACTGGGAACCATCGGGAATACACCACTGGTGAAAATCAATAAACTCACACAGGGAATTGAAGCCCTGGTTCTTGCAAAATACGAAACTTTTAATCCCGGAAACTCGGTCAAAGACCGGATGGCCCTTCAAATGGTAGAGGACGCCGAAGCTCAGGGCCTCATAAAACCGGGAGGAACCATTATTGAAGGTACCTCTGGGAATACAGGGATGGGGCTTGCCCTGGCAGCCATCGTCAAAGGATACAAAATGGTTTGTGTTCTGGCCGATAAACAGTCAAAGGAAAAAATAGATATTCTTCGTGCAGTAGGGGTGGAAGTCGTAGTATGTCCGACCAATGTGGCACCCGATGACCCGCAATCCTATTATTCCACGGCACGGAGGCTTGCCCAAGAAACTCCCAATGCCTGGTATGTCAACCAGTATGACAACCTGGGAAATACCAGAGCGCACTACCTTTCGACCGGACCGGAAATTTGGCAGCAGACCGATGGAAAGGTTACGCATTTTGTGGTGGGTGTGGGTACAGGAGGTACCATTTCAGGTGTGGGAAAATACCTGAAGGAGCAAAACCCGAATGTGAAGGTCTGGGGAATCGATACCTATGGATCGGTTTTTAAAAAGTACCACGAAACAGGAATATTCGATGAAAATGAAATCTATCCCTATGTTACAGAAGGAATTGGGGAGGATATTCTACCAAAAAATGTAGACTTTGATATTATAGACGGATTCACCAAAGTTACTGATAAGGATGCCGCTATTTATACCAGGAGACTGGCAAGAGAGGAGGGGATGTTTGTTGGCAACAGCGCAGGTGCGGCCATGAAAGGATTATTACAGCTGCAGGAGCATTTTACAAAAGATGATGTAGTGGTGGTATTGTTCCACGACCATGGAAGCCGCTATGTCGGGAAAATGTTTAATGACGACTGGATGAAAGCTCAGGGGTACCTCTAGAACTTCAGATCGAACCATTCCCAGGTGGGGGTGGAGGGATTAGCGGCTTACTGCTATAGATCTTATGCGCTGGATTGGTTGTATCTGCTTTGGGTTTTCCTGTCTTTCCTATTTAATTCCTGGACCAGGTAGAATAACAGGGCTCCCCCTAAATACATCATAACATCCCAGAAATCCGCAGTGTAACGCTGGTTTCTGGGAGGTAAATATAGCTCGAAGTAGACGGAATAAAATCCCACTACCGACAAAATAGTAAAGAGCGATAATCGAAGATGAGGGTCAACTTTCCATCTGCGCACTACCCATAAGCAGATGGAAAGCACTATCGGCATACAAAGGAAATCTGCCGCATAAAAGCGGACCCAATCGGGGATGGAGATTCGGAAAAAAATTAAGCCATACACGCAAAGCGCCAGAGCTACATTTAGCCAGAAAAACCGTTTCAAAGTCATCACACCAGAAATAGCGAAATCAAAAAGGCCAATATCATTCCAATGGTCATCACCACTGCCCAAACGGAAAAGGCGGCGCGTTTTAAGTAATGAAGAAATTTACTGTCTTTTTTCTTCTTGGCTGTAGATTCAACACTTGGAATGGGAGAATGGGGTCCATCTTCTTCAGTTTCTTTTTGGGTCTGGGCAAATTCCGGATCCTCCGGTAAGGGATCCTGAGGATTATTATTTGAAGGGGAATTCCTTTTGGGGTCTGCGGCCATGAGTTAAAAGTGTAAGAGGGTTTTGCTCGTATGCTTGCTTCGGCCCGGCTACTGGATCAGAAATGGTAATTATCAGGCAGAAGGCAAATTCCAGTTGAATGCGTTTTTCATTTCAAAGTTCCCAATAAAGAAGCCATCAGGGAAGCGAAATCAGGCACTTCCAAAAGCTGGTCCCTTTGGATCTTCTCCTTTTGAAACTTAAGCTGTTATGTTGCAAAAATACCATTATTAATTTTAAGGCTTATAAGAAGATTTTCGATCTCAAAATCATTCATTAAGACAGGAAGCTGACAAGGATTTCTCCGGTAGGTATTGCGGTCAGAATGGATAAAATAATTTATATTTGATGGCCAATTCTCACGCAGCCCATGCAAAAGTACATCAATCGTCTTCGGTATTTTTTTGAACGGCATGGTTTCTATGTGTCCTCTCGTCTGGGAGACCGGTTAGGCATGCGGGCGAGCAGTCTGCGTTTATTCTTTATTTATTCTTCTTTTGCAACCCTGGGCATCGGATTCTTATTGTATCTGGTGCTGGCATTTCTTTTAAAGTTTAAAGATCTGATTTACACCAAACGCTCATCCGTATTTGACTTGTGATGACTCCTGACTCTCATTGCAAGCGAGAAATACCGGGTATCTGATTTGGTTTTCCTGGTTGCGGAATGAAAGTACCCTGTATACACTGGCATAACATCCATTTAACGCTGAATTTACAATTTAACGGGTGAGAATTTGAAAAAGTTAAATTTTTTAGCATCTTGCTTCGCCTTAATAGGTCAAAAGTATTGTCCAACTAATTACACCTTATGAGAAAGTATTTGCTTTCAACCTTTTTCTTCTTTTGCTGTTTATCTCTTTTTTCACAGGAGCTCATGGTAAAGGCCAAAGTAGAAAACCCCAGTAACCTTATTAACGACGGAATTATTACCTTAGAAGTCGAAGGAGGAGTTCCTCCTTATACTTATAGATGGTCTGATCAAAGTACTGCGCTGGATTCTCCACGGGCCTCAGGTCTGACAGAGGGCGTACCCTATTCTGTTGTTGTTACCGATGCCAGTGGTAAAACGGTAACCCAAACCTTTGAAATTAAACCAGAGGCCATTACTGAGAGCTTTAATGGATTTATGACACCGGCTGTTGACAATCTAGCGGCTGTGCTGTTTTGGGATCCCTTCTCAGCTATTGGAATTTATGACCCGGTGGTCTATGCTAATGGACAACGAGTGGCCGCTCCCGGTTGGGAGGCTGGTATAGCGTCTCAGTATATTCTGAAAGAATGGATTGTGGCAGAAGGAGAACGTGTCAGGACGGGGGATCTGATTGCGATTGTCACCAAGGACGGTCAGGACCTGGAGACCTTTGCCAATGCAAATGGTACGCTGGAACATCTAGCTGCTGAAGGTGAAATGATATACAATTTTGAGAATATCCAGCATGTGGTAGAGGAAGGCGCTCATAACTTTGCTTATATAACCTACGATGAGCCGGTTGCACTGACTCACCCCAATGGAGACCCTCAGACCAAGGAGATTCCATTTATTGTGGTGTGGCTGGTTTTAGGAGCCCTCTTCTTTACCTTTCGTATGGGCTTTATCAATATACGGGGCTTTAAACACGCTTTGCAGCTGGCAAGAGGGAAATTTGATGATCCCAATGCTCCCGGTCAGGTCACGCATTTCCAGGCTTTGGCAACAGCTGTTTCTGGTACGGTCGGTCTTGGAAATATTGCGGGAGTAGCTGTTGCTGTATCCCTTGGTGGGGCAGGCGCTACTTTTTGGATGATTCTTGCCGGATTTCTGGGAATGTCATCAAAATTTGTGGAATGTACTCTTGGAGTGAAATACCGTCACATCAATGAAGAAGGCCGGGTTTTTGGAGGCCCCATGCATTATCTGCGATATGGGCTGGAGAAGCGTAATATGAAAGGATTAGGGAAGGTGCTGGCTACGGTTTTTGCCATCATTTGTGTGGGCGCTTCTTTTGGAGGTGGAAATATGTTTCAGGCCAATCAGACCTTCGAAATTTTGTCTGGCCAATTTCCGGTGCTGGCCGGAAATGGGTTTGTTTTCGGGCTCGTGGTAGCGGTGCTGGTTGGAGTGGTGATAATAGGAGGCATCAGGAGTATTGCCAAAGTAACAGAAAAAGTGGTGCCTGTAATGGCTGCAGTTTATATTATAGCAGCACTCTTTGTCATAGGAGTTAATATTGACAATATTGTGCCTGCCTTTTCTGCAATATGGGATGGCGCCTTTAGTCCCTCAGCCCTAAAAGGGGGTGTGATTGGAGTACTGATTGTAGGATTTCAGAGGGCCGCCTTTTCCAATGAAGCGGGTATTGGGTCAGCTGCGATTGCTCACAGTGCTGCCAAAACCAATCATCCGCCATCAGAAGGCTTTGTTTCCTTATTGGAACCCTTTATTGACACCATAGTGGTCTGTACCCTTACAGCATTGACCCTTATTTTTACCGGAATGCACGAGGTGGAAGGTGTAGGAGGGGTTGAGCTTACCTCCAGTGCTTTTGGGAGCGTGATTTCCTGGTTCCCGTACGTTCTGGCAGTAGCGGTATTTCTATTCGCTTTTTCAACTATGATTTCGTGGTCCTATTACGGGATGAGAGCCTGGACGTATCTCTTTGGAAAAAGCAAAAAAACGGAGGTAGTCTATAAGTTGTTCTTCCTGACTTTTGTTGTGATTGGATCCTCAATTGGTCTTGGGGCGGTACTGGATTTTTCGGATATGATGATTTTGGCCATGGCCTTTCCTAATATTATCGGTTTGTATATCTTATCAGGAGAGGTGAAGAAGGACCTTAAAGAATATCGCCGGAAACTAAAGTCGGGCGAACTTTATCGTAAAGCAAAGGCAAGTCAGGAGATGAAAGAGGCCTCTTAGTTCTTACGGATTTTTTGTTAACCCATTCTGGCCTGTGTAGCAGTGCGGAATGGGTTTTTTATTTAGTTCTTTTTCTTGTGGGGAAGTAAGGTGGAATGAGAATTCCTGGATAGACTTCAATATTTTTACAACGCATATATAACGAGAATTACCCTATATTTGAAGCTTCAAAACGGGTGATCCAGCATCCATGATCCCTCTTTTCAAAAAAGATTATAAAATTAGAAGTAATGACTATAGACCAGCGGTATTTTACAGAAGAACATGACATGTTTAGGGAAAGCTTTCGAGAATTTCTGCAGAAGGAGGTGGTGCCGCATATAGAGGAATGGGAGAAGACAGGGGATATTGACCGTTTTATCTGGAAGAAGTTCGGGGAGATGGGCTACTTTGGGCTTCGGTACCCGGTGCAGTATGGCGGATTGGATCTGGATATTTTTTATACCGTGATTTTTCTGGAAGAACTCCAGCGCATCAATTCAGGTGGATTCGCTGCTGCCATGTGGGCCCATGCTTATCTGGCCATGACCCATGTGAACGCAGAGGGTAGTGAAGCCATTAAAGAAAAATATTTAAGCGCCAGTATATCGGGAGAAATAATTGGATGTCTATGTGTGACCGAACCCTTTGGTGGATCTGATGTGGCCGGTATGCGGACCACTGCTGTTCGCCAAGGTGACCATTACATTATTAATGGTTCCAAAACTTTTATCACCAACGGCGTCTATGCTGATTATCTTGTAGTGGCAGCCAAAACGGATCCTGAGCGTAAGGGGAAGGGAATTAGTATGTTTCTGGTTGATAGAGATACCCCGGGAATATCCGCCTCCAAACTGGATAAGCTGGGATGGAGAGCTTCCGATACAGCTGAAATTGCCTTTGATAATGTTCGCATTCCTGCGGATCGGTTGATGGGTGAGGAAAATCAGGGCTTTCCTTATATTATGGAGCACTTTGCTTTTGAGCGGCTGATCATGGGAATCAATGCGCATGCCAGAGCGGAATTTGCCTTGGAGTATACCTTGGATTATATGAGAGAGCGAATTGCTTTTGGACAATCTCTTGATAAGTTTCAGGCCCTGCGTCATAAAGTAGCCGATATGGTCAGTGAAGTTGAAATGTGTAAGGAATTTAATTATTCCGTGGCCAAAAGAATGGAATTGGGGGTGTACGTGGTAAAAGAGGCCAGTATCTCCAAGCTGCGTTCCACCAAGGTAGCAGATGAGGTTATTTATAATTGCCTGCAAATGCTCGGAGGATATGGATACATGGAAGACTATCCCCTGGCAAGAATGTTCCGAGACAGCAGACTTGGACCCATAGGGGGCGGAACTTCTGAGATTCTCAGGGAAGTGATCGCTCGTATAGTGGTCGATAAGAAAGAATATAAGCCTGCGAAAAAATAAATTGAGTTAAGGGTTGGGAGATTCTTTTAAATCTCTATATTTGCAACCTGAAAAATTTCTAACGAAAGGAGGTGACACTATGTTAATTATACCAGTTAAAGACGGAGAGAATATTGATAAAGCGCTGAAGCGTTACAAGAGAAAATTCGACCGTACAGGAAGAATGCGTCAATTGAGAGCACGTCAGCAGTATACCAAGCCGTCTGTAGAACGTAGGGCTCGAATCCAGAAAGCACAATACATTCAGCATTTGAGAGATCAGGAAGAGTTTTAGATGTTGACAGAGTCTGCATGACTCTTTTCTGAAGCTGCCTTCTAAAGGTATATAGAAGACTGTTGGTAAATCAAAGTTCAGTAACTTTGTTTACCAACAGTTTTTTTATGGCCATTGATCAATTTTTAGATTACCTGGAATCCGAAAAAAAGTATTCTGCTCATACGGTTGCTGCATATAGACGAGATCTTCGGAATTTCGATGAGGCGATGCGCAGTGAGTTTGAAATGGAAGATTTAGGTGCGGTTCATTATTCCATGATACGCAAATGGATTGTGAATCTGGCAGAAGAGGGGATGTCAAATAGAACGATCAACCGAAAGATATCGGCCCTGAAGAGTTTCTATAAGTTCTTGCAGAAAACAAAGCAGATAAAGCGCTCGCCCCTGGCCAATCACATTCCTTTAAAGGCAACCCGGCAGGAACAGCTTCCCTTCTCCCAGAAGGAAATTACTCAGGCGCTGGAAATACTTGACCCCATAACATTTGAAGAGTGTCGTGATCAACTGGTTTTGGAGTTATTTTATACAACCGGAGTGCGACGTGCAGAACTCCTGGGTATACAACTTCCCGATCTGGATTTAACTTCAGCAATGGTAAAAATACGGGGTAAGGGCGGGAAAGAACGCTTTGTTCCACTCATGTCTTCTACAATATCTACCCTCCGGCAGTATCTGGAGAAACGAAAAACACATTTATTGGAGCGGGGGGAAAGTTCAGTTTATTTATTTTTAAATGGGAAGGCACGGCCACTAACTCCTGCCCAGGTTGGAAATATAGTTCAGAAGTACCTCGGGCAGGTTTCCACCAAACCAAAAAAGAGTCCTCATGTGCTTCGCCATTCCATTGCGACACATCTGTTGGACCAGGGCGCAGATCTGCATGCTGTTAAGGAATTGCTGGGTCATTCGAGTCTGGCCGCCACCCAGGTATATACACATAACAGTCTGGGGAAGCTCAAGGCTATATATAATAAGGCACATCCCAGGAATCGAGAACCTGGATCAGATGAAGATCAGGATTGAGGATTCTCAATCGGGTTGTATTGGGATTATTGATTCAGATATAGAGGTGGAAACATGGTCTAGGCGGAGCTGGCTGTCGGATGTTTGGGTTCCGTGTGGAAATAGCCAAAAGAATGTTTATCTTTGCAGGCCGGATTGATGAAATCTCCCGAGAGGGTGGTTGAGGGTCAAAATAATGATTTCTAGAATATTAGAAAAACAGGTGTTTGAACCGTCCTTCTGAGCCGAAAAAAAATGTCGAAACTGCGGCGATTTTTTTTTAGAAATGTTTTGGGAACTGAAATAAATTTATACATTTGCAGTCCGTTTGAAAAGCGGAAAAGTTTAGACCAGTAAAGGAGTCTAATTGCCGATGTAGCTCAGCTGGCTAGAGCAGCTGATTTGTAATCAGCAGGTCGTGGGTTCGAGTCCCTCCATCGGCTCTAAAGTATGTAAAAATGCTTGCTCTGTGAAATACTGAAATTTGGGGAGATACTCAAGCGGCCAACGAGGACAGACTGTAAATCTGTTGGTTTTTACCTTCGCAGGTTCGAATCCTGCTCTCCCCACTACGTCAATTTCGTGAGGAGGTTTTTTAGAAGAGTGCATGTTCTTGTGAAAAGCCTTTTTTTTGGAATAGCGTGAAAGAAAATCTTCATTTAAAGACACTGTTTGTGACTGCACTGCATTGGATTTGAAGAAGTTAATAGTTTAGGCGGGAGTAGCTCAGTTGGTAGAGCGTCAGCCTTCCAAGCTGAATGTCGCCGGTTCGAACCCGGTCTCCCGCTCATTATAAGATTATGTAAACTATTGCCGACGTAGCTCAGGGGTAGAGCGCTTCCTTGGTAAGGAAGAGGTCACGAGTTCAATTCTCGTCGTTGGCTCTTGTTTTCGTTTTAAAATTGAACACTAATATATAACTAAGATTAAATAAGTATTAATTATGGCAAAGGAAACTTACGATCGGTCCAAGCCGCACCTTAACATCGGTACTATTGGGCACGTAGATCACGGAAAAACTACCTTAACAGCAGCTATTACAAAAGTATTGGCTGATGCTGGTTATTCAGAAGCTAGTGCATATGATCAGATTGACAACGCTCCTGAAGAGAAAGAAAGAGGGATCACCATTAACTCTTCGCATGTTGAATATGCTACTGAAGGTCGTCACTACGCACACGTTGACTGTCCTGGTCACGCCGACTACGTGAAGAACATGGTTACTGGTGCTGCCCAGATGGACGGTGCTATTCTTGTTGTGGCTGCTACCGATGGTCCTATGCCTCAAACTCGTGAGCACATCCTTCTTGGACGTCAGGTTGGTATTCCACGTATTGTTGTTTTCCTAAACAAAGTTGACCTTGTAGATGACGAGGAGCTTCTAGAGCTTGTTGAAATGGAAGTAAGAGATTTGCTTTCTTTCTACGAGTATGATGGGGACAATGGTCCTGTTATTAAGGGTTCTGCACTTGGAGCTCTTAACGGAGAAGAGAAGTGGACAAAGTCAGTAATGGAGCTAATGGATGCTGTGGATAGCTGGATTGAGCTACCTGAGCGTGATGTGGATAAGCCTTTCCTAATGCCAGTAGAGGATGTTTTCTCTATTACTGGACGTGGTACTGTTGCAACTGGACGTATCGAAACCGGTGTTGCTAGAACTGGAGATCCAGTAGAGATCATCGGAATGGGAGCTGAAAAACTGACTTCTACCATTACTGGAGTTGAGATGTTCCGTAAAATCCTTGACAGAGGTGAGGCTGGTGATAACGTTGGTCTGCTTCTAAGAGGTATTGAGAAGACTCAGATTGCTCGTGGTATGGTAATTGTGAAGCCTGGATCAGTTACTCCTCACGCGAAGTTTAAAGCTGAGGTGTATATCCTGAAGAAAGAAGAAGGTGGACGTCACACTCCATTCCATAACAACTACCGTCCTCAGTTTTACGTACGTACAACTGACGTGACTGGAAATATTACTCTTCCTGAAGGAGTGGAAATGGTAATGCCTGGAGATAACCTTAGCATCACTGTTGATCTTATCCAGCCGATTGCTATGAACGTAGGTCTTCGTTTCGCTATCCGTGAAGGTGGTAGAACCGTAGGTGCTGGTCAGGTTACTGAAATCCTTGAATAATTGGATTTATAAGAATTGATATGAGGCAAAGGTATTCACTCCTGTGAATGCCTTGCCTTTTATACGGGTTTAGCTCAGTTGGTAGAGCACTGGTCTCCAAAACCAGGTGTCGGGAGTTCGAGTCTCTCAACCCGTGCAAATAAGATTACAATGGCAGGATTTATAAATTATGTTACAGCATCGTTCACGGAACTGAAGGAGCACGTTACCTGGACGTCCTGGCCTGAAGCGCAGCGTTTGACCATCTTGGTGGCTGTGTTTTCGATTATTTTTGCACTGGCAATCTGGGGCATTGACACGGTTTTTAGCGGTGTGATCGAACAGTACTTCGAGTGGATTAAATCTTAATTATTGACGGCAATGGCAGAGGTTAAAGATAAGAACTGGTATGTGGTTAGAGCCGTAAGCGGTCAGGAAAACAAGGTTAAGGAGTATATAGAACGCGAAATAGCGGCCGAAGGTCTGGAAGACTTTGTAGATCAGGTATTGGTGCCTACTGAGAAAGTGGTGCAAATTCGCAATGGGAAGAAGGTTAACAAAGAGCGTGTTTACTTTCCGGGCTATGTAATGGTGCTTGCCAATCTTGGAGGAGAAATACCTCATATCATTAAGTCAATAAACGGAGTAATAGGTTTTCTTGGAGAAACCAAAGGCGGGGATCCTGTGCCTCTGCGAAACTCTGAAGTGAATCGGATGTTAGGGAAGGTGGATGAATTGTCGGTCAAGACGGACAATGTGGCTATCCCTTTCACCATTGGAGAAACCATCAAAGTGATAGATGGTCCTTTTAATGGTTTCAGTGGTACTGTTGAAAAGATTCATGAAGAAAAGCGAAAGCTGGAGGTAATGGTGAAAATCTTCGGTCGGAAGACCCCTCTTGAGCTGAGCTATATGCAGGTCGAGAAATTATAATAAGTGTTACACACATATTTTTTTGATAGTTTTAATTCTTTGCTTCCAACAACGAAAACTATCTTTTTAAATTCAAAACAATGGCAAAAGAAGTAAGTAAGATTGTAAAGTTACAAGTTCGCGGAGGTGCTGCCAATCCATCACCACCGGTTGGACCAGCTTTGGGTGCTGCCGGGGTTAACATTATGGAGTTTTGTAAGCAGTTTAATGCGAGGACGCAGGATAAGCAAGGTAAAGTATTGCCAGTTGCTATTACTGTCTACAAGGACAAGTCTTTTGACTTTGTCATTAAGACTCCTCCGGCTGCAGTTCAAATCATGGAAGCATCAAAGTCAAAAAAAGGTTCCGGAGAACCCAACCGGAAGAAAGTTGCTAGTATTACTTGGGATCAGGTAAGGGAAATTGCTGAAGACAAGATGCAGGACCTGAATGCTTTTACAGTGGAGTCTGCAATGAAAATGGTAGCAGGAACCGCCCGATCAATGGGAGTAAGTATTAAGGGGCAGGCTCCTTTTTAATCCAAATAGAAAGTAGAAATGGCAAAATTGACTAAGAAGCGAAAAGAAGCGGAAGCTAAGATTGAGAAAGGGGCGACCTACTCTGTAGCGGACGCTGCTGCTAAGATAAAAGAGATTTCCAACACAAAATTTGATGCCTCTGTGGATTTGGCAGTTCGTTTGAACGTGGATCCCAGAAAAGCTAATCAAATGGTTCGTGGAGTGGTAACACTTCCACATGGAACTGGAAAAGACGTGAAGGTACTTGCTTTAGTGACTCCTGATAAGGAAGAGGAAGCAAAGGCTGCCGGAGCTGATTTCGTTGGTTTGGATGAGTACCTTGAGAAAATCAAGGGTGGTTGGACCGATGTTGACGTGATTATTACCATGCCCAGTGTTATGGGGAAATTGGGGCCCTTGGGTCGTATTCTTGGACCACGTGGACTGATGCCTAACCCTAAAACTGGTACGGTAACTATGGATGTCGCTAAGGCGGTTTCAGATGTTAAAGCCGGTAAAATTGACTTTAAGGTAGACAAGACTGGAATTGTTCATGCCGGGATTGGAAAAGTTTCTTTTGATGCTGATAAAATCGCAGGAAACGCACGTGAATTGTTATCTACCCTGGTGAAGTTAAAGCCTCAGGCGGCAAAAGGTGTTTACATTAAGAGCATCTACATGTCCAGCACCATGAGTCCGAGCGTTGCAATAGATACTAAGAGGTTTACTGAGCAATAATATTAGAAGTTATGACAAGAGAAGAGAAATCAAGAGTAATTGAAGATTTAACTGCCCAGTTAACCGAAAATTCTACCATCTATTTAGCGGATATTTCTGGTCTTGATGCTGGAAATACGACTAATCTGCGTAGAGCTTGTTTTAAAGCCAACGTAAAACTGGCGGTAGTTAAAAATACCTTGCTGGCCAAGGCCATGGAAAGTTCTGATAAAGATTTCGGAGATTTGGCTGATGTTTTGAAAGGCAATACTTCGATCATGTTTTCAGAAACTGGAAATGCTCCAGCAAAGGTGATTAAAGAATTCCGGAAAAAATCAGAAAAACCAGTTCTGAAAGGAGCTTTCGTTGAGGAGGCGGTATATATTGGAGATGACCAATTGGATAACCTTGTAAATATCAAATCTAAAGAAGAGGTTATTGGCGATATCATCGGCCTGCTGCAATCCCCTGCCAAGAATGTTGTTTCTGCCCTTAAATCAGGTGGCGGAAAACTGGCTGGCATCCTTAAGACACTCTCTGAAAAGGAAGGATAAATTAGTACGCACTTTTTAACAACATATATTTACACACACATTTAAAAACGATAGAAATGGCAGATTTGAAAGATTTTGCAGAACAATTGGTTAACTTGACCGTAAAAGAAGTAAACGAGTTAGCTGATATTTTAAAAGAAGAATACGGTATTGAGCCTGCTGCTGCAGCTGTAGCTGTTGCTGGTGGAGGTGCTGCTGGAGGAGATGACGCAGCTGAAGAGCAAACTGAGTTTGATGTTGTTCTTAAGGCTGCTGGTGGATCTAAACTAGCTGTTGTGAAACTGGTAAAAGAACTTACCGGACTAGGACTTAAGGATGCTAAGGAATTAGTTGATAATGCGCCTAAGCCAGTAAAAGAGGGAGTAGCAAAAGACGAAGCTGAAGCACTTAAAGCACAGTTGGAAGAAGCAGGAGCTGAGGTTGAGCTTAAATAGGCTTAGACCACACTTTAATATAGGTTTAGACCCGTGGATTCGGTTCCACGAGGTCTAAACCCTTTTGCGTTTATTATCGTTTTTATTTGGATAAGCGCTCCCTTTTTATTATAATAATATAATTTCGTCCATTGATGTTAGCACTGCAAACTGAAAGATTGAATTTCTCTTCTGTGAAGAACAGGCCTGCATACCCGGACTTTCTGGACATCCAGATTAAGTCTTTCCAGGACTTCTTCCAATTGGAGACGAAATCAGAGGAAAGGGGGAATGAGGGTCTTTACAATACCTTCATGGAAAACTTCCCCATTACGGACACCCGTAACCAATTTGTACTTGAGTTCTTAGATTACTTCGTAGATCCGCCTCGGTATTCCATACAGGAATGTATAGAAAGAGGGCTTACCTACAGTGTGCCTTTGAAAGCAAGATTGAAGCTGTATTGTACTGACCCGGAGCACGAAGACTTTGAAACCATCGTTCAGGACGTTTATCTTGGTACTATTCCATACATGACGCCTAGTGGTACTTTCGTTATCAACGGGGCTGAACGTGTGGTTGTGTCTCAGTTGCACCGCTCTCCCGGGGTATTCTTTGGACAATCCTTCCACGCTAACGGAACCAAGCTGTATTCAGCTCGGGTGATTCCGTTTAAAGGTTCGTGGATCGAATTCGCTACCGATATCAACAGCGTGATGTACGCGTATATCGATAGAAAGAAAAAATTACCTGTTACCACTCTTTTCCGTGCCATTGGTTTTGAAAGAGATAAAGATATTCTTGAAATCTTTGACCTGGCCGAAGAGGTGAAGGTAACGAAATCCGGGCTTAAAAAGGTTATGGGTCGAAGACTCGCTGCCCGTGTTCTGAACACCTGGTATGAAGACTTTGTAGATGAGGATACTGGAGAGGTGGTCTCAATTGAACGAAACGAAATTGTACTGGACCGGGATACTGTTCTTGAAAAAGATCATATTGAAGAAATCCTGGAAACCGGAACCAAGACGATTCTGATACATAAAGAGGATAATGAAACCGGCGATTACGCCATTATCCACAACACCCTGCAAAAGGACCCCACCAACTCTGAAAAGGAAGCGGTGGAACACATTTATCGCCAACTGCGGAATGCCGAGCCGCCCGATGAGGAAACAGCCCGTGGAATCATCGACAAGCTTTTCTTCTCGGACCAGCGTTATAATCTGGGTGAGGTAGGCCGCTACAGAATGAATAAAAAACTTGGGCTGGATATTCCTATGGACAAGCAGGTCCTGACCAAAGAGGATATCATTACCATTGTAAAATATTTAATCGAGCTGATCAACTCCAAGGCTGAAATTGATGATATTGATCACCTATCCAACCGTAGGGTTCGGACCGTAGGGGAGCAATTGTCACAACAGTTCGGTGTTGGGCTGGCACGTATGGCAAGAACCATCCGTGAGCGGATGAACGTTCGGGACAATGAAGTGTTTACACCTATTGACCTGATTAATGCCAAGACATTGTCTTCGGTTATTAACTCATTCTTTGGGACCAACCAGCTGTCTCAGTTTATGGACCAGACAAACCCGCTGGCAGAGATTACCCATAAGCGGAGACTATCTGCCCTGGGACCTGGTGGACTTTCCAGGGAACGTGCGGGCTTCGAGGTTCGTGACGTTCACTTTACACACTATGGAAGACTTTGTCCGATTGAAACTCCTGAAGGACCGAACATTGGACTGATCTCTTCTCTGGCTGTGTATGCCAAGGTCAATGGGATGGGCTTTATTGAAACCCCTTATCACGAGGTGGTGGACGGAAAGGTGGACTTCACCAAAGGAGCGAAATTCCTGAGTGCCGAAGAGGAAGAAGACAAACTGATTGCTCAGGCAAACATCCCGATGGACGAAAACGGTACCATTACAGAAGAGCGCGTCATTGCAAAAGAAGAAGGAGATTTCCCGGTAGTGGAGCCATCCGCCTTGCACTATAAGGATGTGTCTCCTAATCAGATTGCCTCGATTTCGGCTTCATTGATTCCGTTTTTGGAGCATGATGATGCGAACCGGGCGCTGATGGGGTCAAACATGATGCGTCAGGCTGTTCCCCTTCTGCGAGTGGATTCGCCTATCGTAGGAACTGGTCTGGAGCGACAAGTAGCTACAGACTCACGGGTGCTGATTAATGCGGAAAGGGAAGGTACCGTAGAGTATGTGGATGCCAATAAAATTAGTATCCGATACGACTATACGGATGAAGAGCGCATGGTTCGATTCGACTCAGATGTCAAGACCTATGAACTCATCAAATTCCGTAAAACCAACCAGGGTACCAGTATTAACCTGAAACCTATTGTTAAGGTAGGAGATCGGGTTGAAAAAGGTCAGGTACTTTGTCAGGGCTATGCCACCGAACAGGGAGAATTGGCTCTGGGTAGAAATATGAAGGTTGCTTTCATGCCCTGGAAAGGGTACAACTTTGAGGATGCTATTGTGATATCTGAAAAGGTGGTGAGAGATGACATCTTTACCTCTATTCACATTGATGAATATTCTCTGGAGGTGCGAGACACCAAGCTGGGGAATGAAGAGCTAACCAACGACATTCCTAACGTTTCTGAAGAGGCCACTAAGGACCTTGATGAAAATGGAATGATCCGAATTGGAGCCGAGGTAAAGCCTGGTGATATTCTTATCGGTAAGATCACTCCTAAAGGAGAAAGCGATCCTACGCCGGAAGAAAAATTGTTGCGCGCCATTTTCGGTGATAAAGCCGGTGATGTTAAAGATGCTTCACTTAAAGCTTCTCCATCTCTAAATGGAGTGGTTATTGACAAGAAGCTTTTTGCAAGAGCCATCAAGGACAAACGCAGACGGGCGCAGGATAAAGAGGATATCGCAGCACTTGAGAAGAAATATGAAGCGCAACTAGCGGTACTGAAAGCAGAATTGGTTGACAAACTTTTTGCTATTGTAGGTGGGAAAACCGCACAGGGAGTTCAAAACGACCTGGGTGAGGATGTATTGCCAAAAGGTAAAAAGTACACGCATAAAATGCTAAGTGCAGTAGATGATTATACGCACCTAACGCACGGAACCTGGACAACTGATGAGAAGACCAACCGGCTTGTAGCTGACTTATTGCACAACTACAAGATTAAGGAGAATGATCTTCAGGGTAGTCTAAGAAGAGAGAAGTTTACCATTTCCGTGGGAGATGAACTTCCTTCTGGAATCATCAAGTTGGCCAAAGTCTATATCGCCAAGAAGCGAAAGCTGAAGGTAGGAGATAAAATGGCGGGTCGACACGGTAACAAAGGTATTGTTGCCAACATTGTTCGGGAAGAAGATATGCCATTCCTGGAGGATGGAACACCTGTGGACATTGTATTGAACCCACTAGGGGTACCTTCGCGAATGAACATTGGTCAGATTTATGAAACGGTTCTTGGATGGGCAGGTCAAAAACTGGGCAAGAAATTTGCAACACCTATTTTTGACGGAGCATCCATTGATCAGATTAATGCCCTGACTGATGAGGCCGGAATCCCAAGAAACGGTCACACGTATCTGTATGATGGTGGAACGGGAGAACGCTTTGTGCAGCCTGCAACGGTTGGAGTTATTTACATGCTGAAACTCGGTCACATGATTGAGGATAAGATGCACGCCAGGTCCATTGGACCCTACTCCCTCATTACGCAGCAGCCTCTGGGTGGTAAAGCCCAATTCGGTGGACAGCGATTTGGTGAGATGGAGGTGTGGGCTCTTGAAGCTTATGGAGCTTCAGCTACCCTGCGTGAAATTCTGACGGTGAAATCGGATGATGTGATCGGAAGGGCGAAGACGTATGAAGCCATCGTGAAAGGTGAGCCGATGCCTGAACCCGGACTGCCTGAATCTTTCAACGTACTGATGCATGAGTTGAAAGGTCTGGGACTGGATATTAGACTAGAAGAATAAGCATTTCCCATGCGCTGTTTTTTCAGTGTATGGGAATTTTACAACAATTATAGCACCATTGATTATGGCTAGAAATAATGATAAGAATACAGTGCAGAGGTTTAATAAGATCTCTATTGGTTTAGCTTCACCTGAATCGATTCTGGCAGAATCTCGAGGGGAAGTACTGAAGCCTGAAACGATCAATTATCGTACGCACAAACCAGAGAGAGACGGCCTTTTCTGCGAACGTATATTCGGTCCCGTGAAGGATTATGAGTGTGCGTGTGGGAAGTATAAAAGAATCCGCTATAAGGGGATTGTATGCGACCGCTGTGGTGTTGAAGTTACCGAGAAGAAAGTGCGAAGGGATCGTGTGGGGCATATCAACCTGGTGGTTCCCGTTGCACACATTTGGTATTTCAGATCTCTGCCCAACAAAATAGGATATTTACTTGGACTGCCATCCAAGAAGCTGGACATGATCATTTACTACGAAAGGTATGTGGTCATTCAGCCTGGTATTGCCAAGAATGAAGAGGGAGAGCCTCTTAAGAAAATGGATTTCCTGACGGAAGAAGAATATCTGAATGTCCTGGATAGTCTTCCTCAGGATAATATGTACCTCAGTGAGGATGATCCCAATAAGTTCATTGCGAAAATGGGTGCGGAGTGTCTCATTGACCTTCTTCAGCGCATTGATCTGGATGGACTTTCGTATCAGCTGAGACATAAAGCTAATAACGAAACGTCCAAGCAGCGTAAAACCGAAGCACTTAAGCGGCTTCAGGTAGTGGAAGCTTTCCGCGATGCCAACGCTAACAGAGAAAACAGGCCTGACTGGATGATTATGAAGGTGATTCCTGTGATTCCACCGGAATTGCGTCCGCTTGTTCCTCTGGATGGAGGGCGTTTTGCTACTTCAGATTTGAACGATTTGTATCGAAGGGTGATTATCCGTAACAACCGTTTGAAGCGTCTGATGGAAATTAAAGCTCCTGAGGTAATTCTTCGAAATGAGAAGCGAATGCTTCAGGAGTCGGTTGATTCGTTGTTTGACAACACCAGAAAATCTTCTGCTGTTAAAACCGATTCAAACAGACCGCTGAAATCACTTTCTGATTCCCTAAAAGGAAAGCAGGGTCGCTTCCGCCAGAACCTTCTTGGTAAACGTGTGGATTACTCTGCTCGTTCGGTTATTGTCGTAGGACCAGAACTGAAATTGTATGAATGTGGTCTGCCAAAAGATATGGCAGCGGAATTATACAAGCCTTTTGTGATCCGTAAGCTGATCGAAAGAGGAATTGTAAAGACTGTTAAATCGGCCAAGAAGATTATAGATAAAAAAGAACCGGTGGTTTGGGACATTCTTGAGAATGTTCTGAAAGGACACCCCGTGTTACTGAACCGGGCTCCTACACTACACCGTCTGGGAATTCAGGCCTTCCAGCCTAAACTGATTGAAGGGAAAGCGATTCGTCTGCACCCCCTGGTTTGTACCGCATTTAACGCGGACTTTGATGGGGATCAGATGGCGGTTCACCTGCCACTTGGGCCAGAAGCAATTTTGGAGGCACAGTTGTTAATGCTGGCTTCTCATAACATCCTGAACCCAGCCAATGGTTCTCCTATTACAGTTCCATCGCAGGATATGGTACTGGGACTGTATTATATGACCAAGGAGCGGAAATCCACTCCTGAGCATCCGGTAATTGGGGAAGGATTGACATTCTATTCTCCTGAGGAAGTGATTATCGCCTATAACCAGAAGCAGGTGGCTTTGAATGCCGGTATTAAAGTTAGAATTAATACGGTAAACGAGCACGGACACGAGGTTAAGGAGATCATTGAAACCACCGTGGGACGCGTATTGTTTAACGAAAGCGTGCCAAAGAAGGCAGGTTACATCAATGAAGTCCTGACCAAAAAATCCCTGCGGGATATTATTGGTCGGATTCTGAAAGTAACTTCCGTTCCTGAGACCGCTGACTTTTTGGATGATATCAAGGACCTTGGATACAATTTTGCCTTTAGAGGTGGATTGTCATTCAGCCTTAATGACATTATCATTCCCGAAGAGAAAACGGCTATGATTGAAGAGGCCAACCAGCAGGTAGAGGGCATTATGGCCAATTATAACATGGGTCTGATTACCAATAACGAGCGCTATAATCAGGTCATTGATATCTGGACTTCTACCAACGCAGGTCTGACCGAAATGGCTATGAAGCGCATCCGGGAAGATCAGGGAGGATTTAACTCAGTGTATATGATGCTTGATTCCGGAGCTCGAGGATCTAAAGAACAGATTCGTCAGCTAACCGGTATGCGAGGTTTGATGGCCAAGCCTAAGAAATCTAGCTCAGGTGGAGGAGAAATTATCGAGAACCCGATTCTTTCCAACTTTAAAGAAGGTCTGTCGATTATTGAGTACTTTATTTCAACGCATGGAGCAAGGAAAGGTCTGGCGGATACTGCACTTAAAACGGCAGATGCTGGTTACCTGACCCGAAGACTGGTGGATGTGTCTCAGGACGTTATTGTCAATGAAGATGATTGTGGTACCCTGCGTGGAGTAACAGTGACTGCTTTCAAGAAAAATGAAGAAGTTGTAGAGACTCTTGGAGACAGGATACTTGGCCGTACTTCATTAGAAGATCTTTACCACCCCATCACCAACGAACTGCTTGTGGCGGCCGGAGTGGAGATTGATGAGGACATGGTGGCCAAAATCAACGAAGCCCCGATCGATGCGGTGGAAGTTCGTTCGCCTTTGACCTGTGAAGCCAAGAAAGGAATCTGTGTGAAGTGTTATGGACGTAATCTGGCCACAGGTAAAACTGTGCAGCGCGGAGAGGCGGTTGGAGTAGTAGCTGCTCAGTCTATCGGAGAGCCTGGTACACAGCTGACACTTCGGACTTTCCACGTAGGAGGTATTGCGGGTAACATTTCTGAGGAAAATAAACTGGTTGCCAAGTTTAGCGGTATTGCTGAAATCGAGGATCTTAAGGTTGTTACTGGAGAGACCCCTGATGGTGGAACCTCCGAAATTGTAATCTCGAGGACTTCTGAAGTGAAAATTAAAGACCCTCAGACAGGTATTGTCTTGAGCACCAATAACATTCCTTATGGATCACAAATCTTTATTAAAGATGGTGATACCGTGACCAAGGATGATGTATTGTGCCAGTGGGATCCTTATAACGGGGTGATTATTTCCGAATTTGCAGGTAAGATCAAATACGAGAATATTGAACAGGGGGTTACGTATCAGGTGGAGATTGATGAGCAAACCGGATTCCAGGAGAAAGTAATTTCTGAATCCAGAAACAAAAAGCTGATCCCGACCCTGCAGATCCTAGGAAATAAGGATGAAGTCATTCGTTCTTATAACCTGCCTGTGGGAGCTCACCTGATGGTAGATGATGATGAAAAGATCGGAATTGGTAAAATTCTGGTGAAGATACCAAGAAGATCTTCCAAGTCCGGAGATATTACAGGTGGTCTACCAAGAGTAACCGAGCTGTTTGAAGCCAGAAATCCATCGAACCCTGCTGTGGTGAGTGAAATTGATGGAGTTATTTCCTTCGGGAAGATTAAGCGAGGTAACCGTGAGATTATCGTGGAGTCTAAACTGGGAGAAGTCAAAAAGTATCTAGTGAAACTTTCGAATCAGATCCTGGTTCAGGAAAACGACTATGTCCGCGCCGGAATGCCGTTGTCGGATGGTTCTGTAACTCCTGAGGATATCTTGAGTATTCAAGGGCCTAATGCAGTACAACAGTACCTGGTTAACGAGGTTCAGGAGGTTTACCGACTACAAGGGGTGAAGATTAATGATAAGCATTTCGAAGTAGTGGTAAGACAAATGATGCGTAAGGTACGGGTAGTGGATCCGGGAGATACCATCTTCCTGGAGAACCAGTTGATTCATAAGTCGGACTTTATTGAAGAGAACGATGCCATCTTTGGAATGAAGGTGGTTGAGGATGCTGGAGATTCTGAGACGCTAAAAGCAGGACAAATAGTTTCTCCTCGAGAACTTCGAGATGAAAATTCGCTCCTGCGACGTCAGGATAAGAATCTTGTAGTGGCCAGAGATGCTACACCAGCTACAGCTACTCCAGTGCTTCAGGGTATCACCAGAGCTTCACTACAGACCAAGTCCTTCATCTCAGCGGCTTCCTTCCAGGAAACCACCAAGGTGTTGAACGAAGCTGCAGTAAGCGGTAAAGTGGATACACTTGAGGGTCTTAAGGAGAATGTTATTGTTGGACATCGAATTCCCGCAGGTACAGGACTTCGTGAGTATGACGATATCATCGTAGGATCCAAAGCAGAATTCGAGGAAATGCTGCAGAAAAAGCAGGAGGTAAATTATAACTAATTGCTGATTAAGTAGCTACAAATAATTAATTCAAAAAATCCCGATCCCTGTGGTCGGGATTTTTTGTAGTTTTAAATAATCATAAAGACAATGTCATGAGTGAAGATAACAAGAAAGTACAGCAATTAAATATTGAAATTGATGAACAAGTAGCTGACGGCACCTATTCCAATCTGGCTATAATCAATCATTCTCCTTCAGAGTTTGTTGTTGATTTTGTCAATATCATGCCTGGAAATCCAAAGTCGAAGGT
Organism: Flavobacteriaceae bacterium; assembly: GCA_029265595.1. Classification (GTDB taxonomy): domain Bacteria; phylum Bacteroidota; class Bacteroidia; order Flavobacteriales; family Flavobacteriaceae; genus Salinimicrobium. The sequence goes on from JAJUIC010000005.1 coordinate 29,926, forward strand.
GAAATCCAGAATTATCCTAACCCCTCAACATGCCAAACGCTTTTTAAAAGCGCTCGCAGATAATGTGCAGAAATTTGAACAGGCACATGGGGAAATTCGCGATTTTGAGAAGGCTCCGATTCCAATGAATTTTGGCCCAACAGGACAGGCTTAATGAGTCAAGAGGTTTTTCTCACCAGGGTTGGCCTAAGCGGGGAAGGCAGTGGAAAAGAGAGGGATAAAAAGTAAGCTGGAATCTACCACATCCAGCTTACTTTTTATGTACCAGTGGGTGACTTTGGTCAGCCGTATTGCGTTTAGGAGCCTGAAGAGGTTTGTCCGGTTCCAATTGTTACCATTCCGAAGTAAAATGGAACTTTATACTGGGGTATTTTTGCTGTGCCATTTGTAGAGAGAAAGCGGAATCAGCTAAAAAGACCAGTTGTCCTTTTTTATCTTTAGCCAAATAACGAGCTTTGACTTGTTTGAAATCTTTGAATTCCTCGTTTTTAGGATCCTGCGGATCTACCCAACAGGCTTTGTGAACATTTAGATTTTCGTAAGTACATTTGGCGCCGTACTCATGTTCCAGCCGGTACTGAATCACCTCATACTGTAGCGCCCCTACCGTTCCGATGACTTTTCTTCCGTTGAGTTCTAGTTTAAACAGTTGGGCGACACCTTCATCCATTAATTGGTCAATCCCTTTCTCCAGCTGTTTGGATTTCATAGGATCCGCATTGTTGATATACCGAAAGTGTTCGGGTGAAAAGCTGGGGATACCTCTGTAGCGCAGTTCTTCGCCTTGAGTCAAGGTGTCGCCAATTTTGAAGTTGCCCGTATCGTGGAGGCCCACAATGTCTCCGGGGTACGAAGTGTCTACAATTTCTTTCTTTTCGGCAAAGAAAGCATTAGGGCTTGAAAACTTCAGATTTTTTTTCAGACGTACATGTAAATAAGGAGTGTTGCGCTCGAATTTACCAGAAACTATTTTAACGAATGCCAGGCGATCTCTGTGCTTGGGATCCATATTCGCGTGAATTTTAAACACGAAACCCGTAAACTCTTTCTCCTCCGGATGCACGACACGAACATCGCTTTGTTTGGGAGTTGGGGTGGGAGCAATTTCTACAAAACAATCCAGTAATTCCCGAACCCCAAAATTATTCAAAGCCGAGCCGAAAAAGACAGGTTGCAGGCGTCCCGCGCGATAAGCTTCCAGATCGAATTCCGGGTAGACCCCTTGCGCAAGTTCCAATTCATCACGCAGGTTATTGGCTGCTTTCTCTCCTACCAGCTGGTCAAGTTCAGAAGAGGAAAGATCAGATATCTCAACCGTTTCTTCTATATCTCTACGAGGATCACCTGTAAAAAGGTTGATGTTGTGCTCCCAGATGTTATAAATGCCTTTAAAATCATAACCCATTCCGATAGGGAAACTTAGAGGAGTCACCGTGAGGTTTAATTTTTGTTCGATTTCATCAAGAAGCTCAAATGCGTCCTTTCCCTCCCGGTCCATCTTGTTGATAAAGACAATCATGGGGATGTTTCTCATCCGGCAAACCTCTACGAGTTTCTCCGTTTGTTCCTCAACTCCTTTTGCCACGTCCACTACCACTATAACAGAATCCACGGCTGTCAGCGTACGGAACGTATCTTCAGCAAAGTCTTTATGACCCGGTGTGTCCAGGATATTAATTTTGTTTCCGTTGTATTCAAAGGCAAGAACAGAGGTCGCCACAGATATCCCTCTTTGACGTTCGATCTCCATAAAGTCACTGGTGGCTCCTTTCTTAATCTTATTTGATTTTACCGCACCTGCTTCCTGGATAGCTCCTCCAAATAAGAGCAGCTTTTCTGTTAAAGTAGTTTTACCTGCATCCGGGTGAGCAATAACTCCAAAGGTCCTTCGCCTCTTGATTTCATCTACAAATTTCATATTCAGAATTAAGGCTGCAAAGTTACTTATTTCCAACTGAATTAAGGAGTTTCAGCTTGTGGCAATTCCACCAGGACTACGGGAATTCCTATATGTTTTCGTATTTTTGGTGATAAAATAGTAGCATGGAAGAGGAAAAAGTAATTTTGGTAAACGAACGGGATGAGCCCATTGGCCTGATGCCCAAAATGGAAGCACATGAGAAAGCACTGCTACATAGGGCTTTTTCCGTATTCATTTTTAATGATGAAAATGAGTTAATGATTCAACAGCGGGCATTAGGAAAATACCATTCTCCCGGTTTATGGGCCAATACCTGTTGCAGCCATCAGCGGGAAGGCGAAACCAATATAGCTGCCGGAATGAGAAGATTGCAAGAGGAAATGGGTTTTACCACCTCATTAGAAGACAGTATCTCTTTTATTTATAAAGCGCCTTTTGATAACGGACTGACAGAGCATGAGTTTGATCACATCCTCATTGGGCGATATAATCAGCAACCGCAACCGAATCCAGAAGAAGTGCATGACTGGAAATGGATGGGTCTGGAGGAAATTAAAGCAGATATGGAAGCCCAGCCTGAGAAGTACACAGCATGGTTTAAAATAATCTTTGATAAATATTACAAACACATAGCCCAATGAGAGTCACGGTGAACAGGAAAGCACATTTTAATGCTGCTCATAGACTTTACCGAAAAGATTGGGATGACCACAAGAATGAGCAGGTATTTGGTAAATGCAGTAACCCTCATTACCATGGTCATAATTATGAATTGATTGTGTCAGTGACAGGAGAGGTAGATCCTGAAACAGGTTTTGTGATGGATCTAAAGAAGCTCAAGGAACTCATATACCAGGAGGTGGAGCTTCCACTGGATCACAAGAATCTCAATACCGAAGTAGCGGAATTTCGCAATCTGAATCCCACAGCAGAAAATATCGCAATTGTTATCTGGAATCGCATGCGAAGGAAAATTTCACAGGATATGGATCTTTCGGTTACATTATACGAGACGCCTCGCAATTTCGTGGTATATTCCGGATCCTAATATTCGTCTGAGAAAATATCAACTGACTTATTTGATTTTAATTTGGTAAAACACATTAAAGAACCTTTTCAACCGAATATTTGATGTAATTTTACAACCTAATATTTATCAAAAATGGCGAACAAAAGAGACTTGAAAAAAGACATTAATTACGTCTTTGGTGACATCATAGAAGCGGCTTATCTTCATCAAATCGCGAATCCGGAACAAAATAAAACCCAAACGGAGGAGATTGTTGATGAGGCCATTGAAGGCTTTGATCAATTGATCGAGAAAGTTAATCAACGTAATCTTGAAAATCCCAAAGATCATTTCCGATCCGTCAGGAAAGAGCTGGAAGAAAGAGCTCAAGATCTGGTCGAAAAGGTAAACGCTCTATAAGTGTAATCGGCCTCGCGTATGATTCATATATGGCGCTGTCATTTAAAATAATCAAACAGCCTCCTAAAGCTAAGATAGTTTTAGGAGGCTGTTTTTCATTCTGCTGGTGGTATTTTGGATTAGTCGGCCTTCATTTATTCCGAAAGGGAATCCTCCACCGAAGCCGATAGTTCCGCTTCCAGGGCTTTTCGCTCTTCAATGAGTTCTCCCAACGATTTTCCGTATCTTGAATCCCTAATTTGGGGCTGGAGCGAATTGTATATGGTATCCAGGTATTTGAGATTGGCATCGAACACTTCGGTGACCGCCAGATAAGGGGCCACTTCTTTGTCTTTGTTATTTATGGCATAATTTACCGTGAAGAGATAACGTCTTCTTAGAAGACTTTCCATCTTGTCGTTTGCTACTTCAGCTCGCTCCTGATCTCCTTGTTGTTGAGCCTCTATGCTTTCCTTTAAAAGGTCCAGGTTCTGGGAATTAAAGCGGTCCATCATGGATTGGAACTCCATCAGCTTTTCATGATTCTCGGATCCTTCCACCACTACGGCGGTCGCAAATCGTTCCAATGTGGTGTGGATTGTCATCTCTCCGGGTTCAGCAAAAAACGGGAAACGATCATCGTAAAAAGAATTGTCGACCTTATCCAGGTGAAGGAAAAGCACTTCGGGTTCTTCTATTTCCACATGGAATGTGAAATTAGGGTCTCCATGTACCACAATGGAATCCAAGGTTACAAGGATGGTATCCTCGACTTTCTGAAGGTATACCGTTCCTTTTTTTAAATCTTTAATGGTTCCGTTTATGGTTAAGCTGCTTTCTTTTTTAGAGCAGGCTGCTATAGCAATAAGGGTGATTATGAATAGACCGTA
>JAJUIC010000047.1 GCA_029265595.1 Flavobacteriaceae bacterium
TTGATTCGTTCCAGAGCCACTCCTTTTGAAAATCCCTTCCGAATCTTCCAACACAGCAGCAGGGTGTGGTGGTGATCCCGGCTGAGGGGCTGGATATGCTCGTCTCTTTTTATGGGTTTATTCTTCTTCATTTTTCTCTATAGTTAAAGGCACTGTTTCTTGAAATGTACGGTTTTCTTCCTGAATCATCCCGATGACCAGAGACATTCTTTTTGGTTCCCCCTATGTTGCTGACAAGATTTTACCCTCTCATGGTTGAGCTTTTTAACCTCATCGGCAATCTCACGTTGCAAGGCACGCTGTTCAAATCGAACATAAGCAGCCAGTTCTTCTTCAGCCTGGTTCAGTACCCTTCGAAGATCGGTTTCCTTGTGAAAGAGCCTTGACAACCGTCTTTGCTGTGCGACGGCTCGTTTAATCCGGACATTATGTGGGCCTAACAGCGGATACAGACAATGTTGCTCCATTTGAAAATGCGGCTCCAAATACGTCTGCCAGTATCCTTTTGCATACCTGTGAATCTGATCCAGGGGTACATCTTCCAGCAAATCCCTTCGAATCCGCTGGCAAAACTCCAGTGCCTGGTGATGTTGACGGCTTAATCGCTCCAAAACCTGATCAGAAGAATAATCCATACTATAGGTATTTTTAAGGTCCCTTTAAAAATCAGGGGCAATATCTTTCATCCAGATCATTCTGATTATGAGGTGAATCATATTTGTTTAATTACCGGGTGATTTTTCTCATTCGGCCGTCCTGGCCTTTAAATTAGGTTCAGGTGGTACGGATAAAAAAATTCCTCCCAGCATCGGCTAAAGGAGGAATTGTTTCAGATTGTGTGGAGCAAAAGATTTAGCGCTGTAATTCCTGATGAATGGCTGTAATGGTTTCCTCACTGTCAACACCCAGACCTTCTTTCTGATGTACCAGCACTCCGTCTTTATCAAACACGCTTATAATATTTGAATGAGAAAAATCAATTGGAGAGATCTGGCGGTAACTTACAGCCAGCACGGCAGCGAACTCTCGGGTGTCCGCCTCACTGCCCCGTAGGAACATCCAGTGATCATCTGTCATCTGATTTTCCTCAGAAAAGGCCTTCAGCCTCTGGGGAGTATCCGTCTCGGGGTCGATGCTTACCATCACGAACTGAATCTCATCGAGGTATTCCTTTGGTACCTGTCTTTCGATATTCCTCATATCGGCAACCAATCGGGGACAGGCGGATTTACAGGAGGTGTAGATCATCACCATAACGACCACTTTCCCACGCATGTCCTCCAACTGAATCTCCTGGGCGTCCTGATTGGTCCAGGTGGCAGGCAAGTGATAGACTGACATTTCAGGCAACTCCTGACTCATGGCTTTTTCCACGGAAATAGCTTCTCCGGTGACCACAACTGGTAAATCATCTGCCTGGTTACAAGCAGCCAAAAAAACCAACATTCCGAATAAGAGCACTAACTTTTTCATCTTTTCTAATTTTTATTTTGGTCTGCAGGGAGGTCTTTCACACATCTGAAACCAAGGTTTTTTACTGCATATTTTGCTTTCACACTACCTCTGAAGGTATATCTCATAAAGGCTGCATAGTCCTTAACATCAGAGGCTCCCACTGCCGCACCCGCACAAAAAAGATTTCCGCCGCCGGCACTGTCTTTCCGGGATTCTCCTCCAATCATTATGGAGTTAAAGTCCATGGTCCATTCCCAAACCAGCCCGTGAAGGTCTTCTACGCCCCAGTAGTTTCTGAAGGTAGTCCCTACTTCATTTTTATAGGTGTTTGGCGCTTCGTACAACCCCAGGATGGTTTTCTGAAAGCCTGCTTCCTGTCTTCCATCGGGTCGGGTGGCGCTGGCCATGGCAACATACTCCCATTCATCAATGGTTGGTAACCGCATCTCCAGCCACTCGCAGTAATTTTTCGCGGCATACCAGGAGATCATGGTTACTGGTGCACTGGGAAGATTAGCGCCATAGGAGTCATCTGAGGGCCAGGTAGCCAGGTAATTGGAATCTGCAAACAGGGGTCTTACCTGTGACTTCTTCCATTGTGGATTTTCCTGCAGGAACTCTAAAAAGTCCTGGTTCGTAACCGGAGTGACATCCATAAGGAAATCTCCTACTACTACCTCTTGCTCGGTTCCGTATAAAGGAAGGTAGGACCCTCCTTCGATCTTCACCATGGATTCAGATTGACCGAAGGTCTGGCTCTGAATCATCACTGCTATTGCTACGGCCAATCTGAATATGGTTTTCATGGTTCTGTTTTTTAGTGGTTCTTTATTAGTTTACGGCCTTCACCATTTCTGTGGTTACTTCCGTTCCGTTGTTGCCCCAGTTCTTATAGACATAGGTCAGTACGTTTGCAACATCCTCATCAGACAGCGCCTGTGGAGGCATCACCGAGTTGTATATGTTCCCATTTACTTCAATCTCTCCGCTGAGTCCGTGCTTGACACTTTTAATGGCCCGGGTCACATCAGCATTCAGGTAATCGGATTCTGCAAGCGGAGGGAACACTCCTGCGATACCTTGCCCGGTTGTTTGGTGACAGGCCATACAAGTCTGGTTGTATACGGTCTTTCCACGCTCCATCTTGTCAGCCAGGGAAAGCACTTCCACCGCTTTTTCTTCCGGCTCTCCATCTTCAATTGGAGCCGATCCCAGAATGGGTTCAGGATTGTAAGGCTCAGCTTCGAAGTTGTCATCAAATACCTTGGTGTTCTCTTTTCCATGCACGTTCAGGATTCCCAATGCTCCTTTGTTAAAGGCCCGGAATATGGAGTGATCCACAAGTACCAGCTCTCCGGGAACATCTACTTTAAATTCCACAGTGGCTGCACCACCTGCCGGAATCAAAGTGGTCTGGACGTTATGGTTGACCAAATCTCCGCCTTCCAGTCGCACGGTATCAAAGATCTCTCCGATAATGTGGAAGGAAGACACCAGGTTCGGACCACCGTTCCCCATGAATATTCTCACGGTCTCCCCTACTTCAGCATAGAGTTCATTTTCACCGGTGATACCACCTACTTTTCCATTGAACACCACATAATCAGCCTGCTCTTTAATGGCTTTGTTCATATCAAAGGCCTGAAAACCTCTTTCACCGTATTCTCCTTCAGTATAGAAGTCTCCCTGCATCACGTAGTACTCGCGATCTACCGGAGGCAGTCCTCCTTCTGGTTCAACCAGGATCAATCCGTACATTCCGTTAGCGATGTGCATTCCCACAGGTGCGGTAGCACAGTGATAGACATACAGACCGGGATTGAGGGTTTTAAAGGTAAAGGTGCGTTGCTGGCCGGGAGCCACAAAGGTAGCTTCTGCTCCTCCCCCTGGTCCGTTAACAGCATGCAGGTCAATGTTGTGAGGCAATTTGCTGTCCGGGTGGTTTTTCAGGGTAAATTCAATTTCGTCTCCTACTCTGGCCCTGATGAAGCTTCCGGGAACGGATCCGTCAAAAGTCCAGTAGTTATAGGTCACCCCGTCGGCCATTTCCATTTCCTTCTCAATAACCTCCATCTCAATTTTGAGTTTAGTAGCCGCCCGATCCCCTACCGGTCTTGGAACCATAGGCGGAGCCGTCAGTTCGGCTATGGTTTCTCCATATACTTTAATAGTCTCAGGATCCTTTTTTTCAGCGACCGCTTTATCACATGAGGTAAAAAGTCCCATGCCCATAACAGTCATTAAAAAAACTGCTGCGTACCATCTGCGATTTTTGTTGTTCTTCTTATTCATAATATCAAATATTAAAAGCGTTTGATTTTCTGTTACAAAAGTCCTAAACAACACCCTTTTGGATTATGAGTAGGGTCATAATTCCTTAAATTTTTAACCTCTGTTTTTCTCGTGGTTTTCCCTAAAACATGATTATAATCATATTTCCACCCGCAGGGTACCAGTAGTTTTGCCTCCATATCTGCAAACAATGAGTGTCATCTATATCCTCCTGGCCATCAGTCTCGTAGTAGCACTGGTCTTTCTAATTGCCTTTTTCTATGCCGTGGGCAGGGGCCAGTATGATGATTCCCATACCCCGGCAGTTCGAATATTATTCGATGATGAAGTGGTACGGGACCCTCCAGAAAAAACAGAATCACAGAACCATAAATCGAAGTCGTCAGACTCGGATCCTCCAGAGGCCATCAAAGAAAAGTCCTCTTTAACAACAACTTAATGCTTCACTAAACGCTAACTAGACAACTATTCAACAATGGAATTGCAGCAGTTTTACTACGACAACAAAATCGTACGGAACTTCATCTACGCCACCCTGTTCTGGGGCGTAGTTGGGATGTCAGTAGGCCTGTTACTGGCTTTTTTATTTCTCTTTCCGAACCTAACCGACGGGATTCCCTGGCTGAGTTTCGGAAGGATTCGCCCCTTGCACACCAATGCAGTGGTTTTCGCTTTTGTAGGCAACGCCATCTTTGCCGGAATTTATTACTCCACCCAGCGACTGCTCAAAACCCGGATGTTCAGTGACACTTTGAGCAAGATTAATTTCTGGGGCTGGCAGCTGCTCATTGTCCTGGCCGCCATTAGTCTCCCCCTGGGTTACACCACCACTAAAGAATATGCGGAGCTGGAGTGGCCCCTTGACATAATGCTGGCTGTGATCTGGATCGTCTTTGGCTGGAACCTGATCGGAACCCTACTCAAAAGGCGACAGCGGCACCTGTATGTCGCGATCTGGTTTTATATCGCCACTTTTGTCACCGTCGCAGTCCTCCATATTTTCAACAGCCTTGCCTTACCGGTTGACCTGTTTAAAAGTTACTCGGCTTATGCGGGGGTCCAGGATGCCCTGGTACAGTGGTGGTATGGTCACAATGCCGTAGCTTTTTTCCTGACCACTCCCTTTCTGGGTCTGATGTACTATTTTGTGCCCAAGGCGGCCAATCGTCCCGTCTATTCCTATAAACTATCCATCATCCACTTCTGGTCCCTGATCTTTATATATATCTGGGCCGGGCCTCACCACCTGTTATATACTGCACTGCCGGAATGGGCGCAGAACCTGGGTGTGGCCTTCTCGGTGATGTTACTGATGCCATCCTGGGGAGGAATGATCAATGGGTTACTGACCCTGAGAGGAGCCTGGGATAAAGTTCGGACAGAACCTGTATTGAAATTCTTTGTCGTGGCACTGACCGGGTATGGGATGGCCACATTTGAAGGCCCCATGCTCTCCCTAAAGAACGTCAATGCCATCGCCCACTTTAGTGACTGGATTATCGCTCACGTACACCTGGGAGCCCTGGCCTGGAACGGTTTCCTTACCTTTGGAATGATCTACTGGCTGGCTCCGAGGCTGTTTAAAAGCACCTTGTTTTCCAAAAAATTGGCCAACATCCATTTCTGGTCAGGAACCCTGGGTATTGTATTATACACCATACCGATGTATGTGGCCGGGTTCGCACAGGCTTCCATGTGGAAACAGTTCAATCCCGATGGTACACTCACCTATGGAAACTTCCTGGAAACCGTTACGGAGATCATCCCGATGTACACCCTTCGTGCCATAGGCGGTACCTTATATATCCTGGGACTCTTCCTGCTCATTTACAACGTATACAAAACAGCCAAAGCAGGGTCAGCGGTAACAGATGAATTGGCAGAAGCTGCCCCGCTGCAGCGCATTTCCAGAAGAAGAATTGCCGGAGAAGCCTGGCACACCTGGCTGGAGAGAAAGCCCGTACAACTGGTTATCCTCTCTACGGTGGCCATTTCCATCGGAGGTATCATTCAGATCGTCCCCACTATTTTGGTCAAATCCAACGTCCCTACCATCACCACTGTGAAACCCTACACTCCCCTGGAACTGGAAGGGAGAGACCTCTACATCCGGGAAAGTTGTGTTTCCTGTCATTCACAGATGATCCGGCCCTTCCGAAGTGAAGTGGAACGGTACGGGGATTATTCCAAAGCGGGGGAATTTGTTTATGATCGTCCCTTCTTGTGGGGAAGCAAGCGTACCGGACCGGATTTGGCCCGGATAGGTGGAAAATATTCAGACAACTGGCATTTCAATCACATGTGGGATCCACAGAGTACCTCATCGGGATCCATCATGCCGGCCTATAAGTGGCTCATTACCGACAAACTGGATCGCAGCAAAACTCAGGCGAAAATGCGAACCCTGGTAAAACTTGGAGTGCCTTACTCTGAAGAGGAAATCCAGGGCGCTCATGAGCTTATGGAGGCCCAGGCGATGGAAATTCAGCAGAACCTGTACAACGATCCGGATTTCGTGCGAACCTATGAAGCCGATAAGGCGTATGCTCAGGAGCACGGACAAGACTTTGTTGAAATGAAGGACCGGGAAATTGTGGCCATGATCGCTTACCTGCAGCGTCTGGGAACAGATATCAAAATTCAAGAACCAGAAACATCAACCTCTTCAAATTAACCTGTCATGCTTAAATTTATAAAAGGACATATGGAAACCATTGCGGGGATTGAAATCTATCCGATTATTTCGCTTTCCATATTCTTTCTCTTCTTCGTCTTGTTATTTCTCTGGGTTTTCACCGCAAAAAAAGATTACCTGGAGACCATGAGCAACATTCCGTTGGACCCCGAAAATGATACTACAAAATGAGAGAAATAATTCCATCCTGGATTCGGATTCCGGTGATCTTCCTTGCCGTAGCAGGAGCCACCGAATATTTCGCAGATTCTACTGAGGGCACCTATGCTCTTATTGAACAACCTATTTTACTGGTTTTCTTAGGAGTCGTTTTATTGTTCCTGATCGGGCTTGAAATCATTCTGGGTGCTATTGAGAACATCATGTTTCAGACACTTTCCCCTGAGGCCAAGGTCAAGTTCATGAAAGACAGAGAAGAACGTCTTAAGCCTTACCGCTGGGAAAACATCGTGCAGAAACTGACCCGTTCCAAGCCAGTGTCCCAGGAGAGGGACATAGAGCTGGATCATAATTACGACGGGATCAAAGAACTGGACAACAAGCTCCCACCATGGTGGTTGTATTCCTTTTACGCCTCCATCGTATTTGCCGCCGGATATTTATTCTATTACCACATCCTGGATGGGGATGGGCAGATTCAGGAGTACGAGAAAGAAGTTGCCTCTGCCAAATTGGCCATAGAGGAATATCGGAAGAATGCACCTGATCTGGTCGATGCCCAGAGCGTGACGCTGTTGACCGAGCAGGCCGATCTGGATGCCGGTGCACGGCTCTACCAAACCAATTGCATGGCCTGTCATGCCGCGGATCTTGGTGGAGGAATCGGTCCGAACCTGGTGGATGATCACTGGATTTTGGGCGGGGGTGTAAAAAACATCTTTAGCACCATTAGTGAAGGAGGCCGCGCGGGAAAAGGAATGGTAGCCTGGAAAAGCATTCTCAAACCCCGGGAAATTCAGCAGATATCGAGCTACATCGTGAGCCTGGAAGGAACCCAACCCACCAATCCCAAGGCGCCCGAGGGAGAGGTGTGGACACAATAGTATTTATCGAAAACCTCAACCGGGGTGATTCCCTGAAAATCATCCCGGGTATTATAGCGAAACTTCGCAAAACAATAGTCTGATGGCAAAAGTTCAACAGGAAGATTTTAGAGATCTAATCGGAACCATGACCAAGGAAGGCAAGCGGGCCTGGGTGTATCCTAAAAAACCCGATGGCCGGTTCTACAGGTATCGCACCTGGCTTACCCGCATCCTTTTGGCCTTTCTTTTACTGGGTCCCTTTGTTCATGTCAACGGAAACCAGTTCATGTTGTTCAATTTTATAGGAAGGGAGTTTCATTTGTTTGGCAGGCCCTTCTGGCCGCAAGACTTCTATATAGGAGTTACGGCTATGATCATCGCAGTGATTGTGATTACCCTTTTTACTTCTGCATTCGGAAGGATTTTCTGTGGATGGATATGTCCTCAAACCATTTTTATGGAAATGGTATTTCGAAAAATCGAATACTGGATTGAAGGGGACCGCGGGGCGCAGATGCGACTGGATCGCCAGGAATGGAACGGGGAAAAAATCAGAAAGAAAGGCTTGAAATGGTTCCTCTTTTTGATGATTTCATTTGTCATTGCCAACGTTTTTCTGGCCTACCTCATTGGTAGTAAAAAGCTGCTGACTCAAATTCAGGAGGGGCCGATCGAACACCTGAGCACCTTTACCGGACTTTTGATCTTCACCGGAGTATTTTACTTCATTTTTGCCTGGTTCCGTGAACAGGTCTGCACCATCGCCTGTCCCTATGGCCGTCTCCAGAGTGTTCTACTAGACAACAAATCTGTAGTGGTGGCCTACAATCGCAAACGTGGGGAAAGGGAAAAAGGCCGGTCCAAGTTCAGAAAAAACGAGGATCGTCAGGCCTTGGGCAAAGGAGATTGCATCGACTGTAACCAGTGTGTACAGGTCTGTCCCACTGGAATTGACATTCGAAACGGAACCCAGCTCGAATGTATTAACTGTACGGCATGTATCGATGCCTGTGATGCCATGATGGAGAAGGTAGATCTTCCAAAAGGTTTGATCGGCTATTATTCCGAGGAGGACATTCAACAGGAAAGAGGGTTTACCATTACCCCCAGAATGAAGGGTTATGCCGCCATTATTTTAGTGCTTGCCGGAATTTTAGCAGGCATGCTATTTCTGAGAAGTGAAGTGGATGCCACCATACTGCGTCTGCCGGGTCAGCTCTATGAGCTCACGGACCACAATGAAATCCAAAACGTGTATACCTTCAAGCTCATTAATAAGACTACCGAAGACATAGAAGAAGTGCACTTCAAACTCCTCTCCCACGATGGAACCATAGAATCCGTCACGCACCAGGAATCGGAGATTCCGGGAAAAGGCATGGCCGAAGGCACCCTTTTTATAAGAGTGCCGGCGCACCAAATCAGGGGAGAGAAAATTGATCTGAAAATCGGAATCTATAGTGGACAAAAAATGGTCGACAAAACAGCAGCCACTTTTATGGGTCCCCGAAGCTTCCGTTAGAATTGAGGTAAAACATTAAAATCGAACCTATGAGAACTTTAGAAAAATCCAGGTTGCAGAACAAAAACCCTGAAGTAAAGGTACTGGAAGAAGGATCGGATTATCAGATCCTGGGGAAAGGATTTGGTCATACTACCCTGGCTTTGGACGTAGATCATCAGAGCAAGATACTCATGTGCAAGGGCCAGGATCTGATGGTGATCCAAATCAGCTTCCAAAAAGGAATGCTGCTGCAAAAGCATGTGAGCAAGCAGCCGGCCCGGCTGGTAGTGCTATCCGGGAAGGTGGAGTATTCCAACGCATTGGGGAGCCTGGTTCTATCGCAAAACCAGGAACATTCCATTGCAAAGGATGATCCCCACTGGGTAGAGGCCTTAACGGACAGCCATATCATCCTGATTAAAAACAAAAAATTTCCTTTATTATGAAACTCAATTGGGGAACCGGTCTTATGCTGGCCATGGCGTGTTTTATCGGGTTCATCCTATTTCTGGTCATTACCATGACCACCAATAAAGAGCTCGATCACGATCTGGTAACTGAAGAATATTACCAGCAAGAAATAGATTTTCAGAATCAGCTGGAAAAACAAATCAATACCCGGGAACTGAGTACTCCTGTCAGCGTACACAGAACCACAGAGGGATTTCTGATTTATTTTCCTGATGAATTCAGGGATCAAAAGATTGATGGAAAAGTATCCCTATACCGTCCCTCTAATAAGAACATGGATTTTGAAATTCCTTTCAGCTCCTCCTCCCAACCTCTGCTGATCCCGCAGGACAGGCTCGTCACCGGGCGTTGGAATATGATTATTGACTGGACCAACGGACACCAGGATTTTATGTTCAAAAAGCAGCTGAAGTATTAGATCAGTTGAAGCCCTATCCTTTAAAAAGAATAACAACATGGTAATTTCTGCTCTTGTCTTTGGTTTGTTAGGCAGTTTTCACTGCATTGGTATGTGTGGCCCAATAGCTTTTATGCTACCTGTCACCCGGGACAACAATTATAAAAAAGCCTTACAGGTAGCTATATACCATCTGGGGAGGCTTCTGGCCTATTCCACCATCGGAATCTTCTTTGGCCTGATTGGAAAAAGCCTCAACCTGTTTGGCATGCAACAGCAACTATCCATCGCGGTTGGTATCGCGATGATTGCCCTTATCATGTTCCCCCGGATAATGGGAAAAGGCCAGCTTCCCGGCCCGCTGAGCAAGGTCGTGAGCAGACTCAGAACTTCTTTGGGCAAAGCTTTAAAAAGAAAAAAGTTAGGGACGTTTTTCAGCATTGGCCTCCTCAATGGCTTCCTACCATGCGGACTGGTTTACATGGCAGTGCTTGGTGCAGTGGCTCTGGGTAGTACCTGGAATGGAGGCTTGTACATGTTCCTGTTTGGTTTGGGAACAGTCCCATTGATGACCTCAGCAATTTATTTTCAGGGCATCTTAAAAAAGGTAAACAAAAGACACATTCAGCGTCTGGTACCAATAGCGGTAGTGAGCATCGGGTTATTGTTTATCCTTCGGGGAATGGGTCTGGGAATTCCTTTTATCTCCCCGGAGCCTGTAGAGGCAACCGTCACCACCCAGGGGGCGCATCCAAATCCGTTACAGGTCCAATGCCACTAAGAAAGCAACGGACTGTTTGGGCCGTTCCGAAAATAAATTTGTATTTTTTAGCCTGAAAGCCAGGATGGCCTTTCCCTGCAGAACGACCTGCGCGAAAACCTCCAGAGCCTATAATACCAATAACAACCTTAAAACAACCCAGTAAGCATGAACCGACTCAACAGCGTGACTAAAGAAGAAGCCGTATCAATTGTTAAATCAGGAGATCGTGTCTTCATTCAGGGGGCTGCCATGACTCCGGTAGTCCTTGTAGAAGCTTTATCTCACCGGTATAAAGAACTGAGCGATGTGGAAATCATTTCCATTCACACCGAAGGAGAAGCATTATATGCCAAAGAACCTTATAGCCAATCCTTTTTGGTCAATAGTGCCTTTGTGGGCAAGAATGTACGCGGACGCGTCAATCAGGAAAACGGGGCATATATTCCGATTTTCCTCAGTGAAATCCACCTGCTGTTCCGAAGGAACATCCTTCCACTAGATGTTGCCTTCATCCAGGTTTCCCCCCCTGACACCCATGGCTACTGTTCTTTGGGAGTCTCGGTGGATGTCACGCTTCCGGCCATTGAAACAGCCAAAATCATTGTTGCCCAGGTTAACCCGCAAGTACCCCGCACCCATGGCGATGGAATCATTCATATCAGAGACATAGACTATGCAGTGGAAACGGATCGGCCTCTCTTTGAAACACATTACGCTGAACCTTCCCAGATCGATAAGGAAATTGGATCGCACGTGGCCAGCCTGATTGAGGATGGCGCTACCCTTCAAATGGGTATAGGTGGCATTCCCAATGTGGTCTTATCCAATCTGATGAACCATAAAGACCTGGGAATCCATACAGAAATGTTCTCTGATGGTATTCTTCCCCTGGTTGAGAAGGGTATTATCAATGGGGAAAAGAAGCGGATCAAAAAAGGAAAAATCACGACCTGTTTTGCCGTGGGGTCATCCAAATTATATGATTTTATCGATGACAACCCCCTGGTGCACTTTAAGGAAACGGCCTATACCAATGATACCGCCATCATCAGACAGAATCCAAAAGTGACCGCCATTAATTCGGCTATTGAAATTGACCTGACCGGACAGATTTGCGCCGACACCATTGGTGGGTATCAATATTCGGGCGTAGGTGGACAGATGGACTTCATCAGAGGCGCATCCCTATCCGAAGGCGGGAAACCTATCTTCGCTTTCCCTGCGACCACCACCAAAGGGATTTCTAAAATTGTTCCTTATCTCAAAGAAGGAGCCGGAGTCACCACTACCCGGGCGCACGTACATTACGTAGTCACCCAATATGGGGTGGTCAACCTTTATGGTAAAAACCTCAAGCAAAGAGCCCGGGCGCTGATTTCCATTGCTCATCCGGATCATCAGGAGGCTTTGGAGCGGGAAGCTCACAACCGGGGCCTACTTTAGGAAACTTCGCATCAGAAAATTGGGCAGGATTGATCCCATTCCGTCATTAGCATGGATGGGAGGCCAATCCTGCTTTTAATTCTGCCAAATTCAACCGACTGAAAATCAA
>JAJUIC010000187.1 GCA_029265595.1 Flavobacteriaceae bacterium
GCAGCAAAAACCTTGTTGGCTCCGAAGCCTCGGGACCAGTTTGATGCTACGATTCCGGCTGCACCTGCTTCCTCCAGAGCCTGAGGTAAGGTTCTGCCATTATAGCCAATGGTTCGGAACATTTCTCTCCACTCCTGAGTTCTGGCTTCCCGCTCCTCATAGAGTTTGGCCAGGCCTTCTTCAGTTGCAAATTCCTCCAGGTTGTGATCCGGTCTCCCCACGGGCTCGTACTGGGAAATCATCACGAATTTACCTTTTACTTGTGGCAACCATCTTTGGAAAGCCAAAGAATCGCTTACCTGTGGTAAGGCAATTACTTCTGCTGTCACTCCTCTCTTTCGGGTTGCCGGGCTCCAGGCTAGTTGACGCCCGTGCAGGCTCTGCACCCGGGGATGTACCATGTCAATATGGGTAATTCCTCGCTGCCAGCCGCGCCATTCTCCCCACTGCTGATTTTCCGCAGGGATGCCCCAACTCTCGAATTTTTCAACAGCCCAGTTGTGTGCTCTTTCCATTTCAGGAGTACCAACTAGTCTGGGACCATTTACGTCCAGGATCTCGTGAGCCAACTGCTCTAATTGCGAATTTTCCCTGGCTTCCTTCACTATCTGCTCTATTACCTGATCATCCTGTGCAACGACGATACTGGTAAAGAGGAAGCAAAGAAGCCATAGACCGATGTTTCTTCTCATATTCCTATTGATTTGTTAAATGTTAGCGGTTAAAGATAATACTATTTTCAAACTGCCATTAGGATGGAGCGGGTTTGAAGCAGTTAAATGAATTGATTTTTTTCGGATTCCTGACGTTATTGCAGGTTGCGACGGAATGTCGGGCTGAGGGGTGGATTCTCAGAAAATTTCTCCAATCCCTGATAATAAGTGGGTTTCGGGTGGTTGTAGCGGTTGGTCTTCGGAGTTTACCTGGTGAAATGGAGGGCTTCGTACGGTCTTTGCGCCATACTGGTAAGTATTAAATAAAACTTCAAAAATGAAAATTTTAGTTATCGGGGCGGGAAATATGGGATTAACTTACGCAGAGGGAATGGCTTCATCTCCTCTTTTGAACCGGCGTAAATTAATGATTTTCGATATTGATCCTGATAAAATTATCGCGCTGAAGGAGTCAGGAAAATTCGATGTTTATGAGAAATTAGAGGACTGTGTACCCAGGGCGGATGTCATCTTTATTGGGGTCAAGCCGTACCACAGTGAGGAACTGTTCTCTCGAATTCAGGGGATGGTGCATCAGGAGCAGATCATTGTTTCACTCATGGCGGGTGTCACCATTGAAACCATTCAGGCCCAACTTGGCGTTCAGAAAGTGGTTCGCACCATGCCGAATCTTCCTGCTCAGGTAGGGAAAGGGGTGACCTCCTATACAGAATCAGCCGAAGTCTCCAGAGTCGAGCTCTTAATGATCCGGAATTTACTGGACACTACCGGGGAAAGTATTCGGGTTGAAAACCAAAATTTTATTGATGCCTCCACTGGAATCTCCGGAAGCGGACCGGCATACGTATTTTATTTTATGCAGTCCATGATGGAAGCAGCTTTAAAAATGGGGTTCTCTGAGCATGACTCCAGGGTTTTGGTAAGTCAGACCTTCGAGGGGGCGGTGGAACTGTTCAATCGCAGTGATATATCGCCGAACCTGTGGATGGAACGGGTCGCTTCCAAAGGGGGTACCACAAGAGCGGCCCTGGACTCCATGGATGATAATAATGTAAAAGAGCTTATTAAGGATGCTGCTTATGCAGCCTTTGATCGGGCGGTCGAGCTGGGAAAAGAGTCTTAAAAAATCAACGGGTCTGTTAGAGCCGGTGCTAATATTGGGTGAAATAACATCGGATTAACAGTCTTCCTGATCATTTGGAGGTATGTTGAGGTAATTATTAAAACTGGAGTTATGAAAAAGATCAGGAAGCAATTACCCAAACTGTTGCCACTATTCTTCGTTTTTCTCGGGGCACCTCTTATCCATGCACAAACTGCCGACCAACAAAAAATCATCGCAGATGCTGAGAATGCGAGGCAGACCCTGGTGCAGCATGACAGTTATATGCAAACACTTTTTGAAAATTCCGAGGGCTATGTCATATTTCCCAATGTTGGGAAAGGCGCTTATGTCGTAGGAGGTGCTTCCGGTAATGGAGCCGTCTATGAGGGAGGCAGGTTAATCGGAATGGCCGACCTTAAACAACTGGATGTAGGGCTTCAATTAGGAGTACAGGCTTTTATTCAGGTGATGTTTTTCGGAAATCAGGCAGCGCTCAATGAATTCAAGCAGGGGGAATTTGAATTGGCTGCGAATGCCTCTGCTGTGGCACTGGATAAAGGTGCTGCTGAAAGCATTCAATTTAAGGATGGGGTGGCAGTGGTCACATTGCCTAAAGCTGGAGCGATGTTAGAGGTTTCAGTTGGCGGGCAAAAGTTTAATTTCCAGGAACTTTAATACCGATAGGATTAGAAGAGCCTGGCAAGTTGTTAAGAAACAAAAAGGTTTCTACCGTTTTTTGCGACGGGCCCTGAAGAAGTTGGTCATAAGATCAGCGGCTTGATCTGCAAGTAAACCCGTAGCAACGGTGGTTTTGGGATGTAGTTTTCCTCCCATGGCCCGGTACCCTCGCTGCGGATCTTCAGCGGCATAAATCAAATGTGACAACTGACTCCAGTAAATGGCCCCTGCA
>JAJUIC010000037.1 GCA_029265595.1 Flavobacteriaceae bacterium
CATTGGTAGTTTTGCCCATGGCGGAAACTACCACGAGTTTTGGACCCCCCGGGTGATTTTGTAACACGTTGTATAGGTTCTTCACTGCCGCAGCATCTTTGACGGATGCGCCTCCGAATTTGAAAACTTTCATCTTGATAGGGATATGCTAAGTAGGATTATATTTTATTAGGTGTGAGATCAGTTCTCCCGGGGGAGGTAACAATCTTATGGTCCATTGGGTACAGGTGATTTTCAGGGTGCGAAAGATAATCTTTTTACCGCGCCATGGCTACACCTGCTAGGACTTTATCCGTTTTCGCTGGCAGAAGGATTCGATACTTTCTTCATCCATTTGAACCGTGTACCAGCTTTTTAAAACCTGGGCCCCACTTCGCTCATAAAAATCAATGGCATGCTGGTTCCAGTCGAGGACCACCCATTCCGCCCGTTTTAAATTTTCCGCCCGGGCAAACTCGATTACCCTCTGAAAAAGCGCACTTCCCAGGCCTGTGCCTCGTTTTTCCTGTCGAACGATAAGATCCTCCAAATGCAGCGTACGGCCCTTCCATGTAGAGAACCTGTAATAAGCCAGTGCCATCCCTTCTATTTTTCCTTCCTCTTCAGCTACAAAACAAATGAAGAGCGGATGCTCTCCAAACCCCTCTTTTTCAAGCGTCTCCACGCTGATTTTCACGGCATCAGGTTCATTCTCAAAGCGGGCCAGTTCATGAATTAATTCCAGCACGGCAGGCATGTCCTGCTTTTTAGCTTTTCTGATAAGAGGTTCCATAGAAACTTACTTTAGTACAAAAGTAGGAATGATTTTTAAGAATTAATTGACGAAAACGTTATAGGTCACTGTATTTTTTTGGGTAGATTTGCTGTCAAAAGAAGAAGCAGACAGAAGATGGCTAAACAATTACAGACCCTGGGGGAATTTATCATCGAAAATCAGCAGGCCTTTCCATATTCTTCGGGAGAGCTATCCAGACTGATCAATTCCATTCGACTGGCGGCAAAGGTGGTGAACCATGAAGTAAACAAGGCAGGCCTGGTTGATATTACCGGCCCGGCAGGTGCTACCAATGTACAGGGCGAAGATCAGCAAAAGCTGGATGTATATGCCCATGAAAAATTTATTCAAACCCTCACCAACCGCGAGATTGTATGTGGTATTGCTTCTGAAGAAAATGACGATTTCATAACCATAAAGGGATCCCACGGGGATCATCAGAATAAATATGTGGTTCTGATGGATCCGCTGGATGGCAGTTCCAATATAGATGTCAATGTCTCTGTGGGAACCATTTTTTCGGTGTATAGGCGGGTGACACCCCTGGGAACGCCTGTTCAGCTGGAAGACTTTTTACAGCCCGGACATCAGCAGGTTGCTGCTGGTTATATTGTATACGGGACCTCCACCATGCTGGTTTATACTACAGGATGTGGCGTGAATGGGTTCACCCTGAATCCTGCCCTGGGTTCCTGGTATCTCTCTCATCCCAATATGCGTTATCCTGAAGATGGAAGAATCTACTCTGTAAACGAGGGAAATTACATTCATTTCCCGCAAGGGATAAAGGATTATATAAAATACTGTCAGGAAGAAGAGGAAGACCGACCCTATACTTCCCGCTATATAGGATCTCTGGTCTCGGATTTCCACCGGAACATGATTAAAGGAGGTATCTATATGTATCCTCCAAGTTCTAAAGCTCCAAATGGCAAATTGCGTCTGCTCTACGAATGCAACCCTATGGCATTTATTGCGGAACAGGCCGGAGGCAAAGCCAGTGACGGGAAAAGGAGGGTGATGGATATTGAACCCACCGAATTACATCAGCGCGTTCCTTTTTATTGTGGTAGCAAAAACATGGTTGATAAGGTGGAGGAGTTTTTAGCCCGATATTAAGAGATGTTTTTTTGGCATTCTGCAACAGAGGGCTTAATCCCGCGTATTTTATTAAAACAACATCCAATTTGCTGGATTTTTGGTCTTTCAATGAATCAGGAGTTAAAACGCACTATTTGAAAAATTTTTACCTTATTTCTTTTTTGATACTTTTTTACGGCACGAGTGCCTCTGCCCAAAAAGTGGACGAAGTGCTTCTGGATGGCCTGCTGGTAGTTCCTGCAGGCACTGCTTCCGAAGGGGTACACGTTTTTAACCTGGCCAACAGCCATGGAGCGGTGGTCACCTCCGACGGGAGATTCGAGATTCTTGCCAGTCAGCGCGACACCCTGGTCTTTACGGGGATACAGTTTAAAGAACTGAAGGTTGAGGTGACCCGAGCAATGGTGGCCTCCCGTAGCATTTTTCTGGATATTCAGGAAGGAGTCAATGAGCTGCCGGAGGTGGTAATCAAAGAACACGATCTAAGTGGAATATTGAGTGAGGACAGCAAAAATATTGTCACCGAGACTTTCGAAATTCCATCGGTACCGGCTCCGGTTGGTCCTCCCACTGGCGTAGAATCTCCCCAGAACACCGCTATGAACCACTTACAGGGAGGCGCGAATATTCTGAGTCTGCTGCAGGCGGGTCTGGGATTGCTTTTTCCAAAAAGAATTAAACAGCCGCCTCTTCAGCGGCACAATCTAAGGGATCAAATTGAGTTACGTCAGCGGCTGCGTAGTCTTCTGGACGAAGAATTTTTCACAGAGACTCTGGAGTTAAAAAAGGAAGAAATCGGTGCTTTTTTGGAGTTCTCTGTTGATAGGGATTTCGATGCCGATCTTTTGGAAGAAAAGCAACGCATGTATTTGTTGCAGTTTCTGTTTGATCAAAGGGAGGCGTTCTCTCCCTAAAAAGTATCTACAGAAGTAGCATTCTGAGCAAATGCTGACCTTAATCGCGCGGGTCTGGTGGAAAAACATAAAGGTTCCCAAGGCTATAGGGTTTTCATTCACAGCAGCGTTTGTATCTTTGCAAAAAAATTGCTTCATTGGAGACGAGTCGCATCGCAGATTTATTCAGACAATCCCGGCAGCAGAAACAATTGGAGGAGTCGCTGACTCGGCCTCAGGGAAAAGTTCACCTGAGAGGTCTTATTGGATCTGCATTTTCTTTTGTGGTAAAAAATGCCTTTGAACAGTCAGATCAACCCTTTCTGCTGATCTTAGAAGACAAAGAGCAGGCTGCTTATTATCTGAATGATCTGGAGCAATTGCTCGGCGATAAACATGTGCTTTTTTATCCTGACAGCTACCGGAGACCTTATCAGTTGGAAGAAACCGATAATGCCAATGTCCTGCTTCGGGCAGAGGTGCTGAACCGGATTAATTCGCGAAAAAAGCCGGCGCTGATCGTAACCTATCCCGATGCACTCTTTGAAAAAGTTGTCACCCGCAAAGAGCTGAATAAAAATACCCTGAAGCTGTCGGTAGGGGATGAGCTAAGCATTGATTTTGTGAATGAAATGCTCTTTGAATACCAATTCAAAAGGGTGGATTTTGTTACGGAACCGGGAGAGTTTTCCGTTCGGGGTGGCATCGTCGATGTCTTTTCTTTTAGTAATGATCAGCCCTACCGCATTGAATTTTTCGGGGATGAGGTGGAGAGCCTGCGCACATTTGATGTAGAGACCCAATTGTCCATTGACAAGGTAAAAAAGGTTTTCATCATTCCGAACGTGGAACATAAAAACCTGGAAGAAACGCGCCAGAGTTTTCTGCAATACATCTCAGAAAAAACCATTGTTTTTAGCAAGGACCTGGAGCTACTGGAAGATCGCATCAATAAACTTTACCAGCGGGCCGAAGAAGAATTTGTAAAACTCTCCGGTGAAGTCAGGCATCAGTCGCCAAAGGAGCTTTTCAATCGGTCACAGGATATCCTGGGGCAGCTGCAGGAGATGACACTAGTGGAGGTGAACGGGCAGGGCGGAAGACCATTTAATCAGCAGGAGGTGGTGCAAATTGAATTTCACACCAAACCTCAGCCCTCTTTTAATAAGCAGTTCGATTTACTGATACAGGATTTCAATCAGCGTCATCAGGAAGGATATACATGTTATATTTTTTGCGTCAGCGATCAGCAGGCCAAACGCTTTCATGATATCTTTGAAGAGGAGGAGGAAAAAGTACATTACAAAACCCTTGTTTTCTCTGCCTATCAGGGTTTTATTGATGAAGAAAGTAAAACGGTCTGCTACACGGACCACCAGATATTTGAACGATACCACAAATTCCGGCTGAAAAACGGCTATGCCAAAAAACAGGCTATCACTTTAAAGGAACTCAATAACCTTGAAGTGGGAGATTACGTGACTCATATTGACCACGGAATCGGAAAATTTGGGGGCCTTCAAAAGATAGAGGTGGAGGGGAAAATGCAGGAAGCCATAAAATTGTTTTATGGCGAGCGCGATGTATTGTTTCTCAGCATTCATTCCCTTCACAAAATTTCAAAGTATAACGGCAAAGACGGGAAACCTCCTAAGATTTATAAATTGGGAAGCAATGCCTGGAAAAAGCTAAAACAGAAGACCAAGGCGAGGGTTAAAAACATTGCCTTTAACCTGATTGAGCTTTACGCCAAACGTCGCCTTCAGAAAGGATTTGCATTTGCTCCGGACAGTGCCTTACAACATGAGTTGGAAGCCTCCTTCATTTATGAAGATACTCCGGATCAGTCCTCGGCCACTGAAGCGGTAAAACAAGATATGGAAAGTCCCCGGCCAATGGATCGACTGGTATGCGGAGACGTAGGCTTCGGGAAGACGGAGGTGGCCATCCGGGCGGCCTTCAAGGCAGTTGATAATGGGAAGCAGGTGGCAGTACTGGTTCCGACTACCATTCTGGCCTTTCAGCATTTTCAAACCTTTTCCGAGCGACTAAAAGATCTGCCGGTAACGGTGGATTACCTGAGCCGCTTCCGGACAGCCAGGGAGAAAAAGCAGATACTGGAAGAACTTTCTGCCGGTAAGATTGATATCATCATCGGTACCCATCAGCTGGTAAATAAAAACGTTCAGTTTAAAGACCTGGGTCTGTTGGTTGTGGATGAAGAACAGAAGTTCGGGGTAGCGGTGAAGGACAAACTAAAGACCATAAAAGAGAATGTCGATACCCTGACCCTGACGGCCACACCTATTCCGCGGACACTTCAATTCAGTCTGATGGCAGCCAGGGATTTATCTACCATCAATACGCCCCCACCCAACAGGTATCCCATCGAATCTCATGTAGTGCGTTTTTCGGAGGAATTGATCAGAGATGCGATTATCTATGAATTACAGCGTGGTGGGCAAGTGTTTTTTATTCACAACCGGATTGAGAACATCCATGAGGTGGCCGGGATGATCCAGCGCCTGGTACCGGATGCAAAGATTGCAGTGGGACATGGTCAAATGGATGGAAAGAAGATGGAAGAGCTGATGCTTGGGTTTATCAATGGGGCTTTCGATGTACTGGTGTCAACCACCATCGTGGAAAGCGGTCTGGATGTCCCCAATGCCAACACCATGTTTATCAACAACGCCAACAATTTTGGCCTTTCTGATCTACACCAGATGCGCGGTAGAGTAGGGCGCAGCAATAAGAAGGCGTTCTGTTATTTTATTACGCCACCATACTCCGCAATGAGTGAGGATGCCAGAAAAAGAATTGGGGCCCTCGAACAGTTCACCGAATTGGGAAGTGGTTTTAACATCGCAATGAAGGATTTGGAAATTCGTGGAGCCGGAGATCTGCTAGGAGGAGAACAAAGCGGGTTTATAAATGAAATAGGTTTTGATACCTACCAGAAGATTTTGAATGAGGCCATAGAAGAACTCAAGGAAAACGAATTCAGGGATGTCTACCAGGAGGATCATCCTCCTGCGCATGAAAAGGAATATGTTAAGGATACCCAGATCGACACGGATTTCCAATTGCTTTTCCCGGATGACTATATTAATAGTATTACCGAGCGTCTGAATCTCTATACGGAACTCAATAATCTGAATTCGGAGGAGGAACTCCAGCGGTATGAGGCCGAACTGGTCGATCGTTTTGGGGACCTGCCTGCAGAAGCGGTGGACTTATTAAACAGCGTCAGAATCAAATGGATTGCCGCCAAAATAGGACTGGAGAAGGTGGTAATGAAAAAAGGCAAGCTCATAGGGTACTTTATCGCTGACCAGAATTCGAGCTTTTATCAAACCAGGACCTTTGGTAGGGTGCTTCAGTATGTACAGGCACATCCCCGTCTGGCAAAGATGAAAGAGAAGGAAACCCGCAATGGCCTGCGTTTATTATTGACTTTTGATAAGATAGATTCCGTGGATAAGGCTCTTGAAGTACTTCGGCCTCTTGGGGCCGGAGATGACAGGATCTCCTAAGGATAAAGGATAAAAGAAAGAGGGGCTGCCAACCGGTAGCCCCTCTGAAGTTTGTATCCAAATCCTGTTTACCAGATCCTTACCCGATCCTCTGGTGCGATATACATTCCGTCTCCCTCTTTAATATTAAAAGCTTCGTAAAAAGCATCAATATTTTGTAAGGGTACAACGGCCCGGTATCTTCCAGGAGAATGGGGATCCGTCTTGATTTGATTAATCAGCGCTTCGTCCCTTATTTTGGTTCTCCAGACGGTAGCCCAGGACATAAAAAAGCGTTGTTCCGGAGTGAATCCATCAATTTTTCCGGGATTCCCATGTTCTGCCAGGTGTAACTGCAGCCCATCATAAGCGGCGTTTACACCACCCAGGTCACCGATATTTTCACCGAGGGTGAATTTCCCGTTGATAAATACGCTGTCCAGAACCTCGATGGCACTGTACTGGTCAGCTAAAGCTCCACCCAATTGTTCGAACTGAGAAAGATCCTGATCCGTCCACCAGTTGTTTAGGTTACCCTGCGCATCGAATCGGGCACCACTGTCATCAAAACCATGGGAAATTTCATGGCCGATAACGGCACCAATTCCACCGTAATTCACGGCAGCGTCCGCCTTGTAGTCATAGAACGGCGGCTGTAGGATAGCTGCAGGAAAAACAATCTCGTTATAACTTGGATTGTAGTAAGCATTCACAATTTGTGGAGCCATAAACCATTCGGATTTGTCCACCGGCTCTCCCAGGTCACTGATGTTGTCTTCCACATTCCATCTGGTGATGTTCATCATATTCTGAAAGTAGGAACCTCCATCCTCGGGTCCTTTAACCTCGATGTCACTATAGTCTTTCCACTCATCCGGATATCCCACTTTTATAGTGGTGGTGCTGAGTTTTTCTTTTGCCTTGACCTTGGTGCTGTCGCTCATCCAGGTCAGGTTATCGATACGGGTTTCAAAAGCCTTCACCACATTGGAAATCATTTCCTCCGCTTTGTCCTTTGCTTCGGCCGGGAAATACTCTTCCACGTAAAGCTTCCCTAAGGCTTCTCCGATACCACGGTTAATGGCATGGAGGGCCCGCTCTTCCAGGGGTAGTTGTTCCTGTACTCCTCTTAAGGTTTTGCTGTAGAACTCCCAGTCAGCACGCTCAATTTCTGAGGTAAGCATCGAGGCTGCCCGGTTAAACAGGGTCCAACGCAGGTATTCTTTCCATTCTTTTAGCTGGTCTGCAGACAGTGTCTGTTGAAC
Source organism: Flavobacteriaceae bacterium (assembly GCA_029265595.1). Lineage (GTDB taxonomy): Bacteria > Bacteroidota > Bacteroidia > Flavobacteriales > Flavobacteriaceae > Salinimicrobium. The sequence goes on from JAJUIC010000037.1 coordinate 7,550, forward strand.
CACCTCCATGTACTTGGGCTGGGATACGATGATGGTATCCACTGGGGTTGCCTCAATACCTTCAAAATACCTGTTCCAATTGATGGCTGGAACGAGCGCCTGCAGTTCCTCCACATTCATGGGGTTATACGACAGGCGGGCGTCGCGACTTTGAACCTTGTCAAATCTTGGTTCTGCCAGTTTGGTTTCAAAAGCAAGAATGGTTTGGGCATTTTCTGCTGCTTCTTGCTCGGAGTCTCCCAAAAACTGCAGCATTCGTGCAATATGCTCCTGGTAAAGCGCTCTTTTTTCTCTGGAATCTGCATCGTTGGCTACATAGTAGTCCCGATCTGGAAGTCCGAGGCTACCTGGATAAAGGTATGCAGCATTCATATTGCTGTCTTTAGCATCTGCCCGGACGCCGAAGGAGAAGAAACCTCCGCCTCCAAAGAGTTGCATCTGGGTGAGGTACTCTTGTAAATCAGCCACATTTTCAATTTCCTCGATCTGAGCCAGGTAGGGTTCTATTGGCTGGATGCCCTGGTCGTTTCGAGTTACGGTGTCCATAATGGTCTGATACAGATATACAGCCTTTGCCTGATCACTCGAAGGGTCCAGGTTCTCATCCGTGGTGGCAGCCTCTAAAAGAGCAAGGGCATTGTTATCGGTCTTCTCCCTGAGTTCAAGGAAGCTTCCCCAGGTAGTTTTATCACTTGGGATTTCCGTGTTATCCAGCCATTGACCATTTACAAAGCGGAAGAAATCATCCTGTGGTCTGGCTGTAGTATCCATATAAGCCAGATTGATTCCGTGATTTTCTTCTGTTTTAGTGGTTTTGTCAGTAGCACAGCTACCCAGGGTAGCAGCTACCAGGAGTGAACAGAATATCGTGTTCCTGTGTTTCATTGGTTTTTTTAAAGTATTTATTAAAGTTTAAAGTAGTAAAATTAGAACAAAATTTTTGAGATTCACATAGCTATTCCGGGTGTGTTCTCCAAATAATGATTTTTTCCCAATGGCAGCGAAGGCCAAAAAAGCCTTTATAAAAATTGATTGTTTAATGGAAGCCATTAGATCAGTTCCCCGGGATCGTGTCTGCTGGTATACCAAATTGACGCTCTAATTCCTGCTGAAAATCGCCGGGAGCCGGAAGAAAGCGCTCATTCAACTGCAATTTGAAGTTTTCAAATTCATTAATCAGGCTGGTTGCCGCTTCGAAAATTTCAGATACCGATTGGTTTTTCTTTGTGGTTTGCTGATGCAGGACCTCTGCTTTAGTGACCAGTACCGTCACTCTGCTTTCAATAGGGGTCACCTTTAGGGTGTCAGGAAGGGTGCTGCTAAGGGAGTTCATGATTTGTCTGAGTGGATCTGCATTAGCAATGATTTGATGTCCAGTGGCATTTCTCAGGTCTCTTATCTCATTTTGGGCCGTAACAAATGCAAGCCACCTGGAGGCTACATTCATGGCCTCCGAAGTAAGGTCTACCATCCGCCCACCAGTGGGCTCTAAGGTTTGTGTTAGCGCTTCATCTGCATTGGTGTCTTCAACTGCTTCAGGTGCCTCTTTACACGAAACCGTCAGAACCAAGACCAAAATGACATAATACATGCTTTTCATGCTTCAAAAATAACAACAAAAAAGAAGAATAGTGTTTTCCAGGCTAGCAATGAAGAAAAACAAAACCAAGGATAGGGTTTTTTGACCCCCGGGAGTTTTCAGGCCTTTCCCAAATGAATATCTTTGTTGCAGCTAAAAAACGCGAATTCTATGGGTTCAAAAATACTTATCGTGGGAGCATGTGGACAAATTGGTACGGAACTGACCTTTGCCCTTCGAGAAAAATACGGGAACGATGAAGTTGTAGCCAGCGACATCAAAGAGGGCAATCAGGAGTTGATGGAGTCGGGTCCATTTGAAGTGGTGGATGCCACCGATTATCAGCAACTCGAACGAATCATCGAGCAACATCAAATTGGAGAGGTTTACCTGATGGCCGCCATGCTTAGTGCGACCGCTGAACGTTTTCCGATGAAGGGCTGGGACCTCAATATGAACTCTCTGTTCCATGTCCTTAATCTGGCCAGGGATGGAAAAATTTCAAAAGTGTTCTGGCCATCGAGTATTGCCGTATTTGGACCTACTAGTCCTAAAAATAATACCCCTCAGGTGACTGTCATGGAACCCTCCACGGTATATGGAATCAGCAAGCTGGCCGGAGAGCGGTGGTGTGAATATTATTTCCGGAAATACAATGTGGATGTAAGAAGTGTGCGATATCCCGGTTTGATTAGTTATAAAACCCTGCCAGGTGGTGGAACCACCGACTATGCCGTAGAGATTTATCATGAGGCCCTGAAATCCGGAGCGTATACCTCCTTTTTACAAGAAGGTACTACCTTGCCGATGATGTATATGAGTGATGCTATTCGGGGAACGATCGCTCTGATGGATGCACCGGCAAAAAACATTCAGGTGCGATCCAGCTATAATTTGGCGGCACTGAGTTTCGCACCCGAGGAAATAGCGGCCGCTATCACAAAATACCTGCCGGACTTTAAGATTAATTATGAACCCGATTACCGTCAGGAAATAGCAGATTCCTGGCCGGCCAGTATAGATGATCGCCAGGCTCGGGAAGACTGGGGATGGGAACACCAGTTTGATCTGGATCGGATGAGCAAATCCATGTTGGAAAATCTAAGGGAGATGCTTTCTCTTTCTCGCTAGTGGATGGAGCGAAGGGATTTGCTCCAAAACTTAATAAAGAAAAACGCCCTGCAAAGCAGGGCGTTAGGATAAATAATAAAAACTATATTATTCGATCACACGCACTTGTGCGGCGTTCATTCCTCGTCTTCCTTCTTGTTCTACGTACTCTACGCGATCACCCTCATTAAGCGATCCACCAGTAAGACCGGTTACGTGTACGAAGATGTCTCTTCCGGTTTCGTTGTTAGTAATAAATCCATAACCTTTGGATTCGTTGAAGAATTTCACTGTTCCTTCCATTGTAAAAAAATAATAATTAATAATAAGCAAAGATAGTATAATAGTTTCAACGAAACAGCGCCCAAGTGTTATAAATTTCTAAAATTTATCCCGACTGTTTTTATGCTCTTCCCGTTCCTTCATTTTTCGGATATTCTCATTGGTCAGAGTATAATCTTCATAGCGTTTTCCCTTCCAGCTATGGTACAGCCACAGTGGCAACAGAATAAATGAGGAAGCCAATACTCCCAGGCCAATTACAAGATCTCCCATGCCGGAATCCCCTGTATACTTGATCCCAAAACCTATGGCAAAGGCTAATAAAATTAGGATAGTCAGGTATTTTAAAAATATTTTCATGTCAATTTCTGTTATGGATCATACTAATGTTATACGGTCACTTCCATCAGCTTCTGACGATACCGGGTCAATAGTTTGGATTTTGAAATAAAGCCAATATAGCGATCATTCTGAATTACCGGCAGGTTCCAGGCTCCACTGGTATTAAATTTTTTCATGGCCGCTTGAATGCCGTCCTTCTGTACATCAATGACCTCTGGCGCTGCCTGGACGATATCTCTCACTTTTATTTCGTCATATAGTTGCTGATTGAACATAATAGGTCGCAAATCGTCCAGCAAAATGATGCCCTTGAAATAGCCCTGATCTACTACAGGGAAAATGTTCCGCGATGACTTTACCACACCTTCCTTTACTACCTGCCCTAAAGTCATGCCAATTTCCAAAGGAACAAAATTAGTTTCGATGACTTCGGAGATATTCATCTGGGTGAGTACCATTTTATCTTTATCGTGACTGAAAACCTTTCCTTGTCTGGCCAGCTCCAGGGTATAAACCGAATGCGGTTGGTATTGGGAGGATATCATAAAGGATATAGCCGCGGTAATCATTAAGGGTACAAAGAGTTCGTAGCCACTGGTGAGTTCCGCGATCAGGAAAATCGCTGTGAGAGGGGCGTGCATTATCCCGGCCAGCAGACCGGCCATCCCCACCAAAGTGAAGTTACTCACCGACAAAGGAGTATTCAAAACACCAAGATTGTTAATGATAAGAGCAAAACAATGCCCCATGGTGCTACCGAGGTAGAGGACGGGAGTAAAAAGTCCACCGATTCCTCCTGCCCCCAGGGTTACAGAAGTGGCAATAATTTTAAAAACGAACAGGCTGGCCAGTAGAAGTATGACCACCCAGATATTACCGAGGTACTGGTTGAAATAACTGGTCTCCAGGGCATAGCCGTAATTTTCCTGAAGCAGGTTGTTAATCATGTCATACCCCTCACCATAGAGCGGTGGGAAAAAGAAAATAAGAACTCCAAGGCTAAGGCCACCCAGAAGAAACCGATTGAAGGTAGATTTGATTTTCCCAAACCTATTGAGTATTCCGAAATGCAATCGGGTGAAAAGAATGGAACAAAGGGATGCCAGCGCCCCGAGCAATATAAAAAAGGGAACTTCCCGTATTTCAAAGTCATCTGTGAAGGTGAACTGAAGAATGATATCACTTCCAAAGAAAAAATAGGAGGTGAGGATAGCAGATATGGAGGCCAGAATCAGAGGGATGAGTGAAACCAGGGTCAGGTTCAGAGCGAAAACCTCCACTGCGAAAATAATGGCTGCAATCGGAGCCTTGAAAAGAGAGGACATGGCCCCGGCAGCCGCACAGCCTATCAGGAGGGTTCTGGAGGCCTGGTTCATACGGAAGATTCTGGAGAGCCTGGAACTGATGGCCGCCCCTGAAAAAACTGTGGGAGATTCCAATCCGACAGATCCTCCAAATCCCACGGTGAGTGGAGCAGTAAGAATGGACCCGTAGGTCTCGTACCTTTTCATGATTCCCTTTCGCTGGATCATGATGTCCATAATGGCAGGGATGCCCATATTGAGTTCCCGTTTCAAAAAAAACCTGACAATAATCCGGGTGAGAAAGAGCCCAATTAGGGGAAAAATGAAGTAAAAGGCCGTGTGATAGGGATCAATGACCTCATTTTCTAACATGCGTTGGATAAGATAGGTCAGGTTCTTTAAGGCCACTGCTACCATCCCGGCCAGAAACCCAATGAATGAACTTAGAATCATCAGAAACTGCTGATGAGAAATGTGTTTGGTTTTCCAGTTCAAAAATGAGTCTAAAAGCCTGTCTATTACCTTCATGAAATGCCTAAATACATTGGAAGATAAAAAAAACCTGCTAATAGGCAACGCAGGTATTATTCCTTTAGGTCCAGTTTAAGATTCAGTTCGGATAATTGATCCTGATCCAGAGGCGCGGGTGCATCAATCATGACATCCCGCCCGGAGTTGTTCTTTGGGAAGGCGATGTAGTCTCTGATGCTCTCCTGACCTCCCAAAATGGCTACTAGCCGGTCGAATCCAAAGGCTATTCCACCGTGAGGGGGAGCTCCGTACTGAAATGCTTCCATCAGGAAACCGAATTGCTTTTTAGTCTCCTCCGGGGTGAAACCCAGAAGCTCAAACATGTTTTCCTGGGTGTTACGATCGTGAATTCTGATGGAACCGCCCCCAATTTCGTTCCCGTTTAGTACCAGGTCATAGGCATTGGCCCGTACCGAAGCCGGATCTTTTTCCAGAAGCGGTATGTCTTCAGGTTTGGGAGAGGTAAAGGGATGGTGCATTGCGTGGTATCGCCCGGTTTCTTCGTCCCATTCCAGCAATGGGAAATCCACTACCCAGAGAGGGGCAAATTCTTCTGGTTTCCGAAGTCCTAACTCCTGTGCAAGGTGCATTCTCAGAGCGCTCAGCTGGGTGCGTGTAGCATGAGTGTCACCGGCCATGACCAAAATAAGATCTCCGGCCCTGGCCCCGGTTACTTCTGCCCAGGAGGCCAGATCTTCCGAATTGAAAAACTTGTCCACGGAAGATTTGTAGCTGCCATCTTCCTGACATTTTACCCAGACCAGGCCGGTGGCACCAATCTGAGGACGCTTTACCCAATTAATCAGATGGTCCAGTTGCTTTCGGGTATACCCGGCAGCTCCGGGTACAGCAATACCGACCACTAATTCCTGCTCATCGAACACTTTGAAGCCTTTATTTTGGGCCACTTGGTTTAGTTCTCCGAATTCCATTCCAAAGCGGATGTCTGGTTTGTCATTGCCATAGCGTCTCATGGCCTCGGCATACGTCATCCGAGGGAACTCGTTCACTTCAACGCCTTTGACTTCTTGGAGTAGGTGCCGGGTCAGCCCTTCAAAAATGTTTAAAATATCTTCCTGGTCCACGAAGGCCATTTCGCAGTCGATCTGCGTAAATTCCGGTTGCCGGTCCGCCCGCAGGTCTTCATCTCTGAAGCACTTAACGATCTGAAAATACTTGTCCATGCCTCCGACCATCAACAGCTGCTTAAAAGTCTGGGGAGATTGAGGCAGCGCGTAAAATTGACCCTGATTCATCCTGCTGGGCACGACAAAATCCCTGGCTCCTTCGGGAGTGGATTTAATAAGATATGGCGTCTCAACTTCTATAAAACCTTGCTGGGAAAGGTAATTGCGAACCTTCATGCCTACCTGGTGGCGGAACATCAGTTTGTTTTTGACAGGATTTCGCCGAATGTCCAGGTAGCGGTATTTCATGCGGAGATCTTCGCCTCCGTCAGGTTCATCCTCAATGGTAAAGGGCGGAACCTTTGCCTGGTTGAGTATTTTCAGTTCCTCTACCAGAATTTCGATGTCTCCTGTGGGAAGGTTGGGGTTTTTAGATTCCCGTTCAATCACTTTTCCCTTTACTTGTATCACGAACTCTCGTCCGAGGTTAGCCGCTTTCTCCATCATTTCCTTTGGCGTCCGCTCCTCGTCGAAGATAAGCTGGGTAAGGCCATAGCGATCACGCAGGTCTACCCAGATCATGAATCCTTTATCCCGGATCTTCTGCACCCAGCCTGAGAGGGTGACTTGCTGATGAACGTTTTCTATAGTTAAATCTCCACAGGTGTGACTTCTGTACATCTTTATTAAGGTTTAATGGAGGGCAAAAATAAGAAGTATAAAGGGAATCTCTTGGTCGCTGGGGAAAATTAAAAAACAGACCCCCTGGAAACCAAAA
>JAJUIC010000189.1 GCA_029265595.1 Flavobacteriaceae bacterium
CCACCCCGGCCACGCCGTGATGCAGGGTTTCTATGGCTTCATTAATCATGGGCATTAAAATTCGATTGGCCACAAATCCGGGATAATCATTGACCTCCACCGGAACTTTCTGCAATTCTTTGGAAAGGTCCATGACCTTTTGGGTAACCTCGTCAGAGGTGGAATAACCCCGGATAATTTCAACCAGTTTCATAATGGGAACCGGATTCATAAAGTGCATCCCGATGACCCGCTCGGGATTGGAGACTACCGAGGCAATGTGAGTAATCGAGATAGAGGAGGTGTTGGAAGCCAGGATAGTGTCCGGGGAGCAGTAGCCGTCCAGGTCTTTAAAAATGGAATGTTTGAGTTCCAAATTTTCCGTGGCGGCTTCCACCACCAGGTCCACCTGTTCGACTCCTCCTTCGAAGTCCGTATAGGTAGATAAGCGGGATAAGGTGGCATCTTTGTCTTCCCTTGATATTTTTTCTTTGGCCAAAAGACGGTCCAGGTTATGGGTGATGGTGCCCAGACCCCGGTCGATGGCCTCCTGAGAGATGTCGATCAGGTTGGTCTCAAAGCCGTATTGAGCAAAGGTGTGGGCAATTCCATTTCCCATGGTTCCGGCCCCTATAACTGCTATTTTCCTCATGTGTTTACTTGACTTGGAATGAATTAATAATTTGGTTAGCTACTTTAAGCGCATTGGCTCCCTGCTCCAGGGTGACTATGGGAGTGAGGTCCCTTGTGATGGCATCGGCAAAGGTTTCCAGTTCATCTAAAATGGCGTTGTTTTCCACTACTTCAGGATTGTCGAAATAGATTTGCTTTCGCACCCCTTCCGCATTTTGAAGAACCATATCAAAATCCCCCGGCTGCTCAGGGGCATTTTTCATTTTCACCACTTCGCATTTCTTTTCAAGAAAATCCACCGAGATGTAGGCGTCCCGCTGGAAGAACCTGGATTTGCGCATGTTCTTTAGTGAAATCCGGCTGGCCGTGAGGTTGGCCACACAGCCGTTTTCAAATTCTATCCGGGCATTGGCAATATCGGGAGTATCACTAATAACAGCCACTCCACTGGCCTGAATGCCTTTTACCGGAGACTTCACCACACTGAGAATCGCATCAATATCATGAATCATCAAATCCAGTACTACCGGTACATCCGTGCCCCGGGGATTGAATTCAGCCAGGCGGTGCGCCTCAATGAACATGGGGTTTTCCAGTTTGGAAATTGCTGCCGTAAAAGCGGGATTAAACCGCTCCACATGCCCCACCTGTCCCTTTACCTTATACTCCCGAGCCAGTCCTACCAATACTTCGGCTTCTTCGACGGTGTTGGCAATGGGTTTTTCAATAAACAGGTGTTTTCCTGCCTGAATCACCTGTTTGCCCACTTCAAAATGAGAAAGCGTTGGTGTTACCACATCCACCACGTCTACTGCTTCAATCAGGGAACTCAGATCAGGAAAGAAACGGTACCCGAATTCGGATTCCACTTCTTTACCAGTACGTTCATTGACATCGTAAAAACCTACCAGCTCATATTTGTCCGATTGATTGAGTAAACGCAAATGTATTTTTCCTAAGTGACCAGCACCTAAAACACCAACTTTCAGCATAAGTTTCAAAGTTTTCAACAAAAATACTATTTCTTATGCTAAACCCAACCCTTACTTCTGGTAAAGACCTGGCATATGTGTTGACAGGGGTGCTAAAAAAGCCTTAACAAGTAGTATGGAAAAATTTGACAGAGTGCCCTACAAAAAAGAGAAGAGGAGCCCGGGAAGATAGCAGGTTCTTTTGCAGGAGCGCGGTCATACCTGTAGTGGTTTGTCTTTAACATCAGGGTTTCTTTCCGTACTTTTGGCACCTACTCTAATCAGCTTTTTTAAAGGTGCGAAAAGATACGCTTAAACATCAGGGAATGCGGCAACAGCTAGCGCAGCTTGTAGCCAGTAAGGGGATCACGGATGAGAAGGTACTGGATGCTATTCGCAAAATTCCCCGTCACTTGTTTATGGACAGCAGCTTTGAAGATCACGCTTATCAGGATAAAGCCTTTCCTATTGCTGCCGATCAGACCATTTCCCAGCCTTATACGGTGGCCTTCCAATCCGAGCTGTTGCAGGTAAAGCGCGGAGCAAAGGTTCTGGAGATAGGCACGGGAAGTGGCTATCAGACCGCTCTTTTGTGTGAACTGGGTGCCCGGGTGTACTCTGTGGAGCGCCAACAGGAGCTTTTTAAAAAGACCAAGCGGTTTCTGGAAAACATTGGGTATCGACCCCGGTACCTGAGCTTTGGGGACGGGTATAAAGGCTTGCCGCAATTTGCGCCTTTTGACCGTATATTAGTGACAGCCGGAGCTCCATTTGTGCCCCAGGCGCTTTTGGGACAGCTCAAGGTCGGAGGACGGCTGGTTATTCCGGTAGGAAAAGATTCTCAGATAATGACCCTGCTGGAACGGACTTCGGAAAGAGAATTTCATAAAACCGAATATGGGGAATTCCGATTCGTTCCCCTGTTAGAGGATCGCAATTAAACCTTCCTACAGGTTTTTTGGAAGAAAAACTTTAGGTGACGAAGCAGCCATTAGCGGTATTCTTTTTGAATCCGGTCCAGGTTGCGTTTGGTCTCCCGTTCTTTGATCGTCTC
>JAJUIC010000031.1 GCA_029265595.1 Flavobacteriaceae bacterium
ACGCAGGGGGTTAAAAGGGCAATTAATCCTCCCACAAATCCCAGTAAGAATAAGCTTAAGTAACTGCTGTCTTCCTCCTGGTTGGCAGAAAGGGTTTCCCCTCCCTTAAGATCTATCTTCAGGGCCTGAGTGCGGGCCAGATCCGTTTCTGAAGCCTCTCCCACCTCCATCTCCAGGGTTCCTCCCGTGGTCAGGGAAAGGGTAAACGGAATGGTTTCAGGAGCCAGACACATCTCATCATTACACACGTTAAAGAGCACTTCACTTTCCACCTGAGTCAGATCTGGATCGAGTACTTTAATGGGTTGTACAAATGAGACCTCCTCTTTAAAAAACTTCACATCCATCTGGAAAACAGGATCGAACCTCGCCTCTACATCAGGTTCGCGGGTCTGGCCCAGGAGTTCATAGGTATCGGGAGTGTCATTAAAGGAGAATTCCGTAGCCAGGGGTCCGTCCTCTGCAGCCCGATGTTGTGAATACAAGTGCCAGCCGTCTTCCAGCCTAGCGGTATAAATAAGATGATAGACAGAATCGTTCTGCTTCTGGACGCGCGCCTCCCACTCAACTGGATTTACAATTCCTCCAGTGGAGAAAGAGGGATCAAAGATCTGTGCCTCTAAAGAAGTCAAAGATACCAGACTCAGGATTATAATAGATAGAAATATTCTCATAGCTCAAAGCTTATTTTCAATATAGATGATGTCTCATTAGTGACCTGGAACCTGGAATCGGCGCGGCGTCCCACAATCCAGACAATTTTTCCGGCTGATTCCAAAACCATCGCATTTTCCTTCTGCACTAAAGAGAGCTTAATGTCTTTAAAGTATTTACTGAGTTTTTTAGTCCCCTTCATTCCGAAGGGCTGGAAACTATCTCCCTCCTTCCAGCCTCTCAAAACCAGGGGGAAAGCCAGTTTGGAGGCATCAACAAAAATCTCATTGCTGCTGGGGGTATGCATTTGCTCGACTTTTTCAAATCTCAGCCGCCCGTTGGGTACTTCCACTACATCCTCCTGCCGTGGAATTTCCACATGAAGTTCCCTGGGCTGCTGCAATTGCGTGAGCAAAAGCTCATGGCGATCCTTTATTAACCGATGGGTCGATGAATTCACTACCTTTCCAGGCTGTGCATCCAAAAGATCAAATATGTCCTCCCACTGGGTGAACCCAAAGGTTTTGAAGAGTTCATACAGAATGCCCCTGGTATTGGGCAGGCTTTTAAGCTGTGAGACATCGAAGGAATACCCATAGCTATGAGGAGTAGCTACTCGGGAAAATACGGCTCCGGTATAATCCTCCACCAGGGAGTTACTCTGCTGAAGGTATTTCAGGGTTTGTTGAAACCCCTGAAGCATTTGTGGATTAAGCTCTTTCAGGACCGGAATTACATCCATTCGCAGCCGGTTGCGCAGGTATTTATCAGAGGCGTTGGTACTGTCCTCACACCAGCTCAGCCCGTTGTCCCTGGCATAGGTCTCTATCTGAGAACGAGAAAACGGAAGCAGCGGCCTCAGGATGGGACCGTTAGCTGGCGGAATTCCACACAATCCCTGTAAACCTGTTCCCCTAATGAAGTTAATGAGGAAGGTTTCGAGGTTATCATCGGCATGATGTGCAGTTAAAACTCCAGCGAAATCCTCTTCTTTTAAAAGCTGATCAAACCACGCGTATCGCAAATCCCGCGCGGCCATTTGAATGGAGATTTGTTTTTGAGCGGCATACCCGGTGGTATCGAAGTCCCGGGTAAATAGTTGAACCTTATAAGATTCGGCCAGATTGCGAACAAAATCCTCATCCCGGTCACTTTCCTGATCCCGCAAATGAAAATTGCAATGAACCAGGCCAAATTCCAACTGGCTCATTTGGCACAAATGAGAAAGCACCACACTGTCCACCCCTCCACTTACTGCCACTAAAACAGGAGCCTGATAAATTTGCGGAAAGTGCTCTTGCAAATGTCTCTGAAATGCCTCTAACATAGATTACAAAGATCGTTACTTTGCACTAAGAAGACAAAAGTAGGTCGGTAATAAAACGCACTATTTTCCCTGGCTAGCCTGCTCCGAACTCTTCCTCCAAAACCTGCTTCATCGCCCGGGCTTTTACCAGGCATTCCTGATATTCTTTTTCAGGATTGGATGCTGCCGTAATTGCACTGCCAACTGAAAAGGAAATATACTGGTTGGCTGAATTATACAAAATACTCCGGATAACCACGTTAAAATCGAAGTCTCCGGAGGGATCAAAATAACCGACCGCTCCACTGTACAACCCGCGTTTGCTCTTTTCTAACTTTTCTATAATCTTCATGGCTTCAATTTTGGGAGCTCCGGTCATACTCCCCATCGGAAAGGTGTAGCGCAGCGCATCCACCGCCCTTTTATCTTCCTGTAGCAGACAGGTGATGGTGGAAATCATCTGGTGCACCTGCCTGAAACTGTAAATTCCGCAGAGTTCTTCTACCTGAACCGAACCTTTTTTGGCTGTTCGCGACAGGTCATTTCTCACCAGATCTACGATCATCACATTTTCGGCTCGTTCCTTAGGATCCGCTCCCAGTTCCTCCATCAACCGGGCATCTTCCAGGGAATCCATCGCTCTGGGGGCCGTCCCTTTAATCGGTTGAGAAACAAGCTGGCTGCCCTTTTTTTTCAAATAACGCTCGGGAGAAGCACAGAGCAAATGGTAGACCTCCAGTTTAAGAAAAACAGCAAATGGCGCCTGAGAAATGGCATTCAGGGCTTTATAGACTTGTAAGGGACGAATGGGTTTCCCGTGGGCATAGAACTCCTGACAGAAATTGGCCTCATAAATATCTCCCCGTCTAATGTGGGTCAACATTTCCTGGACCCGCTCAAGATATTCTTTCTTTGATAAGGCTGGAATCATCTCGAAGTTGTGGTCGCGGCCGTATTTCTTATTCTCGCAGAGAGGGTCTCCTTCTGTCGAGATGCTCTTTATCTGAGAAAAATCCTCTTCCATTTCCTCCTCTACCATTCGCAGGTAATGGAATTCCGCGGTATTTCCACGAATCAAAATCAACCGGACGGGCTGGAAGAAATATAAAGCTGGAAACTCGAGACCATCTCTGTTTTTGGAAAACAGGTTTTCCGTATCATTTTTAAGATCATACGATAAATACCCAAATAACCAGTCCCCGGTTGTTTGTTGATACTCCTCCAGTTTATCAAACCCCGAATCCTCGTCGGTCTTAATAGCTGTAAAGGCCTCCGTGGCCAGTACGGCATCATAACTGGAATACTTATCCGGAATGCCATTGCCATCCAGCCATACTACTTCCTGATACCTTGCCGACCATTCCAGCAGCTGGGCTTTAAACCGGGAGGCATGCTGAATTTGGAAGGTTCGTTTCGTTCTCATTCAATTCTTAGTCGATAAAGTATGTGGTCTTTCCCAGTTGTTAAAGTGGGCACAACGGGCCAAATTTATAAAATAAGATCCGGAAGTTTTTCTTGTGCTGCGGCCTTTTAAATGGTAGTATATTATTTCAACGGCGTTAAATATTGCCTAAGATATCGTTAATTTTACTTCCCACACATGCAAATCCATGGCGGCGCATTCCCTGTTTCTTCGACGGAACCTGTGCGATAAGTCCGTCAGACCGTTAATAAATTCTTAAATGTTTAGTAATTAAAGCGTCAACAATAGAATCGAGCAGTGCAGAATCAGTAATGCAATCTGCAATTCTCTAATTTTTATAGTACTTTTAACTTGAATTCAGTTTCTTTTTTGAATTCCCAACAAAATCGGATTTGTCAATTATGGCCTCGATGAAGAAATACAGCATCACGGACTACAAAAGACAGAGGGACTTCTATTATGGTTTCAAAAACAGGATGGAGCATCAGAACTTCCTGGTTTTTATCCTTCGGCGGGCCACTGGTGATTTGGTAGGTTACAATGCGCGTGTATACAGTTGTTTCACGCAGGAGTTTAAAAAAGAGAACATCGCAGAGACATTTGTCCAGCACCAGATTCATCCGGATAACCATCAGGAATTGCAGGAAGTGCTTCAGGATCTTGCCCAGACCGATCCTTCGGCCGAATTGTTACTGGATGTTAAATTGAAATCCGGAAATAACTGGAAGCCCTACCAGCTCCAAATCCGAAACTACCACTGGAATTTCACGTCAGATGAAGAAACTGATAAGAATGATGTGCCGATGGCAGGCGAAAAGACAGCTGCTTATTCCTCTATTTCCGTAAATTCGGCTTCTCCATCCCCTAATGGTGAAAAAAACAATGACCTGGTTCTATGTATCGCTCAAGAGCGCCAGCATATAAAAGCTTCCAGAACAAAGCTGGATCCTGAGGTAGACGAATTGCTTTTTGAAAATCGAAAAAAATATGCTGCCCTGATTGAAACCATTGACGAGGGTTATGCTACCATAGACCTTATTTACGACCTCCAGGGCAAGGCCAGAGATTTCTTCTTTTTGGAAACCAATCCGGCCTTTGTCAGTCATTTACCTCTGGATAAGGCGGAAGGGCAAACTATAAAAGAATTAGTGCCCGCTTATGAAGACCATTGGCTGGAGTATTATCAGGCAGTTGCTGGTTCGGGTGTGCCACAGAGGTTCACCAGCTTTTCGGTCAGTCTTCTAAATAACTGGTATAACGTCTTTGCATTTCCCATTGGAGATCTGGAGCATCGAAAATTAGGCATCATTTTCAGTAATATCACAGAATCCAAAAACAATGAAAATCTGCTCATCGGGAGAAATCAGAAGCTGGAGCGAAAAATTGAGCTGCGAACGGATCAGCTGAAAGAAAACAACGCCCTGCTTCAAATCGTTTTTGACACGACAAATGAAGGTCTTTTGGTGCTGGAACCGATTTTTGAGCGGCAGGATGAAATCGCGGATTTCCGGATTCTAAGAGCAAATAAAGTAATGGAACGGCTTCAGGGGACAAAAGGTTTGGAAGGGCAAAATTATCTGGAGGTAAATCCTCATGCGGGCTCCAACGGCCTCATGGAGGTTTTCAAGGACGTGATGAAGAAAGGAGAGTTTCGGGATTTTGAATTTTGGTGCGAACTTCCCGACAAGCCAGGGGCCTGGTACCGGATCACCACCCGTAAACACGAAAACCTTTTAATTGTCTCTATAGAGGATATTACCCTGAGAAAGGAAGAAGCTGAAAATCTCAAGGAGAATATCCGATTCAAAAAGCAGCTTGCCCGGACCTCTCCGGACATCATAATGATTCTGGACCTACGACAGGAGCATATCAAATACCTGAATCGCGATCTTTCAGGGCTGCCGGGAATGCGCAGAGAGGAAGTTCTGGGCAAGAAAATCCAGGATATTTTTACCTATGTGCATCCCCGGGAAAGAGACAATCTGATGAAATTTCACGAGAAGGTCATGTCCGGTACCAACGATCACATCACTGAGACAGAATTCCGCCTACGGGGTGAACACAAAGAATGGGAATGGTTCAGTGCGGTGGCAAAAGTCTTTAAACGCAATCTTCAGGGAAAGGTGACGGAATACATTGTCCTGCTTCGGAACATTGATGCCCATAAGGCCACACAAAAAGCCCTTTTGCATGCGGAGAAGTTGTCTATTAAGGGAGAAGTCGCCAGGACCTTTGCCCACGAGCTCCGCAATCCCCTGGCCAGTATCGGAATGGCTATTGATATTATTCGGCGCCATTTGCCACAGGAGCAGCTTCCGGTACTGGAAAATTATCTGGGAATCATCCGCCGAAGTACCAAGACCCTGAATAAACTGGTAACGGACCTTCTAACCGCCTCGAATTACAGTCCGGCTGTCTTAAAAAAGTGTTGTCTGGCGGAGGTTTTGGAAGACTCCCTAGGTCTGGCCAGTGACCGCATCTATTTGTCAGGTATCAAAGTGGTCAAAAGATATAAGGGGACCTACCACATCAATGCCGACAGGGAAAAGCTCAAAATTGCCATTCTCAATATTATTATTAATGCCAGTGAGGCCATGCATCCGGATCAAGGCATTCTGCGCTTGCAAATCGAGAAGAATGGTGACTGGTTTATCCTGAAAATTAAGGATAACGGACATGGACTGGAGAAACAACAGCTTGAAAAATTATTTGATGCTTTTTACACTCAAAAACCTGGTGGTATGGGGGTAGGACTAAGTTCCGTGAAGAGCATTTTGGAGGAGCATGATGCCGAAATAAACGTAGCCAGCACTCCTAAAAAAGGAACCGAATTTTCCCTGTCCTTTCCGTGTTATTCCCTTTTGAGCGACCGGCAAGCCCCAAAAGCTTAAATACCCGTCTCTTCCCAGGTTGATACAGAGGGCCTTCTGTGCCTGGTTTTTTGAAGAATGTAACTGTTATAGGTCATAATATGTTAAAAATTTCTTCAAAGTAGCAGCCTCACCACCTACTTAACTATCATTATTTAGTATCTTCGATCAAAACTTCAAGAGAAATGAAACCAACCTCTCACAAGGTCATATATAACCTAAACCTAGCCCGCTATGGGAATCATTAGCAGTGTAGGTTCCTATGTGATGAAATCACGTATTAAACACCTGGAACACGTTATTTCACGTCCTGATGAAGTCCAACAGCAGGTGCTGAAAGATCTTATTATCACAGCTCGCAATACCGAATACGGAAGAAAGCACGGGTTTGCAGGTATTAAATCAGTACAAGATTTTGAACAACAGGTGCCTGTGGTATCTTACGAGGACCTGCTACCTATTATTAACAGAATGCTCAAGGGCGAGGCTAACCTTTTATGGCCCGAAAAAATCCGATGGTTTGCTAAATCATCGGGGACAACCGGAGCCCGAAGCAAACTGGTTCCGGTCAGTAAAGAAGGGCTGGAACAATGCCACTTTCGCGGAGGCCGGGATATGCTCGCCATTTATTTACACAATCATCCCGGCAGCAAAATCTTCTCGGGAAAGAACCTCTCGATCGGGGGCAGCCAGGTCAACAGCTTTGGCAATTCCGATGTTTCTGTTGGAAACATTTCGGCCATTGTGATGAAGAACCTGCCACTTTGGGCTCAGCTTAAGCGCACGCCCGGACTGAAAGTCACCATGATGAACAACTGGGAGGAGAAAGTACGCAAGATAGCGGCAATCACCACCCGTCAAAACGTTACCTGTCTGGCCGGTTCTCCCATGTGGATGCTTTTGCTGTTACAGCAGATTGCAAAGGATCACAAGCTGAGCCATATTCAAGACATCTGGCCGAATCTGGAAGTATTCTTTCATGGTTCCGTTTCTTTCGGGCCTTATAAACAGTTGTTTCACAGTCTGGATCGCAATCAAAGCCTGCATTATCAGGAAATTTATAATGCCACCGAAGGCTTCTTTGCCATGCAGGACCAAACGGATGATCCTTCCCTCCTGCTCATGCCCAATTATGGCATTTATTATGAGTTCATTTCAGAAAAAGATTTCTCCAATCCCAATCCCAAAATAATTCCACTGAGTCAGGTAGAGCTGGGAAAATACTATTCCGTGGTTATTTCTACTAATTCGGGGCTCTGGCGCTATAAAATAGGAGATACCATTAAGTTCGTCAGCAAAAATCCCTACCGCTTTCTCATCAGTGGAAGGACCAAACATTGTATCAACGTCTTTGGGGAAGACTTCTTTGCCGAACAGGCTGAGCGGGCCATTCAGGCAGCTTGTGAGCAAACCGGTTGTATTCTCCAGGATTTCACGGTAGCGCCCTATTTCTATGACAGAAGTAAAAAAGGGTATCACGAATGGCTGGTGGAGTTTGTAAAATCCCCGCGGAACCATCGGGAATTCGTCACCACTCTGGATCAGGAGCTTCAAAGGCTCAATGAAGATTACGCTGAAAAACGCAAAGAGGACATCGCCATAGAAAGGCCGCTGGTGCGGGAAGTTCCTCCCGGAACCTTTTATCAGTGGCTGAAAAGTCGGGGTAAACTGGGAGGTCAGCACAAAATCCCGCGGCTTTCCAACAGCAGGGATTATCTTGAAGAGATATTGGAGCAGAGTAAAAGAAGAACTCCGGTAAATAATTAATCCGTGTCTTCTTGAATCAACTCATCCAGTACCCGGTGGAAACTGGAAGCATTCCAGTTGGCCACTCCCGTTTTTTCCACCACTATTTCTCCGTCCCTGGAGAGCAAATAAGTGGTCGGCAGGCTGCGACTCTGCAATCTTTCCGGCCCCATGGAAAGCGGCTGATAAATAGGCAGATCATATTGATGTCTCTCAAGGAAGGAATGGATGGTTGCAGGCTCTTCATTGGAGACAAAAAGAAATGTCACTTTTTGCCCGTATTGATCGTAAAGGTTTTGAAAGGATGGCATCTCAGCTATACAGGGGGGACACCAGGTAGCCCAAAGATTAATTAATACCACCTCTCCTTTTGCATCCTCCAGATTAAATCGGGTTCCATCGAGATCCCGCAACTGCCAGTTATAATCCTGAACCTGATCCCGAGTGGCCTCTGAAACGGTAGAGGGACCAAAGGAGAGCAGGCGGTTCACGCCCACCTGAATGGGCACCCTTGTTTGAGGAATAATTAGCAGGATGATAAACAGCACAAAAAGTATGTTGGACCAGTGTTTCTTTAGAAATGTTTTCATAGGAATATCTTCCTGTAAAACTACTAAAAATAGGTGGAAAACCCTTCACCTCTACCTCTGTGACCGGGTGCAGCAGCCGCGAAACAGCAGATTTATGGCAGGATTTTTCCTCCTCTTCTAATTAACAAAGGACTGAAATAAAGGGATTAGCCCCTGACCTGAAAAGTATCTTGTAAAAACTTTGTCTTGGGGTTTTACAGGTAGCCCTCCCATTCTCTAAATAAAATCCAACAGTTCTTGATAAAACTCTCAAAAATTGTAAATTTTTCCCTCAAGCCTTGTTCTGACGGAAAAATTATCATTTTAACCGCATTTTTTTGAATTGTATTTAACCTCTGTTTTTGTTACATTTGTTCGAATTTCAAAGCTTGTAGTATGCAAACCGAAACATCAACAAAAGACAGTATCTCTTTTGAAGATTTTAAACAACAGGTAATCCAGGATTATAAAATTGCGGTCACCAGCCGGGAGTGTAGTATCCTTGGACGTCGTGAGGTGCTGACAGGAAAAGCGAAGTTCGGAATCTTTGGAGATGGGAAAGAAGTGCCTCAGCTGGCATGGGCAAAAGCCTTTAAAGATGGGGATTTCCGTTCAGGATATTATCGGGATCAAACCTTTATGATGGCCATAGGGGCCCTGACCATTCAACAATTTTTTGCCGGTCTTTACGCCTCTACCAATATTGAGCTCGAACCCATGTCCGGGGGACGCCAAATGGGTGGTCATTACGCCACACATAGCCTTAAAGCGGATGGCACCTGGAAAAATCTCACTAAACAAAAGAACTCCAGTTCAGATATTTCTCCCACCGCCGGCCAAATGCCAAGGCTGCTTGGACTGGCTCAAGCTTCAAAGATATACCGGGAGGTAAAAGAAATCAATGCAGAAAACTTTTCAATTAACGGGAACGAGATTGGATGGGGAACCATAGGAAATGCCAGCACCAGTGAAGGCCACTTTTGGGAAACCATCAATGCTGCTGGTGTACTACAGGTTCCTATGGTCATGAGTGTGTGGGATGATGAATATGGTATTTCCGTTCACGCCCGACACCAAACCACCAAAGAAAATATTTCAGAGGTGCTGAAGGGATTTCAGCGAGATGAAGGAAAGAACAACGGATATGAAATCTTTACGGTAGAGGGATGGGATTATCCCTCCCTGATTGAGACCTATGAACAAGCGGAAAAATTGGCCAGACAAGAGCACATTCCTGTACTCATTCACGTCATTCAACTCACCCAACCCCAAGGCCATTCCACTTCCGGATCCCATGAGCGCTACAAAAGTCCGGAGCGCCTGCAATGGGAAAAGGAATATGACTGTAACCTCAGAATGAGAAATTGGATGATTTCCAATGACCTGGCCACCGAGGAAGAACTAAAGGACCTGGAAAATGACATTAGGAAACAGGTGCGGGATGCTAAAAAAGAAGCATGGGATGCGCACAACAGGCCGATCCGAAAGCAACAGCAAGAGCTGGTTCCCCTATTGGAAGAAGTTGCTGAGTCCAGCACCAATAGGGCCGCTATCCTGCAGTTGAAAAACGACCTGGAAGCCCTTAAAGAACCCCTGAAAAAGGATGTTTTGGGAGCTGCCAGAAAAAGTCTTCGTTATTTGATTGGAGTATCCAGTCCTGCAAAGAATGCGCTGGTTCAGTGGATCGATACCTATACGCTCCAGGCTCATCAGGAATACAGCAGCGCGCTTTATAATGAATCCGAAGGCGGAGCGACGGGCATTGAGGAAGTTCCACCTGTATATTCCCCTGATGCAGAAGAAGTAGATGGCAGGGTGGTCCTGCGGGATAATTTTGACCGCATTTTTGCTTCCCATCCGGAAGTGCTGATTTTCGGAGAAGATTCAGGAGAAATTGGAGATGTGAACCAGGGTCTGGAAGGTCTTCAAAAGAAATACGGCGCATTAAGAGTGGCCGATACCGGAATTAGAGAAGCCACGATCTTAGGTCAGGGAATAGGTCTTGCCATGAGAGGGCTGCGACCAATAGCAGAAATTCAGTACCTGGACTATATTCTCTATGCCCTGCAAACCATGAGCGATGATCTGGCCTCGTTGCGCTATCGATCTGCCGGTAGGCAAAAAGCACCTTTGATTGTCCGCACTCGAGGGCACCGACTCGAAGGAATCTGGCACAGTGGATCTCAAATGGGAGGGCTTGTTCACCTGTTACGTGGCATTCATATTTTAGTACCTCGAAACATGACCAAGGCCGCCGGATTCTACAATGCTCTTCTGAAAACCGATGAACCCGCTTTAATTGTGGAATCCCTCAATGGGTACAGAATGAAAGAACTGATGCCTTCCAACCTGGGAGAATTCACCACCCCAATAGGTGTTGTGGAAACCGTGAGGGAAGGCTCCGACATCACGCTGGTCTCTTATGGATCCACGCTCCGGATGGTGGTGGAAGTGGCCAATGACCTGCAACAGGTCGGTATTGATGCAGAAGTTATAGACATTCAATCCCTTCTGCCCTTTGACCTGAACCACGATATTGTTAAGAGTCTGGCCAAGACCAATCGCCTGCTTGTGATAGATGAAGATGTTCCTGGTGGAGCGTCCTCCTATATCCTACAACAAATTCTTGAAGTTCAAAACGGATGGAGGTATCTGGACAGTCAGCCCCAGACCCTCACAGCAAAAAATCACCGTCCGGCCTATGGAACAGACGGGGATTACTTTTCCAAACCTTCTTTGGAAGACATGTACGAAAAAGTCTATGACATCATGCATGAGGCCAACCCTGGAAAGTACCCTTCGCTTCGATAGGAGGATCTGTGTATAAATTTAAAGGCTGCCTTGTATAAAAGGCAGCCTTTTTTATTTTTTGAGGGAATGACCTTAAATCAGAACGAGGTAGTATCTTCGAAAAAAGAGCTGACAATATTCTTGGCCTGCATGGCATCCCGTTTCAGTACATGTAATTCTACTTCATAGGGCGACACTCCAAAACCGGCAAGTCTGGCAGATTCCACATGATCCCTGATCATGGAAGGAATCCCTTCCTCTTTTAACACCTGCACCACTCTATTGACCACAATGGCGCTATCGGTCCATATTTTTACATATTCATCCATTTGCCTCCAATAAGTTCATTCCCACTCTGATTAACCCTTATTAAGGAATCCATTTTTTCTCGAAATTTGGTTTTCTTTTTTCCAAAAACGCATTCCGTCCCTCTACAGCCTCTTCCGTCATATAAGCCAGGCGTGTAGCTTCACCGGCAAATACCTGCTGTCCTACCATTCCATCATCTGTGAGGTTCATGGCAAACTTTAGCATTTTGATACTGGTAGGAGATTTAGCCAAAACCTCCTGAGCCCACTGATAAGCGGTATCCTCCAGTTCATCATGAGGCACTACGGCATTGACCATGCCCATTTCAAAGGCCTCCTGGGCAGAATAGTTCCTTCCCAGAAAGAAAATTTCCCGAGCTTTTTTCTGGCCTACCATTTTAGCCAGATAAGCAGACCCATAACCTCCATCAAAACTGGTGACATCAGCATCCGTTTGTTTAAATATAGCATGTTCTTTGCTGGCCAGGGTCATATCACACACCACGTGCAGACTGTGGCCTCCGCCTACAGCCCATCCCGGTACTACCGCAATAACCACCTTTGGCATGAACCGAATCAGTCGTTGCACCTCCAGGATATTCAACCGGTGCATCCCATCTTCTCCCACATATCCCTGCTGCCCCCGGGCCCTTTGATCTCCCCCGCTACAAAAGGAATAGACGCCATCCTTAGGAGAGGGGCCTTCTGCAGATAATAGAACGACTCCGATGGAAGTATCTTCCTGGGCGTCATAAAAGGCATCATATAACTCCGAAGTGGTTTTAGGTCTGAAGGCATTGCGTACCTCGGGCCTGTTAAAGGCGATTCGTGCCACTCCGTTGGATTTCATATAGGTGATATCCTCGTATTCTTTAGCTACTTTGTAATCGGGTTTCATCATAACTTCTATTTTTCCCAAAAATAAGTTTTTAAACCGAATCCTGCGGAAGGTTTTGCAGGTTCCCCCCATTTTCCACTTCCATCAGCCGCGTGTCAGCCTGCTACAAATAAATTGTGGTAATTTTTGGTTAGATTTGTATGGAATTTGCTGATTACTTGGAAAAACCAGTTCGATGAACAGACAGCTCCTTTCAATAATTTTTCTTTTGACCTCATTCGTTTCCTGGGGCCAACTTGATTTTGGGAGGGAAGAAACCTTTTTCGAAGACCGGCAGGAATTCATTCCCAGTCTCTCCAATCTGGCTCCTGAATTTCCGGAATCCCGTATAAAACTGCGAGAAGTTGACTTTTCCAGAAAAATAGAAAAGCCACAAATCGATATGGTGGCCATTATGGAACGGGAAAAGAACCGCACCACTCGGACGGTTGAGATTCATTCTCCATTTCAGAAACCTCAAAAGGAGGAAAAAAGCGTTCAGTTCGAATTATCTGACGGCATCAGATCTCACAGCCGGGGCTGGAACTACGACCCCTATACCGGGAAAACCAGAAACTCCGCCTATGGAGAATACCGCCATATGCGCTCAGGTTTGCACAATGGCTTCTATCGCCCTGCACTGGGTACGCGGTATTATTCCCCCTACTCCATCTATTACAGGTAATCCCAGCCTCCCTAGGAAGGGTTCTTCTTTAAGCGAATTCCGTTTTCCACAATATCCACCTTCCGCTGTTTGTAGAGGGATCCCAGAGCACGTTTAAAACTCTTTTTACTCATGTTGAGCTGTCTTTTAATCAGCTCGGGATCGGATTTATCCGTGAGGGCTAAAAAACCTCCGTGAAGCTTCAACTGCGTCAGTAATTCTTCGGTATTGGGTTCTATGCTCCGATATCCAGGCCGCTGCAATACCACATCTATCTTCCCGTCCTGTCGGATCTTTTTAATAAATCCCTTGACCCGGTCACCTGTCTGCAATACCTGAAACACATCATCATTGTATAACAGCCCCTTGTGAAGTTCATTGATAATGACATTCCAGCCCAAATGGGTTCGATTTCCAATGATGAGATCCACTTCCTGGAATGGTGCGACGGTCAACTCTGAATTGGTTAAAAAATTATCCACCTTACTGGAAGCCACCAGACGGTCCGTCATTTCATCCAGATAACAGAAAATCAGGTAATATTCGCCTTTCTTCATTTTCACGGCCTGCTCCGCGAAGGGAACAAACAGGTGTTTTTCAAGCCCCCAATCAAGGAATGCACCAATCTGACTAACCTCCACGCACTTGAGATAGGCAAACTCATCCAGCTTCACAAAAGGATCGAGCGTAGTGGCTACCGGACGTTCTTCATGGTCCAGATACACAAACACCTCCAGAGAATCTCCTATTTCAAATTCTGAGGGCTTATACTTATTGGGGAGCAATACCTCATTTCCTTCTTCATCCCGAAGAAATAATCCGGGATCGGTATCCCGATCAATGGTCAATACCTGTTTCTCACCTAATAAAAGCATACTTGGGCGTTTCTTCTAAATTTACAAAATTCAAGGCTAACCTCGCATGTATTTGAAATACTCGATCAGTACCTTGTCATTGACCCTGCGCGGGGTAAATATCTCTAGCAACCTGGGGCGCTCGCTTTTCTGGAAAAAGCTTTCCAATTGCGTTTTGACCTCCTCCTGATTTGATGCACTACTGTAGTCCAGGCCGAACATCTTACAAAGAGGCTCGGCGTTCAACTGGTGTGTTGTCTCAAAGAACTGGTCAAACTCAGGGGTATCCTTGTTTCCAGGCAGGATTCTGAAGATTCCCCCTCCTGCGTTATTAATGACTATAATCCGAAATGATGGAGGAATATAATTGTTCCACAATCCGTTGCTGTCGTAAAAAAAGCCCAGTTCTCCAGTGAGAAGGACCGTAGGGTCCGGACTTATCACTGCTGCTCCAACTGCTGTGGAGGTACTCCCGTCAATCCCACTGGTGCCGCGATTGCAGTACAGTTTATAGGTGGGATCCATCGGGAAGAGTTGGGCATACCGAACCGTAGCACTATTGCTCAGATGAATCACGCGCCGGCGGGGTATCTTCTTGAAGATTTCCTGAAAAACTTTGAAGTCGGAATAAGGAATTTCCTCCACATACTGCTCATGGAGCTTCTGTCGCAGGGTTTTGACTTCCATCCACTCCCTGCGGTAGGTAGAGGATATAGGCTTCACCAGCGGAAAGAACTTATCAAAAAAGGCATTGGGAGTAAGCTCAAAATGCTTATTGAGACAAAAATAGGTGTTGTAAGCCTTCTTTTTATCCACATGCCAGTGGTGTTTGGGCTGATACTTACGAAGAAAGGCCTTGATCTTTTTGGAGACTACCATTCCCCCAAAGGTTAATAGTACATCCGGTTGCAGCGACTCAAAGAGTTCTTCTTTATTATGCGATTGCTCTATGGGTGCAATGATGCTGTCAATCCTGGTGAAAAAATCCTCCTGAGACAGATTGGAGGTGGTTTCGGTAAAAACCAGTACGGATTCGTCTTTTCCCAGTTGCTCCAAAAATCGCTGTTCTACAGAATCAGGTTGATTCACACCGACCAGGACCATCTTCTTTTTAGCTTTACTCCAGATATCTGCATACGGCTGCAGTTGCTCCTGAAGAAGCTGGTAGGACTCCTTTTGAGGCTTTATTTCCAAAGGAGCCGGGATCGGCTCCTCAACCAAATCATACAGAGGTTCATAAAAGGGAACATTGATATGTACCGGCCCACTTTGTTCTATGGCCGTATTCAGGGCAAGGTTAATCTCTCGCTGGTTCAGTTTCTGAGATTCCAAATACTTTTGTTTAACTGCCTCATCATTGGCTGAGGTTGGAAGTTCCGAATACAGGTTGGCACAGTAGTGAATGTGATTTTCAAAAACATTTTTTTGCCGGATGGTCTGGCCGTCCCCGATATCGATGCGCTCTACCGGCCGATCAGCAGAAATCACCACCAGCGGAATGTCACTGTAATAAGCTTCTGCAACCGCAGGATAATAATTGAGCAGGGCAGATCCAGAGGTACAAACTACTGCTACCGGAGCCTGGAGTTGCTGGGCAAGCCCAATGGCGAAAAATGCGGCACTCCGCTCATCCACAATACTGTAACAGCGCATATTGGGATTATGGGAAAACCCATTGGTCAGGGGTGCGTTTCGCGATCCTGGTGATATTACGATGTGGTTGATTCCTTTGGCTTCACAAAGGGCTACCACTGCTTGTGCTACGGGAATTTTCGGGTACTTCATATGATGGGCAAAAATACGAAGAGTTTTCCATAAGCAGGGCCTGACCCGGCAGGTTCTTTAGCCCAGCACGCTCTTCATGGTCTGGGCCTTGTTCACGGTCTCCTCCCATTCTGCTTCCGGATCAGAATCTATTGTTATTCCGCCACCGACATAAATTTTGGCCAACGCTCCTTCCAGCTTCATACATCGCAGATTCACATAAAGAGAACTGTTCCTCCGCAGGGTTCTGTACGCCCTATTCTCGATGTTTCTGCGGTTTTTGGTGCGGAGTCGTTCCCACACCAGGTTCAGTTCTCCCAGAAACCCGGTGTAAAACTCACGGTCCCCAGGTTCCTCCTTTAAAATAAAGGAGCGGGCAGTTTCCTTGGGTACGCCACCCACAGCCGGCGTGGGATGTAATGCCCGTACAATTTTTTGGAAATCCCCTGCAGCCCGAAGCTCCCCTTCAATGTCCGTGCGAAGGTGTAGCAGATTCCCGGCTCTGGAAGTGTAGGTTCCGGCCTCTGATACTTTTTCTGCTCCGTGGAATGGGCGAATTTTTGGTTGAAGCCCCAGATCCCGCAAATTATTCAGAATAAAATCTGTGACGTATTGTTGCTCTTCCAGCTCTTTTTCTCCCCACGCAACGATGGTCTGGCCCTTGAAGGCCTGGGTTCCGGCCAAAGCCATTGTGGTATAATGCGTTCCCTGCAGATGAACCAGACTCTCGGGAGTGGCTCCCACCCACATACCGACATCGGGATGATACCAGCAGTACACAAAAGCATTGGGATAGGCCCTGGCCAGTTCTCCGAATAGCCTGAGCGGCGGCTTGGATAAGACCACCGATTCGCTTCGAGCCAGCACTACTTTATCAAGAGTATCTCCCTGTAGGGCCGCCAGACCTCGCCTGATTAAATCCATGTGATCCTGCTTTGCTGTTGTTCGCAGAATCTTATGAAAAGATGCATCAGACTCAGGAGTTGCTGGTGGCACCTCTGCCCCTGATTCTTCAAAAGGAGTTACCCAATGCGTATACCAGGATTGGGAATGCGCTGTGGGTATCAGAAGGGTTTCCCGGCGGCTGTCAAAGGGCGCCAAAACAAACCCACTCTCACTGAAGTCTTCCACCAGGTATTTCTTCCGGTTATTTTGAAGGAGGGCCCGGATCTCAGAACCCGCTTGCGAGCCACGCACCTCCGGTTTTCGATACACCACAAAGGGGAGCTCCTGTTTTAATTGTTCAAGCAGCTTATCAACTAGGTTTTCGGTATAGGTCATTTCTTATTAGGCAGGGAGATGTTAGTTAGTTTGATAAGAGAAACTAAATGCCCTTCCTGATCGGTCACTTTAATTTCCCACAGCTGTGTGGTTCGGCCTTTATGGATGGCAGTAGCCTTTGCATATACA